>NZ_JBVINN010000002.1:140086-558887 GCF_055579305.1 Kitasatospora sp. NPDC032757 | reverse complement strand
GGCGTTGACTTTTGGCACGCTGTTGAGTTCTCAAGGAACGGACACTTCCTTCGGACCGCCTTCCAGCGGGCCCTCCGGGCGCTTCGTTCTTTCGTGTTTGAAGCTTATCAGACGTTTTCCGCCCCGTTTTCCGGAGTTTCATTCATCGGACTTGCTTTCCGCCGCCCCTCTCGGTGCGACTCCGGAACTGTACGGGGACCGCCCCGCCACATGCAAATCGTCCCGCCCTGCACCGGCAGGACGGGACGATCAGCGGTTCGGGCACGCGTCAGGCGCGGCCCATCTCCTCGGCGATGGCGGCCGCGAAGGCGTCGATGTCGGCCTCCGTGGTGTCGAAGGAGCACATCCAGCGGACCTCGCCGGTGTGCTCGTTCCAGAAGTAGAAGCGGTAACGCTTCTGCAGCCGCTCGCTGACCTCACGCGGGAGGATCGCGAAGACCGCGTTGGCCTGGACCGGGCGCACGACGGTCACACCGTCGATGTCCCGGACGGCCGCCTCCAGCCGGCTCGCCATCGCGTTGGCGTGGCCGGCGTTGCGCAGGTAGAGGTCGCCCGTGAGCAGTGCCTCGAACTGGACCGAGGCGAAGCGCATCTTCGATGCCAGCTGCATCGAGGTCTTGCGCAGGTACTTGATGTTGCGGACCTTCTCGGGGTTGAGCACGACCACGACCTCGCCGAAGAGCAGGCCGTTCTTCGTCCCGCCGTACGAGAGCACGTCCACGCCCACGTCCGTGGTGAAGGCGCGCAGCGGCACGCCGAGCGAGGCGGCGGCGTTGGCCAGGCGCGAGCCGTCCACGTGCACGAGCATGCCGTGCTGGTGGGCGTGGTCGACGATGGCCCGGATCTCCTCCACGGTGTAGAGGGTGCCGAGCTCGGTGCTCTGGGTGATCGAGACCGCGAGCGGCTGCGCGCGGTGCTCGTCGCCGAAGCCCCACGCCTGCTGGTCGATGAGCTCGGGGGTGAGCTTGCCGTCCGGGGTGGGGACGGTGAGCAGCTTGATGCCGCCCATCTTCTCGGGGGCGCCGCCCTCGTCCACGTTGATGTGGGCGGACTCGGCCGCGATCACCGCGCCCCAGCGCGGGAGCAGGGCCTGGAGGGCGACGACGTTGGCGCCGGTGCCGTTGAAGACGGGGTAGGCCTCGGCCGTGTCACCGAAGTGGCGGCGGAAGACGTCCTGGAGGTTCGACGTGTAGTCGTCCTCGCCGTAGGCGACCTGGTGGCCGCCGTTGGCCAGGGCGATGGCGGCCAGGATCTCGGGGTGCACGCCGGCGTAGTTGTCGCTGGCGAAGCCGCGGACGGCGGGGTCGTGCCGCCGTACCGCGTCCGTGCGGGTGGAATCGGTCATCGGGCTGTCAGCCACAGGTGCTGTCCGTTCAGGTCTGCTGCGGGGCGGTCCCAGAGGCCCGCCAGGTTCTCGGCGAGGTCGGCGGTGTCGGTGAAGCCGGTGAACTTCGCGTCCGGCTTCTCGGCCCGCATCTCGGGACTGACCAACGCCTTGATCACCAGGATCGCAGCCGCGGCGGTGGGCTCGCCGTCCTCGGCGGTGGTCTCCTTCTTGAAGGAGTCCGCCATGGCGAGGGTCCAGGCCTCGGTGGCGGCCTTGGCGGCCGCGTAGGCGGCGCCGCCGGCGGTGGGCTTGTGGGCCGCGGAGGCGGAGATCATCGCGTACCGGCCCGACTCGCTGCGGACCAGGGCCGGCTGGAAGGCCAGCGAGGTGTGCTGGAGCGTGCGCACCACGGTGTCGTGGAGGAAGTCCCAGTCGTCGATCCGGGTGTCGAAGAACTTCTTGCTGCCGCGCCAGCCGCCGACCAGGTGGAAGAGGCCGTCCACGTGGCCGTGCTCGGCCTCCAGGTGGTCGGCCCAGTCGTGGACCTCCTGCGGGTCGAGCAGGTCGATGACCTGCCCGCTGACCCGGGCGCCGGGGACGGCGGCGCGCACGGCGTCGAGGGCCTTCTCCAACCGCTGGGCGTCGATGTCGGCGCCGATCACGGTGGCGCCGTCCGCGGCGAGGCGGCGGAGGACGGCCTGGCCGGCCGGGCCGCTGGCTCCGGCGACGGCGATGACCTTGCCTGCGAGGTGTGCGCTCATGCGGCAGCTCCCTGGATACCCGCGCCGGTGATGCCGGTGGTGGAGGCGATGACGTTGCGGAGCTTCTTCGAGAGGGCCTCGTAGAACATGCTCAGCGGGAACTCGTCGGGCAGCACAGCGTCGCAGAGCGCCTTGTTGAGCGCCTTGCCGTCGGTGATGTCGAGCGGCAGCGCGTCGGGGCCCTTCGCCCAGGTGGAGGCGGGGTGCGGGGTGAGGTAGCGGGAGACCAGCTGGTAGGCGGCGATCCAGTGGGCCGGCTTGGGACGGTCGATGCCGTCCCGGTAGAGGGTCTCGATCTCGCCGCAGAGCGCGTTGGTGACCTGCGGGGCGCGCTCCCAGTCGATGGTGAGGCGGTTGTCCCGCCAGCGCAGCGCGTCGTGCTTGTGCAGGTAGGCGAAGAGCAGCTGGCCGCCGAGCCCGTCGTAGTTGCGCACGCGGTCACCGCTGACCGGGAAGCGGAACATCCGGTCGAAGAGGACCGCGTACTGGACGTCGCGGGCGTGCTCGTTGCCCTCGGCCTCCAGCTTCACGGCCTCCTTGAAGGTCGTGAGGTCACAGCGGAGCTCCTCCAGGCCGTACATCCAGAACGGGCTGCGCTGCTTGATCATGAAGGGGTCGAACGGCAGGTCGCCGTGGCTGTGGGTGCGGTCGTGGACGAGGTCCCACAGGACGAAGGTCTCCTGCGCGCGCTGCTGGTCGTCGAGCAGGCCCTCGGCGTCGGCCGGGATCTCCAGGCCGAGCTGCTGGACGGCGCTGGTGGTGACGGCGCGGAAGCGGGCGGCCTCGCGGTCACAGAAGATGCCGCCCCAGGTGAAACGTTCCGGCGCCTTGCGCACGGCCACGGTCTCGGGGAACAGCACGGCGGAGTTGGTGTCGTAGCCGGCCGTGAAGTCGGTGAAGGTGATCGGCACGAACATCGGGTTGTCGAAGCGGGTGCGCTCCAGCTCGGCCAGCCAGTCCGGCCAGACGACGCGCAGCAGGACGGCTTCCAGGTTGCGGTCCGGGTTGCCGTTCTGGGTGTACATCGGGAAGACGACGAGGTGCTCCAGGCCGTCCTCGCGCTGGTCGGCGGGCTGGAAGGCGAGCAGCGAGTCCAGGAAATCGGGCTCCCGGTAGCCGGTGTCGGCCCACTTCGCGAGGTCGGCGTCGACGGCCGCGAGGTAGTCGGCGTCGTGCGGGAAGAGCGGGGCGAGCTCCTCGACGGCGCCGCGGACGGTGGCGACCAGCGGATCGACCGCGTGCCGCTGCACGGCGGCGAGGTCGATCGAGCCGTCCTTGGACTGGAGCGGGCGCAGGGCCTCGACGGCTTCCTTCAGGCGCAGCCAGGCCGGGTGGCCGGCGTGGGGCGAGACCGGGGCGTCGGCCGCCACAGCGAGCCTTGGCGAAAGATTCTGCATCGTGGACTCACTTCGACAGGAGGGTTTTCAACGAGACCACCATAAGTACGAAAGGTTCTCCTGTTCAAGGGGGGCCCTGCCGACGGATGTCCCGTGGAGGGCGTACGCGCCGGCCGACGGGCGGATGTCCGGCATGTGGACGGGGATCTGGATCTTCTGGACAGAAGCGCCGTGGGGATGCGAACCTCCCGCCATGCTCCCGGCGGTGACCCTGGTGGCCCGGCGCCACATCGACCTGCTCCGGGCGCCCTCGTGTTGTCACGCCTGCGGTTGTGCGCGCGGCCTCTGCCGCTGCTGCTGATCCGGCTCGGGGGGCGCCGCGGGCGCGGCCCCGTACGCCGACCATGCCGCCTGTGTTCCGGCGCCGCCACCGGGGGGAAGTGACCCGCCTGGGTGCGGCCCGCGTCAGTGCCCGGCCGCCGCCCCTCGCCGTTCCCCGCCCTGCCCGGTCCCTCATCAGGAGCCCTGTCATGACCTCCCTCCGCAAGCCCTTCGCCGCCCTGCTGGTCGTCGCCGCCGCGGCGCTGGCCGCCTGTGCCCCGCAGGACACCGCGTCCGACGCGGGCGCGACCGCGTCGGGGACGGCCGGCGGCTGCGCGCCGGGCGCGCTGGCCACCCGTACCGCGGGGACGCTGACCGTCGGCACCGACAAGCCGGCCTACGACCCGTGGTTCGCCGAGGACCAGCCGGAGAACGGCAAGGGCTTCGAGTCGGCGGTGGCGTACGCGGTGGCCGAGAAGCTGGGCTACCCCAAGGACAAGGTGTCCTGGGTGGTCGCGCCGTTCGGCAAGGCCACCACGCCTGGCGCCAAGGACTTCGACTTCGACATCAACCAGGTCTCGATCAGCGCCGAGCGCAAGCAGGCGGTGGACTTCTCGTCCGGCTACTACGACGTGCGGCAGGCCGTGATCGCACTGAAGAGCTCCAAGGCCGCCTCGGCCAGGAGCATCGCCGACCTCAAGGGCGCCAAGCTGGGCGCCCAGGTCGGCACCACCAGCCTGGACGTGGTCACCAACACCATCAGGCCCAGCACCCAGCCGGCCGTCTTCGACTCCAACGACCTCGCGAAGGCCGCGCTGAAGAACGGCCAGATCGAGGCCCTGGTGGTGGACCTGCCGACGGCGTTCTACATCACCGGCGCCGAGGTGACGGACGCCCAGGTGGTCGGGCAGTTCGAGGGCCCGTCGCAGGCTTCGGCCCAGGGTTCGGCACAAGGTTCGCCGCAGGGCGAGCAGTTCGGCCTGGTGCTGGACAAGGGTTCCAGGCTGACCGGCTGCGTCACCCGGGCGGTGGACGCGCTGCGGGCGGACGGCACCCTGGCGAAGCTGGAGCAGCAGTGGCTCGCCGACGCCGTCGCGGCACCCGTGCTGAAGTGACCGACCACGCGATGAACACGGAACCCGCGGTGAGCGGCGAGTCCGCGACGGACAGGGGGCCCGCGATGAGCACGGAGTCCGCGAGCGTCCTGCGGAAGAAGAAGAAGAAGAAGAAGAAGGACGGGCCGGACGACGGCTACCGCCCGTCCGGGCGCCGGCTGGCCCACGAGGCCTACCGGCGGCGGCGGGCCCGCCGTTCGGCGCTGATCGCCGGCGTGTCGACGCTGGCGACGGCCGTGGCGCTGTACCTGGTGGTGGTCAACTCCCCCGGTTGGGAGGCGACCCGGAAGACCTTCTTCAACGCCCACTACGCGCGCCAGGCGCTGCCCGAGGTGCTGAAGGGTCTGCGGATCAATCTGGAGCTGATGCTCGGGTGCGGGGCGCTGATCCTCGTCCTCGGCCTGCTGCTGGCGGTGCTGCGGACGCTGCGCGGGCCCGTCTTCCTTCCGGTGCGGCTGCTGGCCACGGCGTACGTCGACTTCTTCCTGGGCCTGCCGATGATCATCTGCCTGCTGGTGATGATCACCGGTGTGCCGGCGCTGCGGCTTGCCGGGGTGACCAGCGACCCCATCCTCCTCGGCGGCGCCGCACTGGTGCTCACGTACTCGGCGTACGTCTCCGAGGTGTTCCGGGCCGGCATCGACGCGGTGCACCCGAGCCAGCGGGCGGCCGCCCGGTCGCTGGGGCTGAGCAATGCCCAGGCGATGCGGTACGTGGTGCTGCCGCAGGCGGTCCGGCGGGTCGTGCCGCCGTTGCTGAACAACCTGGTGAGCCTGCAGAAGGACACCGGTCTGGTCTCGATCGGCGGGGCGATCGACGCGGTCTACGCGGCGAAGATCATCACCGGCCGGTCCTTCAACTACACCCCGTACCTCGTGGCCGGCCTGGTCTTCATCGTCCTGACCGTCCCGCTCACCCGGTTCACCGACTGGCTGACCCGCCGGATGAACCGCCGTCAGCACCAGGGAGGTGCGGTGTGACGACCTCCGAGTACCCGAGGCCCGCGGTGCTGCGACTGGAGTCGGTGCGCAAGAGCTTCGGCCCCCAGGTGGTGCTGCGCGATGTCGACCTCACAGTGCCCGAGCACTCCGTGACGGCGCTGATCGGGGCGTCCGGCTCCGGCAAGTCCACGCTGATGCGGTGCGCCAACCTGCTGGAGCGGATCGACGACGGCGCGGTCTTCCTGGACGACGAGGAGATCACCGACCCGCGGACCGACGAGGACGCCGTCCGGCGCCGGATCGGGGTGGTGTTCCAGTCCTACAACCTGTTCCCGCACCTGACGGTGCTGGAGAACATCACCCTGGCACCCCGCCGGGTGCACAAGGTCGCGCGGGCCGAGGCCGAGGCGCAGGCGCTGGCCCTGCTGGACCGGCTCGGCCTGGCGGCCAAGGCGAAGGAGTACCCGGACCGGCTCTCCGGCGGCCAGCAGCAGCGCGTCGCCATCGTCCGGGCGCTGGCCACCGGGCCGCGGCTGCTGCTCCTCGACGAGATCACCGCGGCGCTTGACCCGGTGCTGGTGGGTGAGGTGCTCGCGGTGGTGCGGGACCTCAAGGAGCAGGGCATGACGATGGTCATCTCGACCCACGAGATGGGCTTCGCCCGCGAGGTGGCCGACCAGGTCTGCTTCCTGGACGCCGGGGTGGTGCTGGAACAGGGCCCGCCGGAGCAGGTGTTCGGCGATCCGCAGCAGGAGCGGACCAGGCGGTTCCTCAGCCGGGTGATCGCCTCGGGGCGGCTGAACCCATGACCGCGGTGGTGCTCGCCGGGAGTCCTCACTCCGGCGGGCACCACCGTGCGCCCCTGTGCGCGCCCTGCTGTACGCGGCTCCGAGCGGTGATCGTGGACGGTACGCCCGTCCGCGCCGCCCGGGAGGCCGCCGTTGCACGGACCAGTCCTGGTCAGCTGGCTGCTGGCCCTCCTCACCGCGTCCGCCGGCGGCTACTGCCTCACCCGGCTGCGCCGCTCCCCCTGCGCCGGCGGGCCCGCGACCGGCCGGCTGCACGCCTACGAGTCGGACGCCGCCGAGGCGTTGATGGGGTTCGGGATGGCCGCGATGGCCGTCTCCGGCAGCGCCGTGCCGGCCTCGGTCTGGGCGTGGGTGTTCGGCGCCCCGGCGGCGGCCTTCCTGCTGGCCGCCGTCCGGGCGGGCCCCGACACCCCGGCCCGGCGGGCGCACCGGCTGCACCACGCGATCGGCGGGCTCGCGATGACGTACATGGCGCTGGCCATGGGCGCAGCGTCCGGGCACGGCGGCCACCACCACGCGGCGAGCACCGGGACGCCCCTGCTGACCGGCGCGCTGCTGCTCTACTTCGGCGGCTACTCGCTCTGGGCCGGCACCCGGCTGCTGGCCACCCCGGCCGGGGGTCCGCCGGGGGGCGCCGGGGGCCCGGGGGCGGCCACCGCCGGGCTGCCGCGGGCCTGCCGGCTGTCGATGGGCATCGGCATGTTCGCCATGCTCCTGACGATGTGACGCGAGCCCCCGTCGCACCGCGCGTGGCGTTGGTCACTGGGTGGCCGAAAGTCGTTCCACCGGGCGCCACCACCGCTTAGGTTGGCCAGCAGAGCGCTGTCGCGTTCCGTGCGTACTCGGGGAGCCCATGCCATGACGGCCCTGCTCGGCCTGCTGCTGCTCGGACTGCTGCTCTCGACCGTGGCGCCCCGGCTGCTGGCCCGGGCCCGCTGGGCCGAGAGCGAACCCGTGCTGGCCCTGCTGGTCTGGCAGTGCCTGGTCGTGGCCGTGCTGCTGTGCTGTGCGCTGAGCCTCCTCCTGGCCGCCTCGGCCGCGCTGCCCGAGCTGCGGGCGCTGGTGTTCGCGGGCGCGCCGCACGGCGTGGAGGCCGCGTACGGGCTGCAGGACGCCGAGGGCTGGGGGCGGCTCTGCGCCGCGGTGCTGGCGGCGGGCGGGGTGCAGACCGTGCTGGCGCTGACCCGGGAGGTCCGCTCGGCGAAGGCGCTGCGCAACCGGCGGCACGCCCAACTGGCCACGCGGGCCCCCGAGCTGCCCGAGTCGATCGACGCGCTGCGGAGCCGGCGGGAGCGGCTGGTGGTGCTGGAGAACGTCCGCCCCGAGGCCTGGTCGCTGCCCGGCCACAACTCCCGGCTGGTGGTCACCACCGGGGCTCTCCAACAGCTCACCGACCGGGAGTTGGCGGCCGTGCTGAGCCACGAGCGCGGGCACGTGCGGGCCCGGCACCACTGGCTGTCGCAGAGCTCCCAGGCGCTCGCCTCTGGCTTCCCCGGCGTCGGCGTGTTCAGCGCCTTCCGGGACCAGGTGGGCGAGTTGGTGGAGCTCGCGGCGGACGACCGGGCGGCGCGCCGGCACGGGCGGCACACCACCGCCCTGGCACTGGCCGAACTCAACCTGGGGAGCGGGGTGTTCGGCTCCTGCCCGCCCGGGCTGGCGCAGTCGCCGAAGCGGGTGGACCGGCTGCTCGCCGGGCGGCCCCGGCTGCCCGTGTCTCACCGGCTGCGGCTCACCGTCACCGCGCTCGCCGCCCCTGCGGCCGCCGTCCTGCTGGCCGCCGCGCCGGGGCTCTCGACCCTGTTCTGAGCGCCCCCCGGCCGGATCCGGCCGGCCCTCAGCGCGATCCGGCGCAGCCGCCCTCCAACGGGCTGCCGAGGGTCAGTGCGAGCACCTCGCGCTGCAGCGGGCGGGCCTCGGTGTAGCGGCGGCAGCCCTCCTCGGTCAGGGCGACCTGGATGCCGCGCCGGTCGTCCGGGCACATCGCGCGGGTGACCAGGCCGGCCTTCTCCAGGCGGCCGATCAGCCGGGAGAGCGCGCTCTGGCTCAGGTGCACGGTGTCGGCCAGCTCCTGCACCCGCAGGGTGTGGGAGTTGTCGGCGTTCCGCTCCTCGACCAGGCGTTCCAGCACCTCGAACTCGCTCATGCCGAGCCCGTGCTTCTCGCCCAGCTCCCGGTCGAGCAGGCAGGCGGTGGCGGCATGCCGGGCCAGCAGGTCGCGCCAGGACGCGACCAGCGCCGCATCCGCGTCGGAGTCGAGTTCAGCCACGGCGCCACGGTAGCACGTGCGCATGAACCTTATGCGGTCACATCTAATTCATTTGCATTGAATGCATGTGCATGTAGTGTCCTCCGCATGACCACCGCGACCATCAATCCGACTGACGGTTCATCAACCGGCGGGCTGCACTGGACTCCCCGCCTCTGGGGCACGCTGATCGTGCTCTGCGCCGCGATGTTCCTGGACGCCCTGGACACCTCCATGGTGGGCGTCGCCCTGCCGTCCATCGGCTCCGAGCTCCACCTCTCCACCTCCGCCCTGCAATGGGTGGTCTCCGGCTACGTCCTCGGCTACGGCGGCCTGCTGCTGCTCGGCGGACGCGCCGCCGACCTGCTCGGCCGCCGCCGGGTCTTCCTGGCCGCCCTCGCCGTCTTCGCCGCCGCCTCCCTGTTCGGCGGTCTGGTCGACGACGGCGGCCTGCTGATCGCCGCCCGCTTCCTCAAGGGCGTCGCCGCGGCCTTCACCGCGCCGGCCGGCCTGTCGATCATCACGACCACCTTCGCCGAGGGCCCGGCCCGCAACCGCGCCCTGTCGATCTACACCACCTGCGGCGCCAGCGGCTTCTCGCTCGGCCTGGTGCTCAGCGGCCTGCTCACCTCGGTCGGCTGGCGCTGGACCTTCCTGATGCCGGTCCCGGTCGCCCTGCTGGCCCTGGTCTTCGCCGTCCGGCTCCTCCCCCGCCCCGCCGAGGACCGGGCCAAGGGCGGGTACGACGCCCTGGGCGCGATCACCGGCACGGCCGCCGTCCTGCTGCTGGTCTTCACCGTCACCGAGGCGCAGGGTGCCGGCTGGGCGAGCCTGCGCACGCTCGGCTCGCTGGCCGTGGTGGCCGCGCTGGCCGCTGCCTTCCTAGTCACCGAGAGCCGCGCCGCGCACCCGCTGGTCCGGCTCGGGATCTTCCGCAACGGCCCGGTCGCCCGGGCCAACCTGATCGCGTTCACGATCTTCGGCTCGTACGCGGGCTTCCAGTTCATCGTCACGCTCTACCTGCAGCGACTGCTCGGCTGGTCGGCCCTGGAGATGGCCCTCGGCCTGCTGCCGGCCGGCGCCCTGGTCGCCCTCTCGGCGACCCGGATGGGGGCGATCGTGGACCGCTTCGGCACGGGGCGGCTGCTGCCGATCGGCGTGCTGGCGCTGCTGCTCGGCTACACCGTCTTCCTGCGGCTGGACGAGCACAGCTCGTACCCGGAGCTGATGCTCCCCAGCATGATCCTGCTCGGGATCGGCTTCGCGCTCGCGTTCCCGTCCGTGAACATCGCCGCCACCGACGGCGTCGCCGACGAGGAGCAGGGGCTGGCTTCGGGCCTGGTCAACACGGCCTTCCAGGTCGGCAGCGCGATCGTACTGGCCGCGGTCACAGCGGTGATCACCGCCGGCAGCGGCGGCGGCGAGAGCCCTGCGGCCCAGCTGGACGGCTACCGGCCGGCCCTGCTCCTGGTCACCGCGGTCGCACTGGCCGGCTTCGTGATCGCCGCGGTGGGCGCGGTGCTCGACCGGCGGAAGCCGGCAACTACCGCCTCGGTACCCGACTATGATTATCCGTCAGTCGACCTGGACAACCGGCGGGGCGAGGTCCTGACCAAGAGCTGAACGCCGCCCGGGCCGATCCCTCGTTCCCGGCGGGTGCCGACTCCACCAAACCCCCGTGTTGGTGGAGTCGGCACCTCCGTACGAGCCGGCCCGTGCGCGCCCGCCCCGTGCGGATGCCACGGTTCGACCGCTCGCCCCGCCAGTATATTGGCCGGGAGCCAACGAACGTACGGAGCAGACACGATGGCACCTCGCGGGGATTCGGTCAACGAGGAAATGCGCCAACGCTCCCGCCGGCGCATCATGCGCGCCACCGTCGAACTCGTCGACCAGCACGGGTACGCCGGCACCACCCTGACCGACATCGCCGAACGGGCCGGGCTGGCCCGTGGGCTGCTCTCCTACTACTTCGACGGGAAACGGCTGCTGATGCAGTCGGCCACCCACCGGATGATGCACCAGGCACTGTCGGCGGCGCTGGGCGAGCTGGCGCCCGGCTCCACGGCGGAGGCCCGACTGGCCCGGGCCATAGACGCGGTGCTGGGGCTGGCGATGGACCACCCCCGGGTGATGCGTTCACACCTGGCGCTGATCATGGACCCGGACACCGGCGCGTTCGTCCAGGACCCCGAGCAGCAGCAGCTCGGCGCGATCCTCCAGGGGCTGCTGCGGGACTGGGGCGCGCCGGACCCCGCCGCCGAGCACGCGGTGCTGCGCAGCGCGCTGATGGGCGGCTGCATCGGCGTGCTGCTGCCCGGGGCCGAGCTGCCGCTGGCCCCGATCCGGGCCGACCTGTTCCGCCGGTACGACCTGGACTGGCGGCTGGGCCGGCCGCCGCAGCAGACACCGCCGGAGCGCGAACGGCCGCCGGCCCGCGGCTGAGCGGGACCGGGCGGCCGTCGGCGCGCTGCGCGACGAGCGTGCCGTGCGGCGGGGCGTCAGCGCTCCTTCAGGATCGACGCGAGCAGGTCGATGGTGCGCTCGGGCGTGAGGCTGTCCACGCAGAGCCGCTCCATGACCTGGATGTACGCGTCGACGTCGTCCCGCTTGTCGAGGTAGAGCGCGCTGGTGAGCTGCTCCAGGTAGACCACGTCGGCGAGGTCCTGCTCGGGGAAGCGCAGGATGGTGAAGGCCCCGGACTCCCCGGCGTGCGCGCCGAAGCGGAACGGCATCACCTGGATCACCACGTTGGCCTGCTCGGCGACGTCGATCAGGTACTGCACCTGACCGCGCATCACCTTGGGCCCGCCGACCGGACGGCGCAGCGCGGCCTCGTCGATGACGGCCCAGAGGCGGGGGCTGTCGCCCTCGGTGAGCAGCTTCTGGCGGCGCAGCCGGAGGCTGACCCGGCGTTCGACCTCCTCCTCGCTGATCACCGGCCGGCTCTGGCCGAACACCGCCCGCGCGTACTCCTCGGACTGCAGGAGTCCGGGGATGAACTGGACCTCGTAGGTACGGATCAGCGCGGCGGCCTCCTCCAGACCGACGTAGGTCTGGAACCAGCCCGGCAGCACGTCGTTGAAGCTGTGCCACCAACCGGACTTGTTGGCCTCGCGGACGAGGCCGAGCAGGGCCTCGCGCTCCACGCCGTCGTCGACGCCGTAGAGGCTGAGGAGGTCGGCGACGTCGCGCTCCTTGAAACTGACGCGGCCGAGCTCCATGCGGCTGAT
Source organism: Kitasatospora sp. NPDC032757 (assembly GCF_055579305.1). Classification (NCBI taxonomy): domain Bacteria; kingdom Bacillati; phylum Actinomycetota; class Actinomycetes; order Kitasatosporales; family Streptomycetaceae; genus Kitasatospora; species Kitasatospora sp. NPDC032757. The sequence continues at coordinate 546,798 of NZ_JBVINN010000002.1, read as the reverse complement.
CTTGGACTCCGAGGCGCGGATCGCGTAGCCCGCGTCCTCCCTCGTGATGCCCCGCGCCTCGCGGAGCCGGCGCAGCTGGGAGCCGAGGAGGATCCGGCGGACCATCGAGCCGCCGCCCGGCTGAACTGTGGTCATGCGGTCGAAACCTCCACCTAGGGCAAACAGCGCACAGTCTGCCATCAGTTGAGCGCTCACGGTGCCGATACTGACGGATGTTCCTATCAGTTCTGCACCCCTCGCACCAGGATGCACGTGCATTCGGCGCTTGCATATGCCATTTGAACGACTGCACGTGAATCGACTCTTGCATCTGCAGTGAGCGCAGAGGACCATGGTGCACGTGCACCTGCACATCCCTGGCAATCCCGCGGGCTCCGCGTCGACCCCACGCGCGACTCCGTGCACCAGCCCGGCAGCGCCCCCGCGCCACCGGGCGTTCGTGTGCGCGCGCGCCTGGTCGAGGGGGCGGCCGTGCGGCCGAGCGAGTCGGAGGTGACCGGCATGACCCCGGCGGGTCCAGCCGTGTCCGCCCCCTTATGGGAGGAGCTCTTCATGAGCACCGGTACGGCCTTGGCAGTCGATCCCCATGTGGTCACCTGTACGCTCGCCCCTCGCTACGAAGCCGTCAGAACCGCGCGCGACTTCGCCAGAACCGCTCTTCAGCGCTGGGGCCTGGGCGAGCTGTTCGACGATGTCGCGCTGGTGGCCTCGGAGCTGGTGACCAATGCCCTGCGGCACGCGATCGGCGCGCACCCCGGTTCGGCGTGCAACGCGTCCGACGACTTCGACTTCTCCGGCCGGCCCACGACCGACGGGCGGCTGCCGATCCGAATAAGCCTGGTGCACCGCGCACCGCAGGTGGTCTGTGCGGTCAGCGACCCCAGCAGCACGGGCCCGGTCGCCCGGGAGGCGGACTTCGTCGCCGAGTCGGGCCGCGGACTCCACCTGGTGGACTCCTTCAGCCGCTCCTGGGGCTGGCACCCGCTGGGCGGCGGCAAGGTGGTCTGGGCGATGTTCGAGGCAGAGGAGAGTGCGGCGCACGCCGTCCCCGAACTCGGCGGCCGGCACCGTCGCTCGGCCTAGCAGGAGGACGCCCGGGCCGCTGCACCGACCAGCCCGGCCTGCCGGCCGGCCCGCAGGCCCTGGGGGGGACCACACCACCCCGGGCGCGCGTCAGGCCCCACGCATCGCCCTTCACGGCTCGCACCGGGCGGCGGAGGGAGCCGGCGAGGACGCGCACAAGACAAAGGCCGTCGCGGTGTCAGCACCCACGACGGCCCCCCGATGATGAAGGCGGCGGCCGGTCAGACCGCCAGGTGGTCGAACTCCCCGTCCTTGGCGCCCAGCAGCAGCGCCGCGATCTCCGCCCGGGTGTAGATCAGCGCCGGACCGTCCGGGAAGCGCGAGTTGCGCATCGCCACCTCGCCCCCCGGGAGGGCGGCGAACTCGACGCAGTTGCCCTGAGAGTTGCTGTGCAGGCTCTTCTGCCAGACCACGTCCTTGAGGTCCGCAGCCGCCATCCCGTTGTACGCGTCGTACGTGTTGTACATAGAAATCTCCCGAAGAGCTCCGGAGTGGTCGTCCAGCTCGGCGCCCCGGCGCACAGCCGAACGGCTGGGCCGGCCCCGTACCGGCCCGGCACAACGCCTCACTTGACGTGATGATAGCTCCAGTGCACGTGCATCAGCACGGGACGTTGCAGGTGCACGGGCCGTTCGCCACCAAACTGCAACTCTTCACGACCCCGCCACCTGACGGCACGTAAGCGGACATAGCCGACTGAATCGGCAAGCCGCCGATAACCGCCCGTAGGCGGCTCCCCGCTGAATGTTGATCTTCGAACGCCGGGAGTCGCACCCCCGTGACCCTCCGTCAGACGCCTCGCCGCCTGTGAGACATCTCACGCGCCGGGGGTGCAACGCGGGGGCCCGTCAAGCACGTCTAGGAAGATGTCCGTGGCCACGCGGGGATTTGGCAGCGTATGTCCGTTTTTCGGGCAAGCGGCCTATCCCGGTTCGGCAGCCGACTGCAGGCCGGGCGCCCAGATGTCCTACGATCTCCGCCATGAGCACCGCAGCCATCCCGGGCGCGCCACTGCCCGTCCGCACCCCAGGCTCCCGTGCGCGGGGGCGCCACCGCCGCCCCGAGCGCCCCGAGATCCCGGCCGGGTCCCCGGCCCTGGTGCTCGCGGTGCCCGCGACCGCCGGGCCCGAGTCCCGTTCCGTCGTCGAGGAACTGCTCTCGATCGTGCGCAGCGAGCAGAACGGCGTGCAGACGGCGGCCGGCTACCTCCCGGGCGACGTGAGCGAGGGCGAGTCCGCCGGCAACGAGCACACCGTCGCCGAACTGCTGGCGCACGCCGCCCAGGCGGGCCTGCCCGCTCCGGTCGTGGTGCCGCTGCTCCCCGGCCCGCACGGGTTCCTCGCCGACCTGCACGCACTCGCCGCCGAGTACGGCGCCCACGTGACCGACGTGCTGGGCCCGCACCCGCTGCTGGCCGAGGCCGTCCACGTCCGGCTCTCCGAGGCCGGGCTGGCCCGCGCCGACCGTGCCCGGCTGTTCGCCATCGCGACCGCCGCGGACGGCGTGGTGCTCACCACCGTCGGCGGCCAGGAGGCGGCCGATGCCGCCGGGATCACCGGCATGCTGCTGGCGGCCCGCCTGGCCGTGCCGGTCGTGCCCGCCGCGCTCGACCTGCCCGGCTCGGTGGCCGCGGCCGTCGCCCACCTCCGGGAGATGGGCTCCCAGAACCCGGCGCTGGCCCCGCTGGTGATCGGCCCGGAGGCGGACTCCGAGCTGCTCGCCACGGCCGCCGAGGAGACCGGTTGCCCGTCGGCCGCGCCGCTGGGCGCGTACCCGACGGTGGGCCAGCTGATCGCCTCCACCTACCTGGCGGTACTGCCGGCCGCCGACCCCGAGGCGACGGCCGAGGAGGCCGCTGCCGAGGAGGGTGGCGGGCGGCACGCCGCCCAGTAGCGGCCCGCCGTAGCGGCCCGCAGCACCAGCCCGTACGAAGGGGCCCGGAACGCATCCGTTCCGGGTCCCTTCGGCCGTCCCGCCCGTCCGGTCAGCCGCCCACCCGGGCGGTGGGCGCGGCGGCGTCCCGGAGGCGCAGGGCGGGCAGTTGCACGGGCCGGGACTGCGCGGCGAAGTCGGCCACCGGCGCGGTGCTCGCGTTCCACTGCGGCTGTGCGGTGCCGCCGCCGTCCGCCTTGCGCACCTGGAGCACCTCGGACTGTCCGGCCCGGCGCAGCAGGATGTTCCCGGGCGGCCCGGACTCCGGGTCGACCCAGAGCTCGTTGCCGCCGAACTCGCAGTCCAGCACCAGGATGTCGTCCGGCTTGCCGTCGGGGGTGGCCCGGAATGCGACCCCGGCCCGCCGGTAGCCGGTGAACCGGCTGCGGCTGAAGGTGACGGACTCCCCGGCGAGTTCGTGGTGCGCGGTGGCGACCGCGAAGTCGCTCCGTCCGGCGGCGTCGATCAGCAGCCCGTCGAACAGGCTGCCCTTCTCCCGGCCGAGCGAGTGCAGCAGCACTCCCCCGGCGGCGTTGCCGTGCAGCACGCTCGCGGTGTAGTCGAAGTCGTTCAGGTAGGCGCCGTGCTCGATGCCCCAGCCGCCGTTGTGGTAGGCCGCGAACTCGGTGACCACGTGATGGTGCTGGGCGTTCAGCCAGACGAAGATGCCGTCCTGAAGGTTGTTGTGGGCCAGGCAGCGCTGGAAGGTCCAGACCCCCTCGCTGTTCTCCGGCCACTCGAAGCCGGACGCCCCGTTGGCGCCCTGGACGCCGACGGCCACGCAGTCCAGCGCCTTGCCGCCGGTGCCGGCGCCCAGGTTGAAGCCGGTCAGCCGGTAGGCACGCGGATTGGGCTCCAGCACGGTGCGGGAGGCGACGCAGGACTCGTAGACGATGTCGTCCGACGGCCGCTGCGGGGTGCGGGTGTCCAGCGGGCCGTCCCACCAGTAGGCGTCCTCCCAGGTGTCGTGGCTGATGCAGCTGCGGAAGGTGATGCCGTGGCTGGCGTGCGGGACGTAGGCGTGGTTGCCGGCGTCGCGGACCACCACGCCCTCGACCACGGTGCCGCGGGCGGCGTCGCCGAGCAGGTGGAAGTGGAGCCCGTACCGGCCGAGGACGGGGGCGGTGACCGGCGCGGAGCCGTCCGGTCCCTTCCAGCTCTCCTCGGTCTCGGCGCGCGGGCCGACCCAGCGCAGGGCGGCGTGCCGGACGTCCGCCCGGCGGGAGCTGGTGACGTGGACGTGCGCCCGGCCCGCGGCGCTGCCCTCGACCCGGACGCTGCGGGTCAGGTTGAGCACCTCCGCACCGACCGTGACGCCCCCTCCGGCCGACACCCGCGGGTGGGCGTACTTCAGCGGCGCCCCCAGGGTGACGGTGGATCCGCTGACGGACCGGACGGGGACGAGGTCGTAGCGGGTGGAGAAGCCCTCCTCGTCCGGCGGGCCGGTAGGGGTGACGGCGAGTTCGTCGCCGGGCTGCCAACCGGCGGGCGGGGCGGCCAGGGTGACGGTGGTGTCGCCGGCCCGCAGCTCGCCGGCGGCGCGGACCCAGGCCGTCCTGGCGGCGCCGTCCAGTCGCAGGTACCCGGCGCCGGTGACCCAGAGGCCGACGTCGGTGTCGACCACCTTCATGCCGTCGCCCTGGAACCGCTTCTCGTCGACGGCCGGGAAGCGCAGGGTGTGCACGGCGGCGCCGTCGGGGGCGAGGGCGAGGATGCCGCGGACCTCCACGTTGCCCGCCGAGGCGAGGGTGACGGTGCGGTCGGCGGCGAAGGTGAGCGTGCCCGACGGCTCGACCAGCAGCGAGGCGACGGTGGCGTCGGTGTCGAGCAGCACCTTGTCGGTGATCCGGACGGCGCTCTGCGGGCCTGGTGTCCTGCCGCCCCAGCCGGCCGGGTCGGACCAGCGGCGGCCGCCCTGGTCGACGGTGGGCGCCGCGGCGGGCTGCCCGGGTGCGGCGGGGGTGCCGTCCGGGGTGCCGGCGAGAGGCGGCGCCCCGTGGTCCATCCCCGCCGCGTCCGGGTCCGCCCCCACCGCGCCCGGGTCCGTCCCGTCCGGGTGCGTCGCCGCCGCGTCCGGGCCGCCCAGCGAGCGGCGCAGGATCTCCTCGCCGCTGACCGCCGCGAACACCGTGCCGACGGCGAGCCAGCGCAGCATCGTCCGGCGGCGTACGGGAGTTCGGGGATCAGCGGGCAGAATGTCCGGTCTGCGCCGTTTTGCCCCGCGGTACACCCGGCGACGCCCTTCCGCCGGCCGACCGGCGTCCGGCTCCTCGTCCATGGCCATCGTTGCGTAGCCCTCCCCCCAGACGGCTGCGTCAGTCCTGACCCTCTGAAGCATAGGCAGTTGCGTTGACCCCGACGGGCGTTGCGCGAAACCGGTCATTTCTGATCATGGTGGACAGCCATACGGCACGCGTTCCGTAAACCGTGACGAGCGTCACACATGTTTGCGGTTTGAACTTAAGTCTGCTTAACGTGCTCCCCGTTCGTGGCCACACGGACCCAGCTCATCCGCAACGCCGAGTCCTGCCGTCGGGTGCGCTGGCAGCGCAGAAACGCACCACGGCAGGAGCGGGGGAACCACAGGTAAGTCGCCCCGGACCGGTCCGCGTACCGGTTCAGGGCTAGGGGTGAAGCCGCGTCCACAGCGCGGCCGGGCAACTCCAGCCCGAATCCGACAGCTCACCTCGCAGGCGTGGGAGAGGACCGCATCTTCATGCTGCCCACCAACGGCACCCGCCTGTCCGGCCGTACCCGTCGCGCGATCGCCACCCTCGGCGTCGTCGGCATCGGCCTCACCGTCCCCTGCCTGACCACCGGCACCGCCTCCGCCGCCTCCGTCGCCACCTGGGACAAGGTCGCCCAGTGCGAGAGCACCGGCAACTGGAGCATCAACACCGGCAACGGCTTCTACGGCGGCCTCCAGTTCACCAACAGCACCTGGGCCGCGTTCGGTGGCACCGCGTACGCGGCCCGCGCCGACCTCGCCACCAAGGACCAGCAGATCGCGATCGCCGAGAAGGTGCTCGCCGTCCAGGGCCCCGGCGCCTGGCCCGTCTGCTCCGTCCAGGCCGGTCTGACCAAGGGCGGCACCCCCGCCGCCGTCGACACCACCACCGCCGCCAAGCCCGCCGCGCAGACCCCGGCCCCGGCCGCCAAGCCGGCCACCCAGGCGCAGCCCCAGGCCGCCGCCAAGCCGGCCGCGCCGAAGGCCGACCAGGCCCCGGCCTCCGCCGACTCCGCCAAGCCGCAGGGCGGCCACGACTGGTCGCAGAAGTGGCAGGACAAGGCCGCCTCCAACGACTACACCGTGGCCGCCGGCGACTGGCTCGCCTCGATCGCCGACAAGAACCACGTCCAGGGCGGCTGGGAGCGGCTGTACGAGCTCAACCGCTCCACCCTGACCGACGGCCCGCACGTCATCTACCCGGGCCAGCACCTGACCTTCGGTGACCGCGCCAAGGACCAGGCCTCGGACGAGTCCGGCAAGAACTTCGACTGGTTCAACCGTTCCTCCGGCAACTCCGGCCAGGCCGCCGCGGGCACCGCCGCCGCCAAGCCGGCCGCGCAGGCCCCGGCCGCCCAGGCCGACACCCAGGCGCCCGCGCAGGCCGCCACCGGCAGCATGGCCGCCGCGGTCGCCTTCGCCGAGTCGAAGGTCGGCCAGGCGTACGTCTACGGCGGCACCGGCAACGGCGGCTGGGACTGCTCCGGCCTGACCCAGGCCGCGCTGCGCGCCGCGGGCATCTCCGTGCCGCGCGTCGCCGCCGACCAGGCCGCCGCCTCCACCCACGTCTCGCTGGACGCCCTCAAGCCGGGCGACCTGCTGTTCTGGTCCAACAACGGCCAGGACTCCGGCGTGTACCACGTCGCGCTCTACATCGGCGACGGCAAGTACGTCGAGGCCGCCAACCCGAGCTCGGGCGTGCGCACCCAGACCATCGCCAACTGGGCCCCGGACTTCGCCGGCCGGGTCTGACCCGCAGGTGCGGCTCCCGAGCCGCACCCTACGCCGCAGCCCCCGGGGAGAGTCTGGTCGCTCCTCCCCGGGGGCTGCGGCGTGTCCGGGCCGTTCCCGCCGGGCGTGCGACGCGAATCGTCGGACGCACCCCGGGCCTGCCCGCCGACGGCGGCGAGCGGGGTGGCGAAGACCGTGGTGGAATCGGCGCGCAGCGGGCATGCTGCTGCTTCGCACCCGAGAAGGAGTCTCCATGGCCCAGATCACCGTCACGCTCGACGCCAATCTCGCCATCGACGTGATGATGCTCGCCGGTACCAAGAACCCGCAGGACGCCGTCGAGCTGGTCCTGCGCGACTACCTGGCCCGGGGCCGGCGCACGGAGAACCGGACCGGCGACGCCGCCGACGACCGGCGGGTGAGCCCGGACCGCCCGATCGCCCAGGACGGCTGAACAACGCAACGACCGGGGCCCGGAGAGCAATCCGCTCTCCGGGCCCCGGTCGTTGTCGTTCAGCGGGCGCCGGCGCCCGTGGAGCCGCGCATCACCAGCTCCGGCTGGAACATGAACTCCCCGCGCTGGGCGGCGTCCCCGCCCACCTCCTCCAGCAGGGCGTCGACGGCCGCGGTGGCCATCGCCTCGACCGGCTGGCGGATGGTGGTCAGCGGCGGCTCGGTGAACGCTATCAACGGCGAGTCGTCGAAGCCGACCACCGAGACGTCGTGCGGCACCAGGAGCCCGCGCTGGCGCACCGCGCGGATCGCGCCGAGCGCCATCATGTCGCTGCCGCAGACGATCGCCGTGCAGCCCTTGTCGAGCAGCGCGCCGGCCGCCGCATGCCCGCCCTCCACGCTGAACAGCGTGTGGTGGACGAGCGCCTCGGCCTCCTCCTGCGTCTTGCCGAGCACCTCGCGCATGGCCGCCGTGAAGCCCTCGATCTTCCGCAGCACCGGCACGTACCGGCGCTGCCCGACGGCCAGGCCGATCCGCTCGTGGCCGAGTTCGGCCAGGTGCTGGACGGCCATCCACATCGCGGCCCGGTCGTCCGGCGAGATGAACGGCGCGTCGATCTTCTCGCTGAAGCCGTTGATCAGTACGAACGGCACCTGCCGGCCGGTCAGCCGGGCGTACCGGTCGTGGTCGGCGGTGGTGTCCGCGTGCAGGCCGGAGACGAAGACGATGCCCGCCACGCCCCGGTCGACCAGCATCTCCACCAGTTCGTCCTCGGTGGAGCCGCCGGGCGTCTGGGTGCAGAGCACCGGCGTGAAGCCGTGCCGGCTCAGCACCTGCTCGATCACCTGCGCGAGCGCGGGGAAGATCGGGTTGCTCAGCTCCGGCGTGATCAGCCCGATCAGGCCCGCACTGCGCTGGCGCAGCCGGGTCGGCCGCTCGTAGCCGAGCACGTCCAGCGCCGCCAGCACGGTCTGCCGGGTGGTGGCGGAGACGTTCGCCTTGCCGTTGAGTACGCGGGAGACGGTGGCTTCGCTGACCCCCGCCTGCGCCGCGATGTCTGATAGTCGCGCCGTAGTCACGGTCCCAGAGCCTATTGCAACCACGTCAGACCGCCCACCAGTCGGTGCTGTCCGGAGCGAGCACCGTCTCGCCGCCGTCCACCACGGCGTCCGTGGAGGAGAGCAACAGGCGGCCGGGGGCCGGTATCCGGACCGGCTCGGCGGTGGTGTTCACGGTGCAGACGAAGGAGCCGCGGCGGAACACCAGGGTGCCCTCGGGGCTGTCCAGCCACTCCACGCCGGTGCCGGCGCCGAGGTCGGCCTGCGCGCGGCGGACGGCCAGCGCGCTGCGGTACAGCTCCAGCGTGGACGTCGGATCGCCGGTCTGCGCCTCGACGCTGAGCTGTGCCCACTCGGCGGGCTGCGGCAGCCAGCTCGGGCCGCCGGCCACCGGGCCGAAGCCGTACGGGGCCTCGGTGCCGGACCACGGGATCGGGACGCGGCAGCCGTCGCGGTACCCGTCCTGGCCGGCCTGACGGAAGAACGACGGGTCCTGGCGGACCTCGTCGGGCAGGTCGGTGACGTCCGGCAGGCCGAGCTCCTCGCCCTGGTAGACGTAGGCGGAGCCGGGCAGCGCGAGCATCAGCAGGGTGGCGGCGCGGGCCCGGCGCAGGCCGAGTTCGCGGTCGCCGGCGGTGCGGATCTGGGTGCCGAGGCCGGGCGGGTTGGCGAACCGGGTGGCGTGCCGGGTGACGTCGTGGTTGGAGAGCACCCAGGTGGTGGGGGCGTCGACCGGGCGCATCGAGTCGAGCGAGACGTCGATCACCTCGCGCAGCTCGGCGGCGTCCCAGGAGGTGCCCAGGTACTGGAAGTTGAAGGCCTGGTGCAGCTCGTCGGGGCGCACGTAGTTGGCGGTGCGCTGGACGGTCGGGGTCCACGCCTCGGCGACGCCGATCCGCTGGCCCGGGTACTCGTCGAGGATCTTGCGCCAGCTGCGGTAGATCTCGTGCACACCGTCCTGGTCGAAGAACGGCATGACGTCGTTGCCGAGCAGCTTGAGCTGGTCGGCGCCGCCGAGGTCGGGCAGGCCGGGGGCCTTCACCATGCCGTGCGCGACGTCGATCCGGAAGCCGTCGACGCCCATGTCCAGCCAGAACCGCAGGATCGAGCGGAACTCGTCGGCGACGGCCGGGCTCTCCCAGTTGAAGTCGGGCTGCTCGGGGGCGAACAGGTGCAGGTACCAGTCGCCGGGGGTGCCGTCCGGGTTCTGCGAGCGGGTCCAGGCCGGGCCGCCGAAGATGGACTCCCAGTCGTTGGGCGGCAGTTCGCCGTTCTCGCCCTTGCCCGGACGGAAGTGGTAGCGCTCGCGCAGAGGGGACGCAGGACCCTCGCGCAGGGCACGCTGGAACCACTCGTGCTGGTCGGAGGAGTGGTTGGGGACGAGGTCCACGATGATCCGCAGGCCCAGCGCGTGGGCGTCGCGGATCAGCCCGTCGGCGTCCATCAGGTTGCCGAACATCGGGTCCACCGCGCGGTAGTCGGCCACGTCGTAGCCGGCGTCGGCCTGCGGCGAGGCGTAGAACGGCGACAGCCAGACGGCGTCCACGCCGAGGTCGCGCAGGTAGGGCAGGCGGCTGCGGATGCCGGGCAGGTCACCCATGCCGTCACCGTTGGAGTCGGCGAAGCTGCGCGGGTACACCTGGTAGATGACCGCGTCCCGCCACCAGCCTCTGGACGCGCCGGCGCTGGCCTTGTGAGCGGTGGCGTCGGCGGCGGGCCGGGAGGTGTCGGCCAGGTTCTGGGTCATGGACGGTATCCCTTGGGACTAGAGAGCGGCAGGTCAGGACTTGGAGGCACCGGCGGTCAGGCCGGTGACCAGGTGACGCTGCACCAGGTAGAAGAGAACCGAGGACGGGATCGCGATCAGCACTGCGGTCGCCGCCATCAGGTTCCACTGGGCGTCGTGTTCGCTGACGAAGGTCTGCAGGCCGACGGCCAGGGTGTACTTGTCGGAGCTGAGCATGAAGGTGGAGGCGAAGGCCACCTCGGCCCAGGCGGTCAGGAAGGAGTAGAACGCGGCGACCGCCAGGCCCGGACGGGCGAGCGGCAGCACCAGCCGCCAGAAGGTGCCGATCGGGGTGAGCCCGTCGACCCGGCCGGCCTCGTCGATCTCCACCGGGATGGTGTCGAAGTAGCCCTTCAGCAGCCAGGCGCAGTACGGCACGGTGGTCGTCGAGTAGACCAGGATCAGGCCGGCGTAGCTGTCCAGCAGGCCGAGCTCGGAGAGGATCGTGTACATCGGCACGATCAGTACCGCGATCGGGAACATCTGCGTGACCAGCAGCGACCACATCAGCGGCTTGTGACCGGGGAAGCGCATCCGGGAGACGGCGTAGCCGGTGGTGGCGGCGATCAGCACGCCGAACACCGTGGTCACGCCGGAGACCAGGAACGCGTTGCCGAACCAGGTGAAGAAGTCGGTGTCGAACAGCACCGTGTGGTAGTTCGACAGGGTCATCTTGTCGAGGATCTCGCCGGGGTGGAGGTAGTCCGTCTTGTCCGGGCCGAGCGAGACGTAGAGGATCCAGACCACCGGGAACAGCGCGATCAGACTGGCCAGGATCAGGGTGCCGTGGGCCAGCGCCTTGCCGAGCGGGCTGGACTCACCGCGACGACGGGACTTGACCTGCTTGGCGGCCGCCGCCGGGGCGGCGAGGGCGGTGGGTCGTTCGGTGGTGGTGCTCATCGGGGTTACCTGCCTTCGTGAGTCGCTTGGTTACCGGTCGGCGTCAGCCGTTGGCCTGCTCGTTGCGGGCGAGCCAGCGCCGGTAGAAGGAGGTGAAGACGATGAGGATGGACAGCAGGATCACGCCGTACGCGGCGGACTGCGCGTAGTCCCGGGGCTGCTGGCCGAAGCCGAGCCGGTAGGCCCAGGTGACCAGCAGCTGGGCGTCGGGCGCGCCGTTGGCGCCGAACAGCAGGAAGATGACGGCGAACTGGTTGAACGTCCAGATCACGCCGAGCAGCACCACGGTGGAGGAGACGGTGCGCAGCCCCGGCAGGGTGACGTGGCGGAACCGCTGCCAGGCGGTGGCGCCGTCCATCTCGGCGGCCTCGTACAGCTCGGCCGGGATCGACTGCAGGCCGCCGAGCAGCGAGATCATCATGAACGGCACGCCGACCCAGGTGTTGACCAGGATCGCGGCGGCCTTCTGCGCCAGCGGGTCGTCCAGCCAGCCGGGTTCGGGCAGGTGCAGGGCGGAGAGCAGACCGTTGACGGCGCCGCCGTCGGCGAGCATCAGGCGCCAGGAGAAGACGGTGACGAAGGTCGGCACGGCCCAGGGCAGGATGAGCAGCATGCGGTAGACCGCGCGGCCGCGCAGCTTCTGGTTGAGCAGCAGGGCGAGGCCGAGGCCGATGGTGTAGTGCAGGCAGACGCAGAGCGCCGTCCAGGCGATGGTCCAGACGAAGTGCGACCAGAAGCGGTCGTACGAACCCGGGCCCCAGAGGATGTCGGCGTAGTTGTCGAAGCCGACGAAGTGGTAGCTGGCCGGGATCTCGTTGACACCGATCTTGCGGGCGGCGTTGAGACTGTTGGCGTCGGTGAGGGTGAGCCAGATGCCCTCGGCGAGCGGGTAGAGCACCAGTGCGCCGAGCACCAGCACGACCGGCGCGATCATCGCGTAGGCGTACCAGTGCTTGGCGTACGAGCGCTTGAGGCGCTCCATCAGGCCCGGACGCGGATCGCGCTCCCGGCTGCCCTGGCCGGTGGCGCCCTGCACGGCGACTGACATGTTCGACACCTTCTCGGGGAGGTCCGCCGCCTCGCTACGGCGACTGCTGCTACGGGTCCGGCCGTCCGGCCCGCCGGGGAGGTGGCGGCGGGCCGGACGGCTTCAGGGGTGCTACTTCGCGAAGCCCGGGAGGAGCTTGGCGTAGTCGGTGGCGACGGTGTTCAGGCCGTCCTGGGTGCCGGTGCCCTGGACCACCTTGCCGAGGTTGGTGCCGAGCGAGGCGAACAGCGAGCTGTACTCGGGCAGTTCGGGGCGGGGCCGGGCGCTGGTGAGCACGGCCTGGAAGCCGGCGATGCCGGGGTCGGCCTTGACCTCGGGGGTGAAGGCGTCGGCGCGGGTCGGCAGGGTGGAGTTCTTCTGCGCGATGAACGACTCGCTCTCGGCAGAGGTCATGAAGGCGGCGAACTTCTCGGCCGCGGCCTTGTGGGCCTTGTCCGATCCGGCGTAGACGGAGATGTTGTGGCCGCCGGTGGGGGCGCCGGCCTTGCCCCCGGAGCCGGCCGGGACGGGGGCGATGCCGAGGTTGTTCTTGTCGGCGAACGCGGTGCCCTTGTAGATGTTGGTGATCTCCCAGGGGCCCTGGATGATCGCCGCGACCTTGCCGCTGTTGAAGGCGTCCATCATGTGCGCGTAGGCGTCGGTGGTGACGTCGGCCTTGGCGGTGCCCGGCGAGGTGAACATCGTCTTGTACGTCTCGATGCCCTTGACGGCCTCGGGCGAGGTGACGGTGATCTTCTTGCCGGCGGCGTCGACGGTGTCGGTGCCCTCGCCGAACAGGAACGGCATCGCGTAGTAGCCGTCGGCGGCCTTCAGCCAGAAGCCGTCCACGCCGGCCTTCTCCTTGACGGCGGCCGCGGCGGTCTTCAGCTCGTCCCAGGTCTTGGGGGCGGCGGTGATGCCGGCCTTGGTGAAGAGCTCCTTGTTGTAGAGCAGGCCCAGGGTGTCGGTGACCAGCGGGACGCCGTAGAGCTTGCCCTCGTACTTGGCCTGCTGGACGAGGCTGGGCTGGAAGGCGCCGGCGTCGGCGGCGGCCGCGGTGCCGTCGAGCGGCTCCAGGTAGCCGGCCTTGGCGAAGGCGGCGGTCCAGCCGACCTCGGAGCGGAACACGTCCGGAGCGCCCTTGGCCCCCATGGCGGTCTGGAGCTTGTTCTGCGCCTGGTCGAACGGCACGTTGACGAAGTCGACCTTGACGTTCGGGTTGGCCTCTTCGAACTTCTTGACGAGAGCCTGGTAGTTCGGGGCCTCGTTGGTGGCGTTCGACGTGTCCCAGTAGGTGAGGGTGACCGGCCCGTCGGCCTTGCCGTCCGAGCTGGAGCCGCTGCTGCCACAGGCAGCCATCGAGACCGCGAGGGCCACAACGAGGGCAGAGGCCGCGATGCCACGCCGCATGAGAACTCCTTGGGAGGGTGGGGGTGCCCGAGATGTTGTGAGACAGGCGCATAATGGCTGCCTCGTGCCGACCGCACCGTTGCTGCCGTCGGGCTCGGAAGGAAGTTAACAGCGGCGCAATCATCACCGAAAGTCCTTGCAGCAAGTTTCTGCAAGAAATGGGGATCGTTACGCCCGCGTGTCCTGGACGTGGCCGCACGGTAGTTCACAGGCGGCGCTTCCGCTGCGGTTTGTCCGATTCACCCCGGTGTGGGACCCCGCCATTAATACGCTGCGTTGCGGAAATGTCTTGCAGCAGACTGGTCCCCATGCGCATCAGAGTCGCCACCAGGGAAGAACTGCCGCTGCTGGGCGAGCTGGAACGGGCCGCCGGGGCACCGTTCGCCGCCATCGGGATGCCGGAGATCGCCGAGGACGCCCCGCCCACCGTCGACGAGCTGGCGCACTACCTGGACGAGGGCACCGTGCTGGTCGCCCTGGCCGAGGACGGCGGCGCGCCCGTCGGCTACCTGCTGGCCGAGCCGGTGGACGGCGCGCTCCACATCGAGCAGGTCTCCGTCCACCCCTGCCACGCCCGCCGCGGCATCGGCCGGGCGCTGATCGAGCACCTGGCGGCGGGCACCGACGCGCCCGCCCTCACCCTCACCACCTTCGCCGACGTCCCCTGGAACGCCCCCTACTACGCCCGCTTGGGCTTCCGGCCGCTCGACGGCGCCGAGGTCACCCCCGGCCTGCGGGAGATCCGCCGCCTGGAGGCCGAGCACGGGCTCGACCGCTGGCCCCGGCTCTGCATGCGCAGGGAGCTCGGTGAGGTCGTCCCGCCGGTCTTGCCGGGCGTGCGCCGAACGGCCGGCCGGCCAGGACCTAGCTGATCCCCAGCCGCAGCACGGTGGTCGAGCGGAACTCCCCGCCCGGGCGCAGCTCGGTGCTCGGGAAGGCCGGGTGGTGCGGCGAGTCGGGGAAGTGCTGGGTCTCCAGCGCGACCCCCGCGAACGGCCCGTACGGCACACCGCTCGCGCCGGTCACCGCGCCCTGGAACTTGTTGGCGGTGTAGACCTGCACGCCCGGCTCGGTGGTCAGCACCTCCAGGGTGCGGCCGCTGGCCGGGTCCTCCAGCAGCGCCGCCCGGGCCGGGGTGCCGTCGGCCGGACGCGGGCGGAGCACCCAGTTGTGGTCGTAGCCGCCGGGCCCGGTCAGCTGCGGGTGCTCGTCGTGCACCGATTTGCCGATCGGCCGCGCGGTGGTGAAGTCGAACGGCGTGCCGGCCACCGGCTCCGTCCGCCCGTACGGGATCTGCCGGTGGTCGGCGGGGGTGTACTCGTCGGCGTCCAGGGTCAGCAGGTGGCCGAGGATGTCGCCGCTGCCCTCGCCGGCGAGGTTGAAGTACGCGTGGTTGGTGAGGTTGAGGACGGTCGGCTTGCTGGTGGTCGCGCGGTAACCGATCACCAGCTCGCCGGCGGCGCTCAGCGTGTAGTCGACGGTCACGTCGAGCGCGCCGGGGAAGCCCTGGTCGCCGTCCGGGCTGTGCAGGTGCAACCGGACGCCGTCGGGCAGCGGCCGGGCCTCCCACATCCGGTGCGCGAAGCCGTCCGGGCCGCCGTGCAGGGTGACGCCGCCGCCGGTCGGGGCGAGCGGGTGCTCCTCACCGTCGATGGTCACCTTGCTGGCGTCGATGCGGTTGGCGTAGCGGCCGACCACCGTGCCGTAGTGCCGGGCCGGGCCGAGGATCTCGGCGAGCCGGTCGCCGGCGAGCAGCAGCTGTGCGGGCCGGCCGGCGCGGTCGGGGGCGATGAGGGTGTGCAGGGTGGCGCCGAGGGTGAGCACGCTCGCCTCGTACGGGCCGGCCCGCAGCGTCCAGCGCTCGATCGCGGCGCCCGCGCCCGAGGGTTCGAGGGGTTCGCGCCGCACGCTGGTCTCCTGCGACCCGTTCGCCGGGGGCGTCGCCATGGCCTGCTCCTCACTGGCGGCCGCGGCACACCGCGACCCCCTGGTACCGGGTCCGTCCGGGGCTCGCGGCCCCGTGGGCCAGCGTAGTCAGCGGGGCAGCGGCGCGGGCGCTCCTGCCGCCCCGCGCGCCGCCGTCGCGCCGCCGTCCGCCGACCCCTCGAAAAGGCCGCCGTTACTCCGACGTACCGTCGCGCTGCTCCGCCGTTCCTTCGGGCCGCTCCGCCGTGCCACCCTGCGGGTCCGCCGCGCCCTCACGCCTCTGCGCCGGGCCCTCGCGCCGCTCCGGCGTACCGTCGCGCTGCTCGGGCGGCAGGCCGAGCGCCGAGGCGAGGCCGTCCGGGCCGCTGCCCGCCTTGCGGTACACGGCCGCGAGCCGACGGCTGACCAGGCTGAGGTGGACGCCCAGCTCCTCGGCGATCCGCTGCGGCGGCACACCCCGGACGGCGAGCCGGGCGACGTCCCACTCGGGCTGGCTGAGCATCTCCCGGACGTCGCCGAGGCGGTTGGGCCGCAGGCCGTAGTTGGCCAGCTCGCGGCGGGCCCGGTCGACCAGGCCGTCGGCGGCGCAGTGCTGGGCCAGCTCGATGCCCTGGTAGAGGAACTCCTGGGCGTCCTCCAGCCGGCCGACCCGGCGCAGCGCGGCGCCGAGGTCCACCAGGGCGACGGCGTGCTCGTAGCCGGCGGGCGACTGCCCGAGGTGGCGCACGGCCTCCTCCAGCAGCTCGACCGCCTGCTGGCCGTCCTCGATCTCGGCGTGCAGCCGCAGCGCGGTGCCGATGGCCGAGGCGGTGCCGAACCGGCGGGCGTCCCGGACGGAGCGCTGGGCGTACGCGCGGGCCCGCTCGGGCTCGTCCTCGGCGAGCGCGATGGCGAGGTGGCCGGCCCAGGGCGCCCAGACCGTGTTGTGCCAGCCGCGGGCGTCCAGCTGGGCGCCGGCCTCGGTGAGCGCGGCGGCGGCCCCGGCGTTGCGCCCCTTGGCGAGCAGCAGCTTGCCGTAGAGCGAGGCCGCGTCGGGCAGCACCATCGCGGTGGCGTGGTAGGGCGGACCGAACCCGAAGCCGATCGCGAGGTCCCAGGCCTCGTCGATGCGGCCGCGGGCGATCAGGGTGTCGACCAGGACGCCGACCGCGTCCCAGGCGAGCGGCAGCTTGGGGCCGATCCGCTCGGAGAGCCGCAGGGCCCGGCGCAGGAAGTCCTCCGCCTCGGCGAGCAGACCGCGGCGGAACCGGGCCAGGCCCATCAGGAAGTACGCGAAGCCCCGGTGGGCACCGCTCCAGCCGGCGATCTCGAACTGGACGATGGCGTCGCCGAAGAGCCGCTCGGCCTGGGCGATGCGGTCGCTGTAGGTGTAGGCGAGGCCGAGCGTGGCGGGCAGTTCGAAGCCCCAGGTGTTGTCGGTCCAGCCGAGGCCCTTGGGCAGCCGGCCCTGGTCGAGGACCTGGTCCGCGTGGCGCAGCACCTCGGCGGAGGACTCGCCGCGCAGGGTGAGGTCCCAGGCGCGCAGCGCGAGGACGGCCCGGTCGGCGGCCTCGCGGCCGGTGAGGCTGCGGCAGAGCGCGCCCAGCCGCGCGGAGCGGGCCGGCCCGTCCTCCTCGGACTTGCGGTAGGCGTGCCACATGAACGAGGCGGCCTCCAGCCGCAGCCGCCCGGCCGGGTCGTCGACCGTCTGCTCGGCCTCCTCCTGGCAGACCCGCGCGGCCTCGCCGAGCTGGCCGCTGTGCGCCAGCACCTCGGAGAGCCGGAAGGTGGCGTCGACGCGGAGCGAGGGGCGCAGCGGCCCCTCCTCGGGGTCGAGCGCGAGCTTCAGCTGGTTGACGGTGGCCATCGGGTCGGTCAGCAGTGCGGAGCAGCCCAGCTCGTAGAGCACCTCGGCGCGGATGTCGTCGTCCGGCGGCTCGGCGAGGGCGCGGTGCAGGCAGCGCTGAGCGGCCTCCGGGGCGCCGATCAGGAGGTGCTCGCTCGCCGCGCGGCGCAGCTTGCGGACGGTGCGGTCGTCACCCTCGCCGGGGAAGGTCTCGACCAGGTGGCGGGAGGCGGCGAGCAGGCCGAGCCCGGCGTTCTCGATCTCGGCGGCGGCCACGCCGTGCATGCCGGTCCGGGTGGACTCCTTCATCGTGTTGTAGATCGAGCTGCCGATCAGCGGGTGGACGAACTCGAGGTTCCCGTTGGGCGTCTGGGTGAGGACGCGCTGCTTGCGCAGTTGCTTGATGGACTCGCGGGAGCCCTCGGGGCTCTGGGTGGAGATCCGGGCGGCGAGGTCGGGCCGGATGTCGGTGCCGAGCATGGCGCAGGCCCAGGCGAACCGCAGGGTGCTGGCGCCGAGCCGCTCCAGCCAGCCGGTGAGGGTGGTCCCGGTGGCGTCGACGGCGAGTTCGCGCAGCTGCTGGGAGTTCTCCTCGACCGGGTCGAGCTCCTGGTCACGGACCTGGTTCAGGAGGGCGACGGCCTCGAAGGGGTTGCCGCTGACGACGTTCCAGAACTCGTAGCAGAAGGCGTCCTCGGCCTTGTCGCCGAGCTCGGCGCGGACCATGTCGGTGACGGAGACCAGGGTGAGCCGGCCGAGTTCGTGCCGGCGGGTGGCGAGCGCGGTGACGGCGGCCTGGTGCTCCTGGGCCTCGGGCTGCCAGTCCGCGATGTCGTCCCGGTAGGCGAAGACCAGCAGGACGGGCAGTTCGCTGGCGCGGAGGGCGAACTGGGAGAGCCAGGCGAGCGATTCGAGGTCGGACCAGTGCAGGTCGTCGACGATCATCACCAGCGGCGCCCGGCGCGGGGCGAGCTGGGTGAGGACGTAGTCGAGGCCGTCGCGCACGCCCTGCGGGTCGAGCCGGCGGGCACCGGCCTTCGGCTGCTTGAGGCCCATGGCCGGACCGACGACCTCCTCCCAGGTGCCCATGACCTGCCGGAACTCGGACGGGGCGAGGCCGCCGAGGACGGGCTGGAGCAGCTGGCGCAGGACGTGGTACGGCTCGTTGGACTGGCGCTCGCCGCCGCGGGCGAACAGGACGGTGGCGCCCTCGCGGAGCTTGGCGATCCGGCGGACCTCGTGCAGCAGGCTGGTCTTGCCGATGCCGGGCCGGCCGGAGAAGGTGAGCAGCTCGCCGATCTCGGTGCCGCCGGCGGCGAATTCGCGGCAGAGCTTCTCCACCGCGGCCTCGGCCGACCGGAGTTCGGCATCGCGGTCGCGCAGCCTGACCCGGCTCGGTGCGGCGTCCGACTCCCGCCCTCCGGTACCCGCCCCCGCCCGAAGTTCGTGTCCCTGCTCGGTCACCGTCGTGCCTCCGCCTCGCCGTACCCTGCTCGTGGAGCCGAGATTAGCGCCGCGGGGGGCGTGCTGTTCGGTGTTCGCCCAGGCTGGGACGGAGATTGAGGGTTCGGACAGTTTGCCAAGGGCAATTGCCCTATATCCCTAACGTCCGATCATTGCATCGGATACTCTACGGCCCGCCAGGCTAGTTGATCTTGCCATTTCCGACCCGCGCTGTCGAGTCCCGCCCCCAACTCCCCCACGCCCAGCACCAGCACCACCAGCGCCCCCACCCTCCGCCGCACCGGGAGTCCGATGTCTGACGACACCTCACTTCAGATTCCGTTCCCGCACCGTCGCAGTCCCCACGGGCCGTATGCCACCGAACTGCACCGCGAGTGGCTGACCCGGCACCCACTGCTCCCCGACCCCGCGCACCCCTCCTACGCGCACTGGGACGTGGTGGACCTCGCCGCCCTCGGCTACCCCGACTCCGGGCCGGACGAACTCGCCCTGGCCGCCGACCTGATGGGCTTCTACTTCCTCTTCGACGACCAGTTCGACGGCCCCCTCGGCCGCCGGCCCGCCGAGGTGGCCCCGATCTGCGAACGGCTCATCGCCGTCCTTCACGGCGCCCGCCCCGACCCGGGCTCCGCCGTCGAGACCGCCTTCGCGGACCTCTGGGAGCGCAGCGTGCGCGGCATGCCCGCACGCTGGCAGGCGCGCGCCGCTTACAACTGGGAGTGGTACCTGGCCAGCCACCCCGCCGAGGCCGCCGGCCGGATCTCCGAGCGGCCGCCGGACCGCGACGGCTACCTGGCCCTGCGCCGGGGCACCGCCGCGATGGAGACCATATTCGACATGGTGGAGCGCCTCGGCCACTACGAGGTGCCCGCCGCCGTCCTCCACCACCCGGTGCTCCGCCAGATCCGCCAGCTCGCCGCCGACATCCCCTCGCTCAGCAACGACGTCCGCTCGTTCCCGCTGGAGGAACCGCGCGGAGACGTCAACAACCTGGTGATGATCGTGCAACGGGAGCGCCGCTGCTCGGCCGAGGAGGCCTGCGCGGTGGTGATGGACGAGGCCCAGCTGATGGTCGAGCGCTGCCGCGAGCTGTACGACCGGCTCCCCGACGTCCACCGGGAGCTGGGCCTGGCGCGGGTCGAACGGGCCGTCGCCCAGCGCTACGCCGACGGCCTGGTCACCTGGCTCGCCGGATACCTCAACTGGGAGTCCCGGACCGGCCGTTACCTCACCGCCTGAGCCCGCCCGGGCCTGGCTGGGCCCGCCACCCGGCCCCCACCGGGGCCTGCCCGGGACACCGCTGGGCGCATCCAGGCCCACCCCAAGCACCTCCGGGCACGTCCGGGCCTGCCCGGGGCACCTCCGGGCGCGTCCGGCCCACGCGAGCCCGGCGGCGGAAAACGGCCGGAACACCGCACCCTCCGTGGAGGGCCGCAGTACGGACCGTAGCCGAAGCGGCCGTCCACGGCTAGGGTGCCAACCGGCGGTGCGCCCCGGCGGCGCCCGGCCCACGTGCGTGTCCGTTCCCTCCGCCGGGCCGCCGGGCCACCCGTCCGCGGTCCGGCGCACCGCCCGGCCCGCGCGCCGCGGCGGCGCCCCGACAACGAGGAGGCACCGAGAACATGACGGTCTACCAGCCCCCCGGCAGCCCCGGATCCATCGTCAACTACCGTTCCCGGTACGAGCACTGGATCGGCGGCCGGTGGACTCCTCCGGTCCGCGGCGAGTACTTCGAGGACCCCAGCCCGGTCACCGGCGAGGTCTTCACCGAGGTCGCCCGCGGCACCGCCGAGGACATCGAGGCCGCGCTCGACGCCGCCCACGCCGCCGCGCCGGCCTGGGGCCGCACCCCGCCCGCCGAACGCGCCCAGGTGCTGCAACGGATCGCGGACCGGGTTGAGGCGAACCTGGAGGCGCTGGCCGTCGCGGAGAGCTGGGAGAACGGCAAGCCGGTGCGCGAGACGCTGGCCGCCGACCTGCCGCTCGCCGTCGACCACCTGCGCTACTTCGCCGGCGCGCTGCGCGCCCAGGAGGGCGGCCTCTCCCAGCTGGACGAGGACACCGTGGCGTACCACTTCCACGAGCCGCTGGGCGTGGTCGGCCAGATCATCCCGTGGAACTTCCCGATCCTGATGGCGGTCTGGAAGCTCGCCCCGGCCCTGGCCGCCGGCAACGCGGTGGTGCTCAAGCCCGCCGAGCAGACACCGGCGTCGATCCTGGTGCTGGTCGAGCTGATCGCCGACCTGCTGCCGCCCGGCGTCGTCAACGTGGTCAACGGCTACGGACTGGAGGCCGGCCGCCCGCTGGCCTCCAGCAGCCGGATCCGCAAGATCGCCTTCACCGGCGAGACCACCACCGGCCGGCTGATCTCCCAGTACGCCAGCGCCAACCTGATCCCGGTCTCGCTGGAGCTCGGCGGCAAGAGCCCCAACCTGTTCTTCGCCGACGTCGCGGCCGAGCAGGACGCCTTCTACGACAAGGCGCTGGAGGGCTTCGCGATGTTCGCCCTCAACCAGGGCGAGGTCTGCACCTGCCCGAGCCGGGCACTGATCCAGTCCGCGGTCTACGACCGGCTGCTGGCCGACGGCCTGGAGCGGGTGCGGTCGATGCGCCAGGGCAACCCGCTGGACACCGAGACCCAGGTCGGCGCCCAGGCCAGCGACGACCAGCTGAAGAAGATCCTCGCCTACATCGAGATCGGGCAGGCCGAGGGAGCCAAGGTGCTGGCCGGCGGCGAACGCGCCGACCTCGGCGGGTCGCTCGCCGGCGGCTACTACGTGACGCCCACCGTGTTCGAGGGCGTCAACAGCATGCGGATCTTCCAGGAGGAGATCTTCGGACCGGTCGTCTCGGTCACCCGCTTCGAGGACTTCGACGACGGCATAGCGCTCGCCAACGACACCTTGTACGGCCTGGGCGCGGGCGTCTGGACCAGGGACGGCAGCACCGCGTACCGGGCCGGGCGGGCCATCCAGGCGGGCCGGGTCTGGACCAACTGCTACCACGCCTACCCGGCGCATGCGGCATTCGGCGGTTACAAGAACTCCGGCATCGGCCGGGAGAACCACAAGGCGGTGCTGGAGCACTACCAGCAGACCAAGAACCTGCTGGTCAGCTACTCCCCCGACGCCCTCGGCTTCTTCTAGGCCCACCCCCGGGAGCGTGGGGTGTCCGGCCTCACCCGGTGAGGCCGGCGCCCGGGAACGCGGAGTGGGAAGCCGGACCGGCCGACTTCCCACTCCGCCACCACTCCCCGTGGTCCGCGGCCGGGCACCCCGGACGGGGCGCCGGCGCGTTTTCTCCCGGGCTCACCCCCCGAGCAGCCGCGCCTTCGCCGCCGCGAACTCCTCGGGGGTGAGCAGGCCCTGCTGGGCCATGCGGCCCAGGTCGGCGAGCTTGTCGGCGATGTCCGGCGCGATGTCCGGCGCGCCGCCGGGCGCGGTCCGCACCGCCTGCGGGGCCGGTGCGGCGACCTGCTGGACGGGCTGGACCCACTGGACACGCTGGACCCGGACGGGCTGGGCCCGGGTGCGCCCACCGGCCGTATCACCCGCACCGGGCGGATCGGGCGCGAGGGTCGGAACACGGCGTCCTCACTTCCCGGCCGCGCGGTGCGCCTGGGCCGCACGGACGGCCTCGTCGATGTGCTCCGGCGGGATCCGGACGCCCGAGGCGATCCGCCCCCCGACCGCGCGCAGTGCCTCGGCGGCCTCCTGCGCCCAGACGTGTTCGATCAGCACCAGCAGCGCCACCGTCCCCGGCGCCAGCAGCTCCGCCGCCTCCTGGGCGTCCTCCGGCCCGATCAGCGGCAGTCCGGCGTTCCCGTCCGGGACGACACCGCACAGGTGCTCGAAGTCGGCGAGTTCGCCGTACGTCGTCTCGCCCTCCGGGTGCCGTGTCACCACGAGGGAGTCGAGCACGCGGATGTCGCCCGCGGTGCGCAGCTTGCCCAGTGCGGTGGCCGCCTCCACGGTGATGGTCTGCTGCGGGAACGTCAGGACGAGCAGTTCGGCCGGACCCATACGGGCCTCCCTTCTCCGCGCAAATCGCCCATAGCCGGATCTAAGTACACGAATTTGGAAAATATCCGACTCGCCGCCGACATTCCCGGACACGCCCGGGCGACGCAATAAACAGGAAGTCCACACCCGTCGTCCCCCTGGGAGACCCCATGACCATCGCCATCGCCAAACTGTCCGACCCGACCGTCCGCTCCTTCGTCGCCGCGGTCAACGCCGGCGACCGGGCCGCCTTCCAGGCGCTGCTCGCCCCGGGCGCGACCATGTCCGACGACGGATCCGACCGGGACATCGACGACTGGACGGAGCGGGAGATCTTCTCCAGCCGCGGCCGCATGGACGTCCAGTCCGAGTCCGACGGCGGGCACGCGCTGGTCGCCAACTACAGCAACGACACCTGGGGCGAGATGCGCACCGCCTGGCGCTTCGTCGTCGACAACGGGAAGATCTCGCGCTTCGAGACCGGCCAGGCCTGACGCGGGCCCTGCCTGACACCGGCAGGCCGCACGCGGCACGGCTCTGCCCGACGCCGGTCCGGCCCGGGCCGGCGAGCCCGAGCCCTAGGCGGGCAGCCCGAGGCAGCCGCGCACCGCGCGGATCAGGTTCCGCGAGCGGATGTCGCCCGTCACCCCGGGCTGCATGCCGTTGGTGACGTAACCGAAGCCCAGCCCCAGGTCCGGGTCGGCGAAGCCGAGCGAGCCGCCCCGGCCCGGGTGGCCGAAGCTCGCCGGCGAGGCCATCAGCGCGGTCGGGCCGTGCCGGAAGAAGCCGAGGCCGAACGTCGAGTTGACGATCAGCACCCGGTCCGGCCCGCTCACCACCGGCCCGGCCGCGCGCGTCAGCACCTCCGCACCGAGCAGCGGCGGCAGGGCCTCGCCCGCCCCGGAACCGTGCCGGTCGGCCGCGCCGACCAGCGCCGCGTAGAACCGGGCCAGCGAGCGGGCGGTGCCGATCCCGCCCGCCCCGGGGATCTCCGCGGCCTGCACCGCAGGGTCGTTGAGGTCCACCCCGGGCCGCACCGAGGCGAAGGCCCGGGCGGTCAGCGAGGCCGGGTCCTGGTAGGCGTCCCGGACCGACTGCTTGGGGCGCAGCCGCAGCCCGCTCGGCCCGGTCCGGGCGGCCTCCGGCGCGGGCAGGTCGACCAGCCTGCCGACCCGCGGCGCTGCGCCGGCCGGCAGCCCGATCCACAGGTCGAGGCCGAGCGGCCGGGCGATCTCCTCGGCGAAGTACTGGCCGACGGTGCGCCCGCTCACCCGCCGGACCACCTCGCCGACCAGCCAGCCGAAGGTGTACGGGTGGTAGCCGTGCGCGGTGCCCGGCTCCCAGGCGGGCGCCTGGGCGGCGACGGCAGCGGCCGCCGGCTCCCAGGTCAGCACGTCCTCCAGCCGCAGCGGCACGTCCAGTGCGGGCACGCCGGCCTGGTGCGAGAGCAGCCAGCTCACCGGCACCCGGTCCTTGCCCGCGGCCTTGAACTCCGGCCAGTACGAGGCGACCGGGGCGTCCAGGTCGAGCTGTCCGCGGTCGGCCAGCAGCAGCGCGGTGGTGGCGGTCAGGCCCTTGGTGACGGAGCGCAGCACCTGCGCGGTGTCGGCCGTCCACGGCACGGCCGGCGCGGGCCGTCCGCCGACCTCCGGCCGGGCGTCGCCGCCCCAGAGGTCGACCACCTTGCGCCCGCGCACGTACAGCGCGAAGGCCGCGCCCAGCTCGCCGTACTCGTCGAAGTTGCGGGCGAAGGCGTCCCGTACCGGCTCGAAGCCCTCGGCCGTCTCGCCCCAGATCTCCACCACCGCGCGCCGCCCAGACTCGTCCGACATTGGTCCAGTGTCCCGCGTTCGAACCGTTCGAGCCGTTCGAACCGGGCCCGGAAACCCTAACCTGTCCGTCATGACCAACCCTGCCGAAGAGCTGCTGGACGTCGTCGACGAGCACGACCGGGTGATCGGGACCGCCCCGCGCGGGGAGGTGTACCGGGACGGGCTGACGCACCGCTGCGTCTTCATCCTGGTCCGCGACCCGGCCGGGCGGATCTTCGTCCACCGGCGTACCGACACCAAGCTGTTCGCCCCGGGCATGCACGACATGTTCGTCGGCGGCGTGGTCGGCGCCGGCGAGACGTACGCGAGCGCCGCCGTCCGGGAGGCCGAGGAGGAGCTCGGCGTGCGGGGGATCGAGCCCCGGCCGCTGCTCAAGTTCCTGTTCCGCCAGGAGGGCCTCTCCTGGTGGTGCGACCTTTACGAGGCGGAGTGGGACGGCCCGGTGTCGCCGCAGGAGTCGGAGGTCGCCTGGCACGCCTGGCTCACCCCGGCGGAGCTGGACGAGCGGCTGGCCCGCGACGAGTTCGTCCCCGACGGGCTGGAGGCGTACCGCCGCTACCAGGAACTGCGCGGGTAGCGCGGCCGGATAGGGTGGCGCGCATGGCCTCCCGTACGCCGTCGGCGTCGCCCACGTCCGCGCGCCCCCGCCGGAGCCCCGGCCCCGACGCCGGGCCGGCCACCGGCAAGGGCACTGGCAAGGGCACTGGCAAGGGCACCGAGAAGGGCGCCGCCACGAGTACGGCAAAGGGTGCCGGAAAGGCCGCCGAGAAGCCCCGCCGGCGGCTCAGCGTCGACGAGCGGCGCGAGCAGCTGATCGCCGTCGCGCTGGAGCTGTTCAGCCGCCGCCCGCCCGAGGAGGTGTCGATCGACGACATCGCGGCCGCCGCCGGCGCCTCCCGGCCCCTGGTCTACCACTACTTCCCGGGCAAGCAGGCGCTGTACGAGGAGTCGCTGCGCAGGGCCGGCCAGGAGCTGGCCGGCCGGTTCGAGGAGCCCGCCGAGGGCCCGCTCTCCGAGCGGCTGCACCGGGTGATGGGCCGCTACCTGGACTTCGTGCAGAGCCACGGCCCCGGCTTCGCGGCGCTGCTGCGCGGCGGCTCGGTGGCGGCCAGCGCCGGGACGTCCGCGGTGATCGACGAGGTCCGGCGGGCCGCGGCCGACCAGATCCTGGCCCACCTGGCCGTTCCCTCGCCCAGCCCGGGCCTGCGGCTCACCGTGCGCGCCTGGATCGCCAACGCCGAGATCACCTCCCTGGAGTGGCTGGCCGAGCGCTCGGTACCGCTGGAGGAGCTCCAGCTCCACCTGGTCCAGGAGTTCGTGGCCGCACTGACCCTGACCGCCGCCCGGGAGCCCGCGCTGGCCGCCGAACTCGCCGGGTTCTTCGCCGGGGAGCGCCCCGACGGCCCGACCGGGCGGCTGGTGCGCGACCTCGCCGCCCTGTTCACCGTCCCCGGCCTCGCGGACGCCGTCGCCGAGCTGGCGGCCGGGCCCGCGAACTGACGGCCGGCAGGCCCTGCGCATGGCCGCCGGTTCTGCCCCGACCTCGGCCTCTGATAGGAATGTCCACGGATCTGACGGCACGCCGGTCACCGGCGCGCCCGGACCACCGAACGCAGACGGAGCAGAGCGGGGGCTCATCAGTTGACCCAGGACGGCCAGTTCACCACGGAAGCCAACCCCTTCGCCGCCGCGGAGCAGGTTTCCGCGACACTCGGCGCGCTCACCGACGCCCTCTTCTCACCGCAGGCCTCGCGCCACCCGGCGGCCTCGCTCACCGCGCTGCGCAGCGGCACGCACCCCGCGGCGGAGACGCTGTTCAACCTGCGGCTCGCCCCCAACGGCCCGGTGTACGACGCGGTCGACCGGCTGGGCACCGTCGTCACCGCCGGGACGGCCCGCCCCGGCACCGGCGCCCAGGTGGCCGCACTGGCCGCCGATGCGCTGCACGCCCGGTACGGCGGCGGCGCGTTGCGCGGTGCGGTGGCCGACCGGGGCACCCTCTCGGCCGCGCTGTTCGAGCTGCCGGTGGCCGGCGAGGCCGCCGACCCCAAGCTCCGCCCGCCCTTCGCCGCCGCGCTGGCCGCCCTCGCCTCCGGGCAGCAGACCCGGCAGCCGGTCGAGCTGGCCACCGGCGCCGGCGCCGAGGTCCGCCTCGTCGTGCCGCCCGGCTTCCACCCGCTGACCTCCCCCGGCGGCCCGCCCGGTGTCTCGGCCCGCACGGTGCCCGCCGGCCCGGCCGCCGGCGGCGCGGTCACCGTCCAGGGCGTCGACCCGGCCACCGCTGCGGCGGCCGCCGAGCTGACCGCCCATCTGGCCGAGGTCGCCGAGGAGCTGTTCAGCGGCACCGGCCCGGAGCCTCGCCGCGACTTCGCGGTGGTCGCCGCCTCCCTGGCGGACGCCTTCACCGCCTCGGGCACCGTCTACGCGGGCGTCTGCGCCGTCGAGGCGGACGGCCGCCCCAGCGACGCCACCCTGGTGGTCTCGCTCGCCCAGCACCCGCTGCCGATCACCGGGCTCGCGACCGAGCTGGCCACCGTCCGCCGACACGCCGAGGTCTGGACGGTGCTGCTGCCGGCCGGCCCGGCCGCCGTCCTGGTCGAGGGCCGCAGCGTCCCGGTGCCCGGCCCGCTGGCCGCCGACGGCCGACGGCGCTGGACGGTCACCGCGGTGGTGGAGGCGTTCGTCCCGCTGCCGGACGGCGTCTCGGTGCTCTGCGTCCAGCTCACCACCGGCCAGCAGCAGGACTGGGAGCTGTACACCGAGGTCTTCGCCGAGCTGCTGACGAGCGTGCAGTTCGGCTGGGACGGCGTCGCCGGGAAGCTCACCGCCCCGGCCGTCCCGGCTCCCCCCGTGCAGACCGCCGCCCCGGTGCTCACCCCGACCCCGGCCCGCGGCGTCCCGGCGGACCAGGCCCCCGCGGACCTCCCGCCGCTGCCGACGGTCTTCACCGAGCCCGCCCCGGCCGACGCGACGCCACTGCCGGTGCACCTGCGCGGTACGCCGGTGCGCGTCCCCCCGGCCGACTTCAACCCCTTCGCCCGGGTGGCCGACCCGACGCCGGCCCAGCCAATCCTGATCCCGGACGACGGACCGGCCGACAACCCCGCCGACGATCCGGACCGCACGCCCACGGGCACCCCGGTGGCGGTCCCGCCGCCGGACTTCGACCCGTTCGGCGTGCTGCCCCCGACGCTCACCGACACCGCCGTGCCGGGCGCCGAGGAGGACGACCGTCCCAAGGGCACCCCGGTGACGATCCCGCCGCCGGATTTCAACCCCTTCGCCTTCAGCCCGTCGCTGTCCGGGACGACCACGACGGACGTCCCCGCGGCCGCGCCGGCCGCCGCCCCCGTCACCGACCCGTTCGGCACGGTGACGGCCGACCAGCCGAAGGACCCGTTCGGTACCACCCTCCCGCAGGCCGCGGCCGTCCCGCCGCCGCCCTCGAACCCGCCGGCCGTCCCCGCGCCGAGCACGACCGCGACCACGGTCGCCGTGCCGACCGACGGGTCGCAGGAGGACGACGGCAAGCCGAAGGGCACCCCGGTGACGATCCCGCCGCCGGACTTCAACCCCTTCGCCTTCAGCCCGTCGCTGTCCGGGACGACCACGACGGACGCCGCCGAGGCCCCGCCGGCCGTCGCCCCGGAGAACAGCCCCTTCGGCTGAGGCCTGCCGCGTACGGAGGGCCGCCCCGCGTGGGCGGCCCTCCGTACGCTTCCACCCTCGTCCCGGACGCACGCGCGATCAGCCGCCGCCGGCCGCACCCCCGGCCGACCGCGCTCCCGCACCCGCGCGGTCATGCCCACGCCGGCCAACTGGTACAGACCTATTGCCAGTTGCCGGCCGGCTCCCTACCCTCGGGGAACACAGGATCCTCCGCGGCACCCCGACGGCCCGAGGTCTCCCGCTCCGCGCCGCCCCACGGCCGGAGCGCCCGCACGCTGCTCCACGCACCTGACACCTCCCCACAGGTAACGGGGCGACCCGGCATGCCCGGAGGCCCCGGGACAGGAGCCACATCCATGCGCAGACGTCGGATCAAGCTGCCCCTGCTGGCGGCCGGGACACTGCTCGTCCCGCTGCTCGCCGCCTCCCTCCCCAGCACCGCCGCGCACGCCGCCGGGTCCGCCACCGCGACCTTCACCAAGGGCAGCGACTGGGGCAGTGGCTACGAGGGCGGGTACACCATCTCCAACGGCTCCAGCACCACGGTCAACGGCTGGACGCTGGAGTTCGACCTGCCGTCGGGCAACACGGTCGCCTCGCTCTGGAACGCGACCTACACCACCGCGAGTTCGCACGTCACGGTCAAGAACCCGAGCTGGGCCGCCACCCTGCCGCCCGGAGGCTCGTACAACTTCGGCTTCAACATCGCCTATTCCGGCAGCTACAAGCCGCTGCTCAACTGCAAGCTGAACGGCCGGCCGTGCGACGGCACCGGCGGGGACCAGACCGCGCCGACCGTTCCGGGCGGTCTCACGGCCGGCAACGCCACGCAGACGACCGTCGACCTGTCCTGGACGGCGAGCACCGACAACGTCGGGGTCACCGGCTACGACGTGTTCCAGGGCGCCACCAAGGTCGCCACCACCGGCGGCGGCACCACCGCGCTCACCGTCCAGGGCCTCACCGCCGACACCGCCTACCAGTTCACCGTCCAGGCCTTCGACGCCGCGGGCAACCGCTCGGCCGCCGCGGGCCCGGTCAGCGTCACCACCAAGCCGCCCGTCGACCCGGACAAGCAGGCGCCGACCGCTCCCGGCACCCCGGGCGTCACCGGGTCGGACGCCAACAGCATCTCGCTGACCTGGGCGGCCAGCACCGACAACGTCGGCGTCACCGCCTACGACGTCTACAACGGCACCGCCCTCGCCGCGACCGTCACCACGCCGTCCGCCACCGTCGGCAACCTGGCGCCGGACACCTCGTACACCTTCACCGTGAAGGCCCGCGACGCGGCCGGCAACGTCTCCCCCGCCTCGGCCCCGGCGACCGGCAAGACCAAGCCCGGCGGCACCAACCCCGGCGCGCTGAAGATCGGCTACTTCACGCAGTGGAGCATCTACGCCCGTGGGTACAGCGTGAAGAAGCTCGACACCTCCGGCTCGGCGGGCCGGCTCACCACGCTCAACTACGCCTTCGCCAACATCCACCCGACCACCAAGCAGTGCTTCATCACCAACAAGGCGGCCGGTCCGGACAACGACCCGAACGCGGGCGACGGCGCCGGTGACGCCTGGGCCGACTTCGGCAAGGGCTGGGACGCCGGCAGCTCGGTGGCCGGCACCACCGACACCTGGGACCAGCCGCTGGCCGGCAACTTCAACCAGCTGAAGCAGCTCAAGGCCAAGTACCCCAACCTCAAGATCCAGATCTCGCTGGGCGGTTGGTCGTACAGCAAGTGGTTCTCCGACGCGGCCGCCACCGACGCCTCCCGCAAGGCGCTGGTCAGCTCCTGCATCGACATGTACATCAAGGGCAACCTGCCGGTCATCGACGGCCGCGGCGGCGCGGGCAGCGCGGCCAACATCTTCGACGGCATCGACCTCGACTGGGAGTGGCCGGCCTCCGGCGGGCACGACGGGAACATCTTCCGGCCCACCGACAAGGCCAACTACACGCTTCTGGCCCAGGAGTTCCGCCGTCAGCTGGACGCGCTCGGTGCCACCACCGGCAAGCACTACACGCTGAGCGCCTTCCTCCCGGCCGACCCGGCGAAGATCACCGCGGGGATCGACGTCCCCGGCCTCTTCGGCGCCTTCGACTTCGCCACCGTCCAGGGCTACGACTACCACGGCGGCTGGGAGATGAGCACCAACCAGCAGTCCGCGCTCAAGCTCGCCGCCGGCGACCCGTCCACCCCGGACCGGCAGTTCAGCTCGGAGATCGCGATCAACGCCTACGTCAACGGCGGCGCCCCCAAGAGCAAGCTCACCCTGGGCATCCCGTTCTACGGACGCGGCTGGACGGGCGTGCCGCGCGGCACCACCAACGGCCTCTTCCAGAGCGCGACCGGCCCCGCGCCGGGCAGCTACGAGGCCGGGTTCGAGGACTACCACAAGCTCAAGGACCTTGCCACGAGCGGCGGTTACACCCTCTACCGCGATCCGGTGGCCGGCTTCGCCTACCTCTACAACGGATCGGTGTTCTACACCTACGACGACCCGACCGAGATCGCCCGGAAGGCCGCCTGGATCAAGTCCCAGGGGCTGGCCGGCGCGATGGTCTGGGCCTTCGACGGTGACACCGGCAACGGCGAGCTGATGGCCGCGGTGGACAACGGCCTGAAGTAGCACGCCGGTTCGGCCGGAAACGGCGCCTGGTCCGTCGCCCGCTCAGTCGTCGCGGCGGGCCAGGTGCACCACGTCCGGCACACCCCGGGCGACCGGGATCTCGTGGGTCACCACGTCCGAGAAGCCCGCCGCGCGCAGCGCCTGCTCGAAGGCCGGGGAGGGCTGCGCGCTCCAGACCGCCAGCACCCCGCCCACCTGCAGCCGGTGCCGGAGCACCGCGAGCCCGTCCGCGCCGTACAGCCCGGCGTTGGAGTCGGTGACCGTCCAGTCCGGGCCGTTGTCGATGTCGAGGCAGAGCGCGTCGTAGCGCTCGCCGTCCGCCCCCGCCAGGTACTCCAGCAGGTCGGTGTGGAGCACCGCCACCCGCTCGTCCTCCAGCGCGCCCGCCGAGAAGGCGGCCAGCGGGCCGGTCCGGTGCCAGTCGATGATCGCGTTCTCGCGCTCGACGATCGCGATCCGCCCCCACCGCCGCTCGGCCACCGCGTACGCCAGCGAGAAGCCGACGCCGAGCCCGCCGATCAGCACCGACGGCCGCTCGACCACCACGCCCGTCCGGTCCAGCTCGTCCAGCGCCGCCTGGATCAGCAACCGCTCGGAGCGCCCGTCGGCGGTGTCCATCAGGAAGCAGCCGTTGGCGATGATCTCGAAGTGCCGGCCGCGCTGCCGCAACACCACCTCGCCGAACGGGCCCTCCCGCCGGTCGAGCGTGACGACGGCGTCGTTGCCGTCCCGTGCGGGCAGTGCGGTGGCCATCCGGATTCCTCTGCGTACTCGGGTGTGCGGACTACCCGCCCGACAATAGCGGAGGCCGGCCGCGGTCCGGTCATGTCGTGAGCAGCACCCCCGCGTAGCTGACCCCCGCCACCATCACCCAGGAACCGAGGCCGAGCAGCGCGATCCGCCCGCCCGTGCGCATCAGGGTGGGCAGGTGCACGGCGCTGCCGAGGCCGAACAGGGCGGCCGCCAGCAGCAGCTCCTGGGCGTCCCCGGCGAGCGTCAGCGCCCGGTCGGGCAGCACCCCGGTGGAGCGCAGCGCGATCATCACCAGGAACCCGGCCACGAACAGCGGAACGATCGGCGGCCGCGTGCCGGCGGCCGCGGCCGTGCCCTCCGTACCCTCCGCGCCCTTGCGCGCCCGCCGCACCGCGACGGCGACCCCGGCGACCAGCGGCGCCAGCAGCACCACCCGCATCAGCTTGACCAGCACCGCCTCGCGCAGCGCCCCCGCCCCGCCGGTCTGCGCGGTGGCGACCACCTGCCCGACGTCGTGCACGCTGGCGCCGACCCAGCGCCCGAACTCGGCCTCGCCGAGCCCGAGCGGCTGCTGGAGCAGCGGGAGGACGGCGATCGCGAGGGTCCCGCAGAGGGTAACGAGGGCGACGGAGGCGGCGACGTCCTCCTCCTCGCTGCCGGCGGCCTGGCTGACCGCGCCGATCGCCGAGGCCCCGCAGATCGAGTACCCGGTGGCGACCAGCAGCGGCTGGTCGCCGGGCAGGCCGAGCCGGCGCCCCAGCCACCAGGTGCCGGCGAAGGTGGCCGCGACCACGGCGAGCACCATCGCGACGGTGGCCCAGCCGAGCCCGAGCACGTCGTCGAGGCTGAGCTTGAGGCCGAGCAGCACGATGCCGAGCCGCATCAGCCGCCGCCCGGCGGTGGAGAGGCCGGGCCGGGCGACGCCGCGGACCACCGGCCGCAGCCCGGGCAGGTGGGCGGCGGCGATGCCGAGCACCACGGCGGCGGTGAGCTTGGGCACGGCGGGGACGGCCTGGTGGACGCCGAGCGCGGCGGCCACGCCGAGGGCGGCGAGCAGCAGGCCGGGGGTGTCCCCGCCGAGCGGGGGCAGCAGGCGGGTGCGGACGCGCCGCTCCCGGACGGTCAGTGCCACGGCGCGATCACCGCTGGTCGTCGGCGGGGAGCCGGTAGACGCGCCGGATGCTGGTGCCCAGCCGGGCGACGTCGGCGCCGTAGACGTGGATCGAGATGGCGGTGGACGTACAGGCGTTGCGGACCAGGTGGATGTCGCCGGGCGGGGCGAAGGCGGCGACGGTGCCGGCCGGCCCGACCACGTGCTCGGTCTCGACCAGGTGCGCGGTGCGCCCGTCGGAGACCAGCCGGTAGCGCGTCTCGCTCTCCTGGCCGCGATGGACCCCGGCCACGCACCAGGAGACGTGATCGTGGATCGGAGTCTGCTGGCCGGGCAGCCAGACCAGGGCGACGACCGAGAAGCTGCCGTCGCTCTCGGCGTGCAGGACGTGCTGGCGGTAGCGGTCCGGGTCGCCCTCGCGCTGGGCGTCGGTGAGCAGGTCGTCGTCGCCCAGGTGCGGGGCTAGGCGTTCGCCAACCAGGTAGGCGGTGAGTTCGGGTGGCAGGCCGCGGTCGACGACGGCGCGGATCTCGCCGACCAGGGCCGTCATACGCTCGGTGAGCCGGTCGCTGCCGACCGTGGCGGAGGGTGTCATGACAGCAGGTTCGGGCCGGGCGACCTATCACGTCCAACGAGGGTTTGTTAGCTCTACCCCAACGCGGGCTTATCGATCAGTGTGGCTCAGCAGCCGTCCGGCAGCCGCTCGGCAGCCGTCCCGCCGCCGTCCCGCTGCCTGCCCACAGCCCGCCGCTCAGCAGCCCACCCGCGCCGCGGCCGCCGACCGCAGGTGGTCCAGCACCAGCGCCGTGGCCGGAATCCGGCGGTGCTCGCGCAGCACGTACGCGCAGACCTGCCGGCGCAGGTGCGGCTCGACGGCGCGCCCGGTGACCTTGCGGTGGCACATGAAGGAGAGCACCAGCGCGGGCATCAGCGCGATCCCGACCCCGGCGGCGACCAGACTCTGCACGGCGAGGTTGTCATCGGTGGAGAAGACGATGTCGGGGGCGAAGCCCTCCTCCGCGCAGACGTGCAGCAGGTTGGCCCGGCAGCGCGGGCAGCCGGCGATCCAGCGCTCGCCGTCCAGGTCCACCAGCCGGACGGCGTGCCGGCGGCCCAGCGGGTGGCCGACCGGCAGCAGGACGGTGAGGAGGTCCTCCATCAGCGGAATCTCGTCCACCCCGTCCGGCACCTCGGTGGTCGCGCCCGGGTAGCGGAAGGCCAGCGCGATGTCGCACTCACCGCGCAGCAGACGCTGCACGGAGTCCGGTGGCTCGGCCTCCAGCAGTTCGACCCGGACACCGGGGTGCTCGGCGAGCAGCCGCGCCATCGCCTCGGGAATCAGGGTGGCGTTGGCGCTGGGGAAGGCGCAGACCCGGACGCGGCCGGCCCGCAGCCGGGCGAGCGCGGCGAGTTGCTGCTGGGCGGCGGAGAGGCTGCCGAGGATCAGCTCGGCGTGCCGGGAGAGCGCCTCGCCGGCCTCCGTGAGCCGCAGACCGCGCCCGGCCCGGGTGAACAGCGGCACCCCGACGGAGCGCTCGAGCGCCTTCATCTGCTGGGTGATGGCGGGCTGGGTGTAGCCGAGTTCGCGGGCGGCCGCCGAGTAGGAGCCCGCCCGGACGACCTCGTGGAAGGTCCTGATGTGCCGTGAGTCGAATACCGGCTCCACTGCCCCTCCGCCCGCCCGCGCCCGTGCCGTCCGGCAATCATAAGCAGACTTTGGAGGCCGCTGACATTACCCCGAGCGCACCTATGGTTTACGGACGAACCGCCCGCCCCGCCTCTCCCACCATCGAGCGCCCGCGCCCGCTGCCACCGCTCACTACCCTTGCTGCTTGCTGCTTGCTGCTTACCGCTGGACGGACGGCGGCAGCCCCATCACCACCTCGGCCTTGGCCACCGGCGCCCCGCCGCGCACGCTCGGGCTGCGCCTGCTGCGGCGCTCGACCCAGCGGGCCAGCCAGGAGAGCAGCAGGCACATGCCGATGTAGATCGGCGCGATCACCATCACCACCGGGATGAACGGCAGGTCGTAGTCCAGGTTGGTGGCGACCAGCTTGCCCGCGTGCAGGAACTCCTCGTAGGTGATCAGGAAGCCCAGCGAGGTGTCCTTGAGCGCCACCACCAGCTGGCTGATGATGGCCGGCAGCATCGCCCGGTTGGCCTGCGGCACCAGGACGTACGCCATCACCTGGGTCTTGCGCATGCCGAGCGCGTACGCCGCCTCGCGCTGCCCGGCGGGCACCGCCAGCACGCCGGCCCGGAACACCTCGGCCAGCACCGAGCCGTTGTAGAGCACCAGGCCGGCCACCAGCGCCCAGAGCGGCTCCACCTTGAGCGCGACGAAGATGAAGAAGATCATCACCAGCAGCGGCATGGCCCGGAAGAACTCCACCACCAGCGTGGAGAGCCGGCGCACCACCCGGTGGTCGGAGAGCCGCCCGGCCGCGAACAGCGCGCCGAACGGCAGTGCGAACAGCACCGTCCAGCCGAAGGCCTTCAGCGTGTTGGCCAGCCCGCGCAGCAGGAGGTCCCGGACCCCCTGGTACTCGAAGGCCATCCACTTCTCGTAGGTGAACTGCTGGGTGTGGAACAGCATGTAGACGATCCACCCGATCAGCGCGGCGATCGCCACCAGCGCGACCAGGCCGTACGTCCGGTGCCGGGCGAGCGCCCTCGGGCCGGGGATGTCGTAGAGCGCCGAGGATTCCGCCGTCATCGCGCCACCGCCACACGTCGTTCCAGCAGGTTGAAGACGGCGCTGACGGCCAGGGTGATGATCAGGTAGCCGACCGCGATCCAGACGAAGGTCCAGACGATTCCGTACCCCAGCTCGTTGATGGTCCGGTAGGTGCCCAGCAGTTCGGTCACGCTGAACGCGCCGGCGATCGCGGTGTTCTTGGCCAGCGCGATCATCACGCTGCCGATCGGCCCGACCACCGACCGGTACGCCTGCGGCAGCACCACCAGGCCCATCGTCTGGCCGAAGGTCATCCCCAGACTGCGGGCCGCCTCACCCTGGCCGGTCGGCACCGTGTTGACGCCCGATCGCATCGCCTCGCAGACGAACGCCGAGGTGTAGCAGCCGAGCGCGAGCACCGCGAAGACGAAGAACGGCAGGGTGATGTCGAACCGCGGCAGGCCCAGCACCACGATGAAGAACAGCAGCGTCAGCGGGGTGTTGCGCAACAGCGTCACCCACGCGGCGCCGAAGACCCGCAGCGGCTTCACCGGCGAGACCCGGAAGCTCGCGATCAGCACGCCGAGCACCAGCGCCAGCACGGCGCTCACGACGAACAGCGAGAGGGTGCCCAGGAACCCGTGCCAGTAGGTCGACCAGTTGTCGATCAGCGTCCTCACAGCGGCCCTCTCAGTACCGGTCGATCGGCGGCGGGGTGGGTGCCGGGACCCCGGAGAGGCCGAGGGTGGCGTCGTAGGCCTTCTTCCAGTCGCCGTTCTCCTCGTGGTGTGCCAGGGCGTCGTTCAGCGCGCCGCGCAGCACGGTGTCGCTCTTCGGCGTCCCGATCCCGTACGGCTCCTGGGAGAACAGCGGTCCGACCACCTTGAGCTCGTCGGGCACCTTGGCCGCGTAGCCCATCAGGATCGTGTTGTCCGTGGTCACCGCGGCCACCTGGGAGGTGATCAGGTTGTCCACGCAGGCCGAGTAGCTGTCGTAGCCGATCAGCCTGGCCTGCGGATAGTCCTTCTGGATCCGCTGGTACGGGGTCGAGCCGGCCGCCGAACAGACCTTCCTGCCGCTGAGGTCCTGCGGGCCGTGGACGGCGTTGTCGTTCCTGCGCACCAACAGCGACTGGCCGGCCACGTAGTACGGGCCGGCGAAGCCGACCAGCTTCTTCCGGTTGTCGTTGATGGTGTACGTGCCGACGTAGTAGTCCACCTGACCGTTCTGCAGCGCGGTCTCACGGTTGGCGGAGGCGATCGTCCTGAACTCGATCTTCTCGGGGGTGAAGCCGAGGTCGGCGGCGACCATCTTGGCGATCTCGATGTCGAAGCCCGAGTACTGCCCTGTCGCCGGGTTCTTCTGCCCCAGGTAGGGCTGGTCCTCCTTGGCGCCGACCACCAGGTGGCCACGACCGCGGGCGGCGTCCAGGGTGGGTGAGCCGGTGATGCCGGTGCCGCTCTCCACCTGATAGCTGGGCAGCGCGCTGGGCTGCGGGCCCTTCGGCGGCGGGGTGCCGGCCTTGCCGCAGCCGGCCAGCAGCACGGTCAGGACCGCGAGGGTCACGATCTTCTTCACGGCGCGGCCTCAGTGCTTCAGGATCTTCGACAGGAAGTCCCGGGCACGCTCGCTCTCGGGGGCGCCGAAGAAGTCCTCGGGGGCGCGGTCCTCGACGATCCGTCCGTCGGTCATGAAAACCACCCGGTTGGCCGAGGCCCGGGCGAACCCCATCTCGTGGGTGACCACCACCATGGTCATGCCCTCGTGTGCGAGCCGGCGCATGACGTCCAGCACCTCGGTGATCATCTCGGGGTCGAGGGCGGAGGTGGGCTCGTCGAAGAGCAGCGCCTTCGGGTCCATGGCGAGCGCGCGGGCGATCGCCACCCGTTGCTGCTGACCGCCGGAGAGCTGGGCCGGGTACTTGTCGGCGTGCGCGACCAGCCCGACCCGCTCCAGCAGCGCCCGGGACTTCGCGTCGGCCTCCGCCCTGGGCCGTCCGCGGACCTTGATCTGCGCCAGGGAGACGTTCTGCATCACGGTCTTGTGCGCGAAGAGGTTGAAGGACTGGAAGACCATCCCGACCTCGGCGCGCAGCCGGGCCAGCCCCTTGCCCTCCTCGGGCAGCGGCCGGCCGTCGATCGCGATGGTGCCGGACTCGATCGGCTCCAGGCGGTTGATCGCCCGGCAGAGCGTGGACTTGCCCGAACCGGACGGCCCGATCACCACGACGACCTCGCCGCGCCCGACCGTCAGCTCGATGTCCTGCAGCACGTGCAGGTCCCCGAAGTGCTTGTTCACGCCGCGCAGCTCGATCAGCGGCGTGAAGGAGGACGCCCCGCGCGCGGGTTCGGGAGCCGCCTCGCGGGCGTCGGTCACTTTCCGCGCCGCCCCTTCATCAGCCAGCCCACCACCCCGCCCGCCACCAGGGTGGCCAGCAGGGCGATCCAGAGCGGCGCGGTGACGGTGAAGACCCAGAACTGGATCCTGACCTTGTCGAGGTTGGCGAACAGGAACCACACCGCGAGCACGACGAGGACGCCGATCCCGATGTACCGGGTGGGAATGCCACCGATCTCACCGCGCTTGGCCCCGGACGAGCCGTCTGAAATCTTGGTCACACGCGCAGTCTGCGGGCCGGTCGGTTGATTTGTGCGGCTCACGCGCCCGGGGTTAACCCGCACGGGGCAAGCCTGCCCCGTGCGGGTTTGCGCCGGTCAGCGGGTGCCGGCCACGGCTACGGCTCGTCCCTCCAGGAGCGCCAGAGGGCGGCGTACGGGCCGCCGGCCGCCACCAGCTCCGGGTGGCTCCCGTACTCGCTGATCCGCCCGCCCTCGACCACCGCGATCACGTCCGCGTCGTGCGCGGTGTGCAGCCGGTGGGCGATGGCGATCACCGTCCGGCCCTCCAGTACCCGGGAGAGCGAACGCTCCAGGTGCCGCGCGGCCCGCGGGTCCAGCAGCGAGGTGGCCTCGTCGAGCACCAGGGTGTGCGGGTCGGCCAGCACCAGCCGGGCCAGGGCCAGCTGCTGCGCCTGCGGCGGGGTGAGTGCGGCGCCGCCCGAACCGACCTCGGTGTCCAGGCCCTCCGCCAGCGCGTCCACCCACTCGCCGGCGTCCACGGCGTCCAGCGCGGCGCGCAGCTGGGTGTCGTCGGCGCCCGGCGCGGCCAGCCGGAGGTTGTCCCGCAGGGTGCCGACGAAGACGTGGTGCTCCTGGTTGACCAGCGCGACCTGGGCCCGGACCCGCTCGGCCGGCATCCGCGCCAGCGCCGCCCCGCCGAGCGTCACGGTGCCCCGGCCGGGTGCGTAGATCCCGGCCAGCAGCCGGCCCAGGGTGGACTTGCCCGCACCGGACGGCCCGACCAGGGCGACCCGGCTGCCCGGGGCGACGTCCAGGCTGATGCCGTGCAGGACGTCGGCGCCCTCGCGGTAGCCGAACCGGACGTCCTTCGCCTCGACCCGGCGGCCGTCCGGCCGGGCCTCCTCGTCGCTCTCCTGCTCGGGCACCTCACGGACCCCGACCAGCCGCGCCAGCGAGGCCTGCCCGATCTGCAGTTCGTCGTACCAGCGCAGGATCAGGTCGACCGGGCCGGTGAGCGCCTGGGCGTAGAGCACCCCGGTGGTCAGCTGGCCGACGGTGATCCAGCCCCGCAGCGTGAACAGCCCGCCGAGCACCAGCGTGCCGAGCACGGCCAGGGTGTAGACCGCGTCGATGGTCGGGAACCAGACCGAACGCAGCCAGAGGGTGTACCGCTCCCAGGCGAGCCACTCGCCGAGCTTGCGGTCGGTCAGCCGGACCCGCTCGTCGCCGAGGCGCAGCGCCTCGACCGTCCGCCCGGCGTCGACCGTCTCGGCCAGCACGGTGTTCACCGCGGCGTACCCGGCCGACTCGTTCCGGTAGGACTGCGGGGCCCGCCGGAAGTACCAGCGCGAGGTGGCCAGCAGCAGCGGCAGGCCGATCAGCGAGGTGAGCGCGAGCAGCGGCGAGGTGACCACCAGGGCGCCCAGGACCAGCAGCAGCGAGACCACCGCCACGGCCAGCTCGGGCACCGCCTCGCGGACCGACTTGTCCAGCCGGTCGATGTCGGTGGTGCCGCGGGAGACCAAGTCCCCCGTGCCGGCCCGCTCCAGGACCCCGGTGGGCAGGGTCACCGAGCGGACCAGGAAGTCCTCCCGGAGGTCGGCCAGGACCCGCTCGCCGAGGATGCTGCCACGCAGCCTCGACCACCAGGTGAAGGCCGACTGCACGACCAGCGCCAGCAGGTACCAGCCGACGGCGACCGCGATGGTGGACTCGGCGGTGCCGGTGGCCAGCGACTCGACCAGGGTGCCGAGCACCCACGGCCCGACCAGCCCGGCGACGGTGGCCACCGAGTGCAGCGCCACCACCGAGGAGAACCCGGCCCGGTGCCGCCGGGCGAGCAGCCGCAGGTAGGCGCGGACGGCGGCCGGGGAGCCGACCGGAAGGGTGGTGGCCGGCCCCTGTTCCTGTTGGACGGGGGGCTTCATACGGTGCTCCTCGGTTGGTCTGGTGGCCGGACGGGTGCGGCGCTCCCCGGCGGTGCCGCCCGCCGCGGAGCCGGGTGCGGCAGGGTCGGGTGCGGGTTCAGGGGCGGGGTCGGGGTCGGGGTCGGGGTCGGCTGCGGGGTGGTGGCGTTCACACGCTCTCCCCGACCGTGGCCGGCTCCTCCTCGCGGGTGACCACCGCGCGGTAGGCGGGCTCGGTCTGCATCAGCTCACGATGCCGACCGGCGGCGACGGCCCGGCCGCCCTGGAGCAGCACCACCCGGTCCGCCCGGTCGAGCAGCAGCGGGCTGGTCGCGAACACCACGGTGGTGCGCCCCTCGCGGTTCTTGCGGAGCCCGGCCGCGATCCGGGACTCGGTGTGCGCGTCGACCGCGCTGGTGGGCTCGTCCAGGACGAGCACCGGAGGATCGGCCAGCAGCGATCGGGCGAGCGCCAGCCGCTGGCGCTGGCCGCCGGAGAGCGAGCGGCCTCGCTCGGTGATCCCGGCCCGCATGGCATCCCCACCGCAGTCGGGCGAGCCGTCGACCAGGGCGTCCAGGACGTCCTCGGCACGGGCGGCGGCCAGCGCCTCGGCGGGCGTGACCCGGCCCGAGGCGGGGATGTCGAGCAGGGCGGCCAGGGTGCCGGAGAGCAGCACCGGCTCCTTGTCGTGGACGAGCACCGCCGCCCGTGCCTCGGCCAGCGGGACGGCGTCCAGCTCGGTACCGCCCAGCCGCGCGGACGGCTGCGGCTGATCCCCGTCGGCCGGAGGCACGTGCCCGCCGAGCCGCTCGGCGAGCTCGCCGGCGACGTCCGGGTCGCCGCAGACCACGGCCGTCAGCTCGCCGGCCCGGGCGGTGAGCCCGGAGGCCGGGTCGTACAGGTCGGACTGCCCGGGCCTGGTCAGCTCCGCGTCCGGGGTGCCGGTGGTCCGGCTGAGCGAGAGCACCCGGACGGCGCGCCCGGCGGAGACCCGGGCGACGCTCCATGCGTGTGCCGCCTCACCGAGGATGCGCAGCGGCGCGGCCAGGAACGCGGTGGAGCCGTAGACGGCGATCAGGGTGCCGATGCCGATCCCCCCGGTGGCGGCCAGATGGGCGCCGTACCAGGTGACGCCGACCACGAACAGGCCGGGCAGCAGCACCTGTTGGGCCTGCATCAGCGACCAGACCCGGGCCGAGCGGACGGCGGCGGCGCGGACCTTCTGGGAGGCCGCCCGGTAGCGGGCGAGGAACAGCTCCTCGCCCCCGATGCCGCGCAGCACCCGGAGCCCGGCGACGGTGTCGGCCGCCAGCTCGGTGGCCTTGCCGCCGAGCGTGCGCTGCTCGGTGTAGCGCCGCTCGAACGGGCCGAGCAGCGGCCAGACCGCGGCGGCCAGTACCGGGACGCCGAGCAGGACGGCGAGGCCGAGCACCGGCTCGGTGACCAGCACCGCGGAGCTGACGGCCAGCCAGACGATCACCGCGCCGCGGACCCGGGCGACCAGCTCGACGTACCAGCCGATCTTCTCGACGTCGCCGCTGCCGACCGCGACGATCTCGCCGGTGGCGATCCGCCGGGACAGCCCGGTGCCGAGGTGCGAGGCCTGGCGGGCCACCAGCTGGCGGACCTGGGTGGCGGCGTGGATCCAGTTCCACACCGCCTGGCGGTGCAGCAGGACGGTGCCGAGCGCGGCCACGGCGGCGAGGGCGAGCGCGGCGGCGCCGGCCCGCCAGATTCCGCCGGCGTCACCGTCGACGGCGGCCTGGACGCCCAGGCCGAGCGGCACCGGCAGGGCTGCCTGGCAGCCCATCTCGAGCAACGCCCAGCAGGTGGCGAGCACCTGGCCGCGCCGCTGGCTGCGCTGGAGCCAGCGCAGGAAGGCGAGGGGAGAGGAGAGGTCTGGGCCGCCGGGATCGGCCAGCGGCAGGGTCTTGAGCGGCATGACGCTCCGTTGCGGGTGGTACGGGCAGGTGGCGCAGAGGGCGCGGGTCGCGCGCGGATGCGAGGGGGCGAGGTGCGGCCGGTATGGTCACGGCCGGGCTGGTCAGGAGGTCATGACAGGGAGCCTGCCAACCCGAATGTGACCTACGCAACAGGTTTTCGGCGGCGCGCGCCCCCGCTCACGCCCCCACCACAGCCGCCCCGAAGCCGCCCCGGACCCGACCGCCACCCCCGCCCCGGCCCGACCCCGGGCCCGCCTACCACCCCCGCGCCACCCGCCCACGGCCCGCCCAAAGCCCGCTGCATGCGCCGGTACACCGCGTCAGAAAATTCTTTTCCGGTCCGGGAACAAACCGGGACACCGCACAGGTTGCCCCAGTGGAAGCAGATGGTCGACCAGGAGGGCACCCCGTCCCGTGAGCAGCATCCCCACCGTCACCCTCAACGACGGCTCGCAGATCCCGCAGCTGGGCTTCGGCGTCTGGCAGGTCCCGGACGCGGAGGCCACGGCGGCCGTCCGCACCGCCATCGAGACGGGTTACCGCTCGATCGACACCGCGGCCATCTACGAGAACGAGACCGGCACCGGCCAGGCCGTCGCCGAGGCCCTCGCCGGCGGCGTGGCCCGCGAGGACCTCTACATCACCACCAAGCTGTGGAACTCGGGCACCCGCGACTGGACGGGCGAGCAGGGCCGGGACGCGGTGCTGCGCGAGTTCGACGCCTCGCTGGCCAAGCTCGGGCTCGACTACGTGGACCTCTACCTGATCCACTGGCCGCGCCCGATGCACGGCAGCTACCTCAACGTCTGGAAGGCCTTCGAGCAGCTGCTCGCCGACGGCCGGGTGAAGTCGGTCGGCGTCTCCAACTTCGGTACCGAGCAGCTCACCCGCCTGCTCGACGAGGCCTCGGTCAAGCCGGTGCTGAACCAGGTCGAGCTGCACCCGTACTTCCCGCAGGACGAGCTGCGCGCCTTCCACGCCGAGCACGGCATCGCCACCGAGGCCTGGAGCCCGCTGGGCCAGGGCAAGGAGCTGCTCTCCGAGCAGGCCCTGGTGAAGATCGCCGAGAAGCACGGGCGCACGGTCGCCCAGGTGGTGCTCCGCTGGCACCTGCAGAGCGGCGTCATCGCGATCCCGAAGTCGGTCACCCCGTCCCGGATCAAGGAGAACCTGGACGTCACCGGCTTCGAGCTGGACGCGGCCGACCTCGCCGCGATCGCCGGCATCGCCACCGGCAAGCGGATCGGCCCGGACCCGCAGGAGTTCGACTGGAACTGACGCGCCCGCCCGGGAGCGTGTCCGGCAGCCCCGCCGGGCACGCTCCGGCCGGCCCCGGGGCCGTTGAACAGAGTCGAGCCGGACCGGGTCGAACGGAGCCGTCCGGCAGAACCGTCGAACCGCGCCGTCGAGCCGAGGGGTCGTCAAGCACCGAGCGGCAGTCAGGCACCGAGGGCAGTCAAGCCTGAAGGCCGCCTTCCCC
Source organism: Kitasatospora sp. NPDC032757 (assembly GCF_055579305.1). Taxonomy (NCBI): domain Bacteria; kingdom Bacillati; phylum Actinomycetota; class Actinomycetes; order Kitasatosporales; family Streptomycetaceae; genus Kitasatospora; species Kitasatospora sp. NPDC032757. Next base: position 503,396 of record NZ_JBVINN010000002.1, on the reverse strand, counting down.
CTTCCGGGTCGGCGGCCTTCAGTGCGTTGGCGAATCGTTTTGGCGGGAGCTCGGAGCGCGAAGCCTAGAGCCGACCCGCCTTGGCGATCAGCGCGAGCGCGGGCTCGTGCTCGTGCTCGTCCAGCGGAGCCAGCAACAACCGCTGGACCTGGGCGACGCCCGCGGCCGAACGGTGCAGCAGGTCCTGACCCGCCGGCGAGAGCGACAGCAGGTTGCGCCGCCCGTCCGAGGGGTCGCGCCGGCGCTGGACCAGACCGCGCCGGACCAGCCGGCTGACCATCTCGGCCATCGTGGCCTTGTCCAGCGAGGCCAGCTCGCCGACCGTGCGCTGGTCGGCGCCCGGCTCCAGCTCGAGCGCGTCGAGCACCGCGTACTGCGGCGCCGTCAGCTCCGAACCGACGTGCTCCGACCAGAGCTTGGTGTGCACCTGCTGGCTCACCCTGATCAGGTAGCCGATCGCCCGCTGGGCGTCCAGCATCGGCCGCGCGTCGGTGAGGACGGCGACCGCAGCGGGCTCCAGCCTGGCTATCTTGGCCATCACGCGGACGATTTCCAGCTGCTCCTCGGCCGTGAGCGGCTCGAAGAGCGTGCGCTGCACACGGACCACACCGCCGGTGGCCTCGCGCACCGCCTGGGCGCCACTCTGCGAGAGAGCGAGCAGTTTGCGCCGGCCGTCGGCCGGGTCGCGGCGTCGCAGCACCAGGCCACGCCGGACCAGCCGGGCGACCATCTCGGCCATCGTGGCCTTGTCCAGCGAGGCGCGCTCGCCGACCGTCCGCTGGTCAGCACCCGGTTCGAGGGCGAGGACCAGCAGTACGGCGAACTGCGGAGCCGTGAGATCGGCTCCGACGTGTTCGGACCACAGACGGGTGTGAACCTGCTGTGCAACGCGGATGAGGTGACCGGGCGACTGCTGCAGTCGCGCGGACACGCGGGTCGTCGGGATCTCCCCCAGCACCATGTATCCGTCCCGATGTCACACCCGGTGTGTGTGGGACACCCGGGTGGGGCAGTAACGGCGAGTGGGCGTCCCGCTGTGAGGGAGGGCGCTCCAGCCGTGCAGCCGGTGGCTGCTGGCGGACACTATACAAACGGCGGGCCCTCGCTGGCAGGCGGGGGCGGATAGTAGACGCAGGTTCGGCAACATTGGCATATTTACGCGCCGTGCCGACCCGGCAGTAACCCGTTCGCAGGAGAAAGCCGACCGGCCGGTCCTTACCCTCGGTCACCTGCGACTTCCGCCCTGGCCGCGCACCTTACTCGCCGGTAGGGTATGGCCACCCGGCGGTCCGCCCCGGGACGAGCCCCCACCCGGCCGCCCGCGGGACCGCCGGACGAGGCTCCGAGCCAGACCGAGCCGGACCTCAGCGACATCCGAGAGAGACGAGAGCGAGCATGACCGAGCAGACCACCGCCCCCAGGGTCGCCGTCGTGACCGGCGCCGCACGCGGACTGGGCGCCGCCACCGCCGAGCGCCTGGCGGCCGACGGCTACGCCGTCGCCGTCCTCGACCTGGACGAGGCGGCCGGCAAGGACACCGTCGACCGGATCACCGCGGCCGGCGGGCGGGCCGTCGCGGTCGGCGCGGACGTCTCGGACGCCGCCCAGGTGCAGGCCGCGGTCGACCGGATCGCCGCCGAACTCGGCGCCCCGGTCGTCCTGGTCAACAACGCCGGCGTGCTGCGCGACAACCTGCTCTTCAAGATGTCCGAGTCCGACTGGGACACGGTCATGAACGTCCACCTGCGCGGCGCCTTCCTGATGACCCGTGCGATCCAGAAGCACATGGTGGACGCCGGCTTCGGCCGGATCGTCAACCTGTCCTCGTCCTCCGCCCAGGGCAACCGCGGCCAGGCCAACTACTCGGCGGCCAAGGCCGGCCTCCAGGGCTTCACCAAGACCCTGGCCATCGAGCTGGGCAAGTTCGGCATCACCGCCAACGCGGTCGCCCCCGGCTTCATCGCCACCGACATGACCGCCGCCACCGCCGCGCGGGTCGGCATGGACTTCGAGGACTTCAAGAACGCCGCCGCCACCCAGATCCCGGTCCAGCGGGTCGGCCTGCCCGAGGACGTCGCGCACACCATCTCGTTCCTGGCGAGCGAGGGCGCCGGCTTCGTCTCCGGCCAGGTCATCTACGTGGCCGGCGGCCCGCTCGACTGAGGCACCGAACCTACACAGGGTTACCACGGAGTGGGAACCGGCCCGGCCGGTCTCCCACTCCGTTCGCTTTGCCCGCCCTTGGGAAAAGATTCCCCAACACCGTACTGGCATTCGACGGGAGAATATCGGAAAACCGCCCCCGAGTGCGCGGATTGCAGCCGCATCGACGCATTGTCGGAGAATTCCGAATTCCCCGGAGAACGCCGCCGACCTGCTGGATTACGGCGACCGGCCCGCAAGCGCCGAGTGCATTGCCGGAGAGCCTGACCACCCGCCGCGAGCGCCCGCGCCAGGCCGCCACGGCCGCTACCCCTCCCAGCTCCGTTCCACGACCCCGTCGCGCACCGCGAGGTTGAGCCGCCCCTCCCGGTGGTCCATGGTCATCATCGCCCCCGGGAGCAGCACCCGGACCGACGCCCAGCCGTGCCGGCGGGCCAGTTCCTCGGCCCGCTCCACCCGCAGCCCCGCGTAGCCCTCCGCGTCCGTCTCCGTCATGACCCCTCCCCGTCTCGTGCCCCGGACGTACGCTGGAATCGTAGACCGGAAGGCCGCGTGAACCGCGGCGGAAGCCGGACTTCAGGAGGAGGTGACCGGGCATGCGCGCCACCACCCCGCGCCGGTGGCGGAGCGGCACCGAGCCCGCCACCGCCCGCAGCGATCTCAAGCTGCGCTATCTGCTCGCCCTGACCTTCACACCGCTGTTCGCCCTCACCACCGTGGCCTTCGCGGTCTGGGCCGCGAACGCCCCCGTCGTCGGTGCCCCCAGCCGGGGGACCCTCACCGGCTTCGCGGTGGCCTGCGGGATCCTCACCGTGTTCGCCGTCGTCGATCTCGTCGTCGTCATCCGGCGCCGCCGGACCGAGCTCTGACGCGGTATCTCCCACGGAGTGGGAAGCCGACCGGGCCGGCCTCCCACTCCGCCGCCGTTGCGGCTCAGCGGTTGCCGACCGCCTGCTTCACCAGCGTCCGCCCGAAGTCCCACATCAGGCCGCTCCCCCGGTGCGCGTCGTCCATCACGTCGGTGAAGGCGTCGACGAACCGGTCGACGTCCCGCTCGGTGATGATCAGCGGCGGGATCAGCTTGATCACCTCCAGGTGGTCGCCGGAAACCTGGGTGAGAATCCGGTGCCGCTGGAGCAGCGGGACGACCACCATCTGGGCGAACAGGCCCTTCCGCGCCGCCTGGAGCGCCGCCCAGCCGGTCCGCAGCTTGAGCGACTTCGGGCGGCCGAACTCGATGCCGATCATCAGCCCGCGCCCGCGGACCTCGGCCAGCAGCTCGTACTTGCCGACCAGCGCGGCCAGCCGGTCCCGGAAGAGGTCACCGACCCGGCGGGCGTTCTCCACCACCTTCTCGTCCCGCATCACCTCCAGGGTCGCCAGTCCGGCCGCCATCGCCTGGGCGTTGGAGCCGAAGCTGGCCGAGTGCACCAGCACCCGGTCCATCGAGGAGTACACCTTCTCGAAGATCCAGCTCTTGCCGAGCGTCGCCCCGACCGGCACGTAGCCGCCGGAGAGCGCCTTGGCCGCGCAGACCAGGTCGGGCAGCACGCCCTCCTCGTGCTGGTAGGCGAAGAACTCGCCGGTCCGGCCGATCCCGGTCTGCACCTCGTCGCAGATCAGCAGCGCCTTGTGCTCGTGCAGCAGCTCCTGCGCGGCGCGCAGCCAGCCGGGCGGCGGCGCCTGCACGCCCTTGCCCTGGATCGGCTCCACGATCAGCGCCGCGACATCCCCCTTCTTCAACTCCTTGGCCAGCGCCACGAGATCGCCGAGCGGGATGGCGGTGTCCGGCAGCAGCGGGTCGAAGCCCTTGCGGAAGCCGCTCTCGCCGTTGACCGAGAGCGAGCCGGTGGTCAGCCCGTGGAACGCGTGGTCCGCGTAGAGGATCCGGCGGCGACCGGTGGCGTAGCGGGCGAACTTGAGGGCCGTCTCGACCGCCTCGGTACCGCTGTTGCCGAAGAAGACCCGGTCCAGCCCGGGCGTGTAGGAGAGCAGCCGCTCGGCGAGCAGGCCGGGCAGCGGCGAGCAGTCGAAGCGGACGAGGTCGGGCAGGTCGAGGTCCATCACCTGCTGGACGGCCGACCGCACCACCGGGTGGTGGCGCCCCAGCGCGAAGATGCCGAAGCCGGCCAGCATGTCGAGGTACTCGTTGCCCTCGGCGTCATAGAAGTACGGGCCCCGGGCCCGCTCGTAGTACTTGTCGAAGCCGATGGTGTGCAGCATCCGCGGCAGCTGCGGGTTGAGGTAGCGGCTGTGCAACTCGTAGCGCTCCGCGCCGCGTTCGGCGATCAGGGCGGCCAGGTCGAAGTGGGCCCCGGAACGAGCCCCGGTGCCGGCTTCGGTACGTGCTTCGGGTGCGTCGGGGTCAGCCGGCATGGCGCTGGTTCGCTCCTCGGGTCGGTAGCAGGTTCTTGGCGAAGGCGGCGGTCTGGGCGGCGACCCCGGTGCCGGTCAGGCCGGTCTCCTCCAGGATCTCGCCGCGGGCGGCGTGCCCGAGGAACTCCTGCGGCAGGCCGAGCACCCGGAGCGGGACGTCCACCTCGGCGTCCCGCAGCGCCTGGGCGATCGCGGCGCCGACGCCGCCGGTCCGGCCGTTGTCCTCGACCGTGACGACCAGCCGGTGTGCGGCGGCCAGCACGGGCAGCGCCGGGTCGACCGGCTTGACCCAGCGCGGGTCGACGACGGTCGCGGTGAACCCCTCGGCGAGCAGCAGCCGGGCCGCGTCCAGCCCGGCGGCCGCGGTGGTGCCGACGGCGACCAGCAGGATCTCCGGCAGCTCCCCGGTCCGCAGCAGCACGTCCACGCCGCCGATCCGTTCGACGGCGGGGACGGCCGGCCCGATGTCGGCCTTCGGGAAGCGGACCACGGTCGGCGCGTCCGCCACGTCCACCGCCTCGCGCAGCTGCGCGCGCAGCTGGTCGGCGTCGCGCGGTGCGGCCAGCCGCAGGCCGGGGACGACCTGGAGGATCGACATGTCCCACATGCCGTTGTGCGAGGCACCGTCCGGCCCGGTCACCCCGGAGCGGTCCAGCACGAAGGTGACGCCGAGCCGGTGCAGGGCGACGTCCATCAGCACCTGGTCGAAGGCCCGGTTGAGGAAGGTGGCGTACACGGCGACCACCGGGTGCAGCCCGCCGGTGGCCAGCCCGGCGGCGCTGGTGACGGCGTGCTGCTCGGCGATCCCGACGTCGAAGATCCGCTCGGGGTACGCCTTGGCGAACTTGGCCAGGCCCACCGGCTGGAGCATCGCGGCGGTGATCGCGACGACGTCCGGCCGCTCCGCGCCGAGCGCGAGCATCTCGTCGCCGAAGACGGACGTCCAGGAGACCCCGCCGCTGGGCGAGATCGGCAGGCAGGTGTACGGGTCGATCGGGCCCACGGCGTGGAACCGGTCCGCCTCGTCCTGCTCGGCTGGCTGGTAGCCGCGGCCCTTGACGGTCAGGCAGTGCACGATCACCGGCCCGCCGAAGCCGCGCGCCTGGCGCAGTGCCTGCTCCACGGCAGCGAGGTCGTGACCGTCGATCGGCCCGAGGTACTTGAGCCCGAGGTCCTCGAACATGCCCTGTGGGGCGAAGGCGTCCTTGAACCCCTTCTTGGCGCCGTGCAGCGCGTCGAAGATCGGTTGCCCGACCAGCGGGGTGCGCTGGAGCGCGCCCTTGCCGAGGGCGAGGAAGCGCTCGTACCCCTGGGTGGTGCGCAATGTGGCGAGGTGGTTGGCGAGGCCGCCGATGGTCCTGGCGTAGGAGCGCTCGTTGTCGTTGACGACGATGACCAACGGCCGGTCCCGCGCCTCGGCGATGTTGTTGAGCGCCTCCCAGGCGAGCCCGCCGGTGAGCGCGCCGTCGCCGATCACCGCGACGGTCTGCCGGTCGGGCTGGCCGAGCAGCTGGGCCGCCTTGGCGAGCCCGTCGGCGTACGAGAGGGCGGTGGAGGCGTGCGAGTTCTCGACGAGGTCGTGTTCGGACTCGGCACGCGAGGGATAACCGGAGAGCCCGCCCTTGCTGCGGAGTCCGGAGAAGTCCTGGCGGCCGGTGAGCAGTTTGTGGACGTAGCTCTGGTGGCCGGTGTCCCAGACGATCCGGTCGTAGGGCGAGTCGAAGACCCGGTGCAGGGCGATGGTCAGCTCCACCACGCCGAGGTTCGGGCCGAGATGGCCGCCGGTCCTGGTGACGGCGTCGATCAGGAAGTCGCGGATCTCGTCGGCGAGGAGCGGGAGGTCGGCGGCCGGGATCTTCCTCAGGTCGGCCGGGGACTTGACGCTGGAGAGCAGTGACATGTGTTCACCTCAGGACTCGGAGCTGTGTGGCGGCCCCCCTGGGCGGGGTCGTCCGGCACGGGAGGCTGCTCCCGTGCCGGACGGGGTGCGGTCAGTGACCGCGGTTGGCGCCGATGGTCTCGGTGACGGCGCGCAGCGACTCCTTGAGCGAGCCCATGGTGGCGAGGACGGCGGTCGGCTCGTAGCCGCAGTGCGCCATGCAGTTGGCGCAGCGGGCGTCCTTGCCGCGGCCGTACTTCGACCAGTCGGTCTTCTCGATCAGTTCGCGGTAGGTGGGCACGTACCCGTCGGCCATCAAGTAGCAGGGGCGCTGCCAGCCGAAGAGCGAGTAGTTGGGGATGCCCCAGGCGGTGCACTCGAAGTCGACCTTGCCCTCCAGGAAGTCCAGGAAGAGCGGGCTGTGGTTGAGCCGCCAGCGCCGCCGGTTGCCGCCGGCGAAGGTCTTGCGGAAGAGCTCCCTGGTCTGCTCGACGCCGAGGAAGTGCTCCTGGTCGGGGGCCTTCTCGTAGGCGAACGCCGGGGAGATCATCATCTCGTCGACCTTGAGGTCGTCGTTGAGGTAGTCGAGCACGTCGATGATGGTCTGCGGGGTGTCGGTGTTGAAGAAGGTGCTGTTGGTGGTGACCCGGAAGCCCCGCCGCTTGGCCTCCTTGATCGCCTCGACGGCCTCGTCGAAGGTGCCCTCCTTGGCCACCGAGGCGTCGTGCCGCTCGCGCAGCCCGTCGATGTGCACGGTGAAGGTGAAGTACGGCGAGGGCTTGAACTTGTCCAGCTTCTTGCGCAGCAGCAGCGCGTTGGTGCAGAGGAAGACGTACTTGCGGCGCTCGACCAGCTGGCGCACGATCTCGTCGATCTGCGGGTGCATCAGCGGCTCGCCGCCGGCGATCGAGACCATCGGGGCACCCGACTCCAGCACCGCGCCGACCGCCTGGGCCACCGGCATCCGCTGCTTCAGCACGCCCGCCGGGTGCTGGATCTTGCCGCACCCCTCACAGGCCAGGTTGCAGGCGAAGAGCGGTTCCAGTTCGACGATCAGCGGAAACTTCTCCCGCCGCTTGAGCTTCTGCTGCATGAGGTAGGTGCCGACTCGCACGGTCTGGCGCAGCGGCATGGCCATGGCTAGCTCGCCTCCTGAGGGAGCGTCGAGGATGTGGGGTGGTTGCTGGTGCCGGGCGCCGGGCGAGGCCGGACCGGCTGGTTCGTTTCGTGCCAGTCGACCAGGGCGGGCACGGTGGCCCGCAGCGTCCGCCAGGCCCGGACGCCGGCCGGCAGGGTGCCCGGGCGCAGCAGTTCGTGCTCGGGGGTGTCGACCACCACCCGCAGCACGGCCGCGGGCAGGGCCGGACGGAGCTCCTGGAGGGCGGCGAGGACGGCGGCGGCCTCCATGTCGACGGCGAGCGCGCCCTGCAGGTGCAGGGCGCGCCGCTCCAGGCCGCGCACCACGTGGTCGGCGGTGTGGTGCACGCCGGTGTGGGCCGTCAGGCCGAGCACCTTGAGGGCCCGGGTGAGTTCCGGGCCGGAGTCGACGGCGAAGAGGTTCCCCTCGGCATCGCGCACCCCGTTCGCGACGATGACGTCACCGGGCGCCATTCCCGGTGCGACGGCCGCGCCGAAGCCGGCCACCACGACGGCGCCGTAGGCGCCGGGGGCCGAGGTGAGCAGCCGTCGGACGGCGTGCGAGGCCCGCCGGCGGCCCACGCCGGTGCGTACCAGCACCGGTGGCCCCCCGGCCGCGCCGTGCCAGTCCCCTCGGCGCAGGGCCCAGACCTCGGGGCCGAGCGCGCAGAGCACCAGCAGGGGAGCACGGTTCACCGGGACGCCCCGATCGCCGGGGTGCCGGTCGTGTCCCGGCCGGTGGCGGGGCTTCCGTGCAGGTACCGGCCGAGCGCGGTGACCGGGAAGACCAGCCGGTACAGGTGGTAGTTGATGGAGAAGTCCCACGGGAAGCCCGTCCCCGTGAACTGCGGCTCGTCCCAGGTGCCCTCGGGCAGCTGGGTGCGGACCAGCCAGTCGACGCCGCCCTCGACCGCCGGGTTGGCCCGGCCGTCCGGGCCCTCGCCGGCCGCGAGCAGCGCCATCAGCGCCCAGGCGGTCTGCGAGGCGGTGGAGTCACCGCGCCCGGCCCAGCGGGCCGGGTCCTCGTAGGAGCGCATGTCCTCGCCCCAGCCGCCGTCGGTGTTCTGCCGGTCCTCCAGCCAGCGGACGGCGCGGCGGATCGCCGGGTGCTCGTCCGGGACGCCGGCGGCGACCAGGGCGGGCAGCACCGAGCCGGTGCCGTAGATGTAGTTGGTGCCCCAGCGGCCGAACCAGGATCCGTCGGCCTCCTGGTTGCGCAGCAGCCACTCCACGCCCCGGCGGGTGCGCGGGTCCTTGCCCTTGCCGACCTCGGCGAGCATCTCCACCACATGGGCGGTGACGTCGGCGGACGGCGGGTCGACCACCTCGCCGAAGTCGCAGAACGGCAGCTTGTTCGGCAGGGTGCTGGTGTTGTCGACGTCGAACGCGCCCCAGGCGCCGTTCTTGGACTGCATGCCGAGGTTCCAGCCGACGCCCCGGTCGACGGCTCCGGTCACCTTGGCGGGGTCGGGGTGGGCGACCCGGCGCAGCGCGAGCACCACCTCGGCGGTGTCGTCGATGTCGGGGTAGGTGTCGTTCTCGAACTCGAAGGCCCAGCCGCCGGGGGCCAGCGTGGGCCGCTGGACGGACCAGTCGCCGCGCCGGGTGATCTCCTCGGCGAGCATCCAGTCGACGGCGGAGACCAGCGCGGGGTGGTCGGCCGGCACGCCGGCGTCGGCGAGGGCGATGGTGGCCAGGCAGGTGTCCCAGACCGGGGACTGGCAGGCCTCCAGCCAGCGGCGGCCGTCCTCGGTGTGCACGGTGAAGCGGTCGAAGGAGGAGAGCCCGGCCTGCATGACCGGGTGGTCGAGCTCGTAGCCCTCCAGGTGCAGGGCGATCAGCGAGTAGACCGCGGGCGGCTGGATGCCGCCCCAGCAGCCGTCCGCCTCCTGCCGTTCGACGATCCAGCGGCAGGCCTGGGAGAGGGCGAGCCGGCGCAGCGGGCGCAGCGCCCGGTGGTGGTAGGCGTGCAGCACCTTGTCCAGGCGTTCGAACAGGCCGTCCCAGGTGGTGGCGGGGGCGAGCGGGCGCTCGGGGAAGGGGTGCTCGGGGTCGGTGTGCAGCTCGGTGAGCGGGAAGGGCGCGGGGCGGACCGGGCGGTGGGCCGAGACGATGGTCAGCGGCACGATGGTCTGCCGGGCCCAGCAGCCGAAGGCGTAGATGTTCAGCGGGAGCCACTTGGGCACGAAGATGATCTCGGGCGGCATCTCCGGCAGCCGCTCCCAGGGCCACCAGCCGAAGAGGGCGAGCCAGATCCGGGTGAAGACCCGGGCGGCCGCGATGCCGCCGGCGGACCGCACGTAGCGGGCGGCGGCGAGCATGTGGGGGGCGTTCGGGTCGTCGCCGGCCAGCTTGAGGGCGACGTACGCCTCGACGGTGGTGGAGAGCTCGGCCGGTCCGCCGTGGAAGGTGGACCAGGTGCCGTCCTCCCGCTGCTGGGAGCGGATCCACTCGGCGGTGGCCTTGGTCTGGTCCTCCGTCCGGATCCCGAGGAACTGTCGGAGCAGTAAGTCCTCGGCGTCCATGGTGACGTTGGTTTCGAGGTCGCCCTTCCACCAGCCTTCGGAGCTCTGCAGTGAGAGCAGGTGGGTGGTGGCGCGGGCCAGCGCCTCCTCGGCCGAGGCCGGCCCGTGTTGCTGCTGGTCGGGGCGGTCGGCCGGTCCGGCCGGCTCGGCCCCCGCGGGCTGCCACCGCCCGGCGCTCAGCAGCGCCGGGGGGCGGTCGCCCACCGCGACCGGCTCGGAATCGTACTCAGGGTCGAGCCGGCCGTCCGCGGTTGCTGTCAACGTAACGTCACCTCTCTCGTACCACCACGAATTCGGCGAGCGCGACGAAGTGCTCGCGCACCGCGTCGGGCATGGGCACCTCGTCCAGGGCGGCGAGGGCAGTCGTGTGCTGGCGGCGGGCCTCCTCCTGGGTCCAGGCGCGGCCGCCGGCCTCCTCGATCAGGGCGGCGCGGGCGGCCAGCTCGGGCTCGCTCTCCTCGCCGCGGCCCTTCGGGTCGGCGAGCTCTCCGGCGAGCCGGCGGGAGGCGGCGCCGCCCTCGGCGAGGGCGGCGGCGACCGGCAGGGACTTCTTGCGCTGGCGCAGGTCGCCCCAGTGCGGCTTGCCGGTGACCTCGGTGGCGCCCCAGATGCCGAGCAGGTCGTCCACGGCCTGGAAGGCCAGGCCCAGGTGGTGGCCGTAGCGCTGGAGGGCGTCCGAGACGCGGTCGTCGGCGCCGGCCAGGACGGCGCCGATGGCGGAGGCGGCGGCGAGCAGGGCGGCGGTCTTGCCGCCCTCCATCTCCAGGCATTCGGCGACGGTGACGCTGTCGCGCTGCTCGAAGGCGACGTCCATGGCCTGGCCGTCGATGAGCCCGCGGGTGGCGGTGGTGAGCAGCCGGACGGCGCGTGCGGCGTCGGTGGCGCTCGCCCCGCCGGTCAGGCCGGCGTCGAGCAGCACCTCCGTACCGAGTGTCGCCAGGGCGTCGCCGACCAGGATCGCCTGGGCCGGACCGAAGACCGTCCAGGCGGTGGCCCGGTGCCGTCTGGTCTCGTCACCGTCCATCAGATCATCATGGAGCAGGGAGAAGTTGTGCACCAGTTCAACAGCCACCCCGCCGGGCACTCCGGCCTCGGCCGGGGCGCCGACGGCCTGGGCGGAGAGCAGCGCCAGGGCCGGGCGGACGGCTTTGCCGCCGTCCCCCGCGGACGGTGTGCCGTCCCGGTCGATCCAGCCGAAGTGGTAGGCCGCGACGGTGTCCATCGGTGCGGCCAGACGGGCGACGGCGGCCTTCAGCGGTGGGGTGCAGAGCGTGCGGCTGCGGGCGAGCAGCTCCGGCACCGAGACCGGTTCGGCGTGCGCCGTGCCTCCGACGGCAGTGCCGGTGCGTGACTCCACGTGCGTTCCCTCTCCCTGGTGGTGCCGGGCCGCACGGGACGGCCGGGCGCTGGCGATGTCGATGAGACCGGTACGGGCGGCGGGGCCGGCGGCTCTCGCGGGGTCACCGGCGGCGGGGCCCTGCGTCACCTGGGCCACCTCCCGTCGGCGCGGTCCACCGGAAGGCGGGTGCCGGCGCCGGCGAGCGCGGCGTCGGCCGCGGCGTGGCCGCTGCGGACGGCACCTTCCATGGTCGCGGGCCAGCCGGTGGCCGTCCACGCGCCGGCCAGCAGCAGGCCGGGGACCTTCGTCCGGGCGGACGGGCGCAGGGCAGCGGTGCCCGGGGCCGGGTCGAAGGTGGCGGTGCGCTCCCTGGTGACGAAGAAGTCCAGCACCTCGGCCCCGCCGGCGGCGGGGAGCAGCCGGGCCAGCTCCGGCAGGTAGCGGCGGCGCAGCTCGGCGACGGGCAGGTCGATCTCGTCCTGCACGGCGGACTGCGAGAGCGCCAGGTACTGGGCGCCGGGGTGGGCCCGGCCCGCTTCGGTGCCGGCCAGGCCGGAGTGCGCGGTGCGGTCGAACACCCACTGCACCGGGGAGCCGAGCGCGGCGAAGAAGGGACGGCGCAGCACCTTGCGGTCGTAGATCACGTGGACGTTGAGGATCGGCGCGGTGCCGAAGCCGGCGAGCCGCTGCTGCCCGTCGACGGCGTCCGGCGGCAGCAGGGCGGCCGCGGTGTCCTGGGCACCGGCCAGCACCACGGTGTCGGCGGTGAGCAGCTCGCCGCCCTCCAGCCGGACGGCGTGCTGCGGGGCGGCGGGCTTGAGCTCGGCCGCGCGGGCGCGCAGCAGCACCTTCACGCCGGCCCGCTCCAGCTCGGCGAGTGCCCGGTCGTGGTGGATCGCGCCGAGCGGGACGGCGGCCATGCCGATGTCGGAGGCGCCCGGGTCGGAGAGCAGACCGGTCTTGAAGACCATCGCGGCCAGGGCCAGGGACACCTGGTCGGCCCGGGCGTTCAGGGTGGCGACACCGACCAGGTCCCAGAGCGCGGCGATGGTCCGCGCGTTCTGCCCGTTGCCGCGCAGCCAGTCGCCGAAGGAGACGGCGTCCAGCGCGGGATCGGCGAGGTCGAGGCCCTGGAGGGCCAGCGCGCCGCGGACCACCCGGGCCCGGTCGGCCGGGCCCAGGTGCGGGTAGCGGGCCAGGCTGCCGGCCAGGTGCAGCGGGACGGGCAGGCCGGCCCGGCGGAGCCGGCCCAGCGTGCGCGACGGCGCCCCGGCGGGCCCGGAGACACCGAGCACCGGGACGTCGAGCCGGTCCTGGAGGTGGACCAGCCGGGCCGCGCCGAGCCGCTCGATCAGGCCGCGGTAGGCGGTGCAGCAGCGCAGGTAGACGTGCTGGCCGTTGTCGACGGTCAGCTCGCCGCGCTGGAACGAGAAGGCCAGCCCGCCCAGCCTGGGTCGCCCCTCGACCAGGGTGACCCGGTGGTCCGCCTCGGCCAGCCGCAGGGCGGCGGTGATGCCCGCCAGGCCGCCGCCGACCACGACAGCGGCCGGGCGCGCGACATCGGCTCGCCCGGTCATCGGCCCTCCCCCTCGTGTCCTGCGCCCGGCCCTGTCCCGCCCGGAGCGCTCGTGGTCGACTTCGTGCCCGTCACGGTGGACAACACAGGACCACCCAGCAGTGATTCCCCGCTGACACAGCGTGACAGAACTGCGGTGAGAATCAAGAACGCCCCCCGGCGAGCCCGGAAAGCGCGACGTACGCCTTCTCCCAGCCCGGAAGCGAGACCCGGCCGCGCAGGACGGACTCCGGGTCGGCGGCGATCCGGCCGAGCAGCCGGTGGTAGATGCCGGCCATCGCCGCGGTGCAGGCCCGGCTTCGGCGGTCGAGCATCGGCAGCAGCCGCAGGCCCTCCTCGAAGGCGGCCTGGGCCCGGGCGGCCTCGAACGCCACCAGGCCGGTGAAGTCCGCGCCGACCGGCGGCTCGGGCAGCGCGAAGCCCTGCTCGCAGCCGAACCGGACGAGGTCCTCGGAGGGCAGGTAGGTGCGGCCGTTCAGAGCGTCCTCGCGCAGGTCGCGCAGGATGTTGGTGAGCTGCAGGGCCAGGCCCAGGGTGTCGGCGTAATGCGCGCCGCGCTCCGGGTCGTCGCAGCCGTACACGCCGAGCGAGAGCCGGCCGATCGCGCCCGCGACGCAGCGGCAGTAGACCTGCAGCTCCTCGTACGTCTGGTACTCGGCGCCCTTGAGGTCCATCTCGACGCCGTCGATGAGCTCGTCGAAGCCGCCGAGCGGGATCGGGAAGCGCCGGGCGGCGTCCGCCAGGGCGATCTTGATCGGGTCGGTGTCGTCCTCGGCGACCGCGCCGGCGCGGACCTCGTCCAGCAGCTCGCGGGTGCGCAGGAGCGCCTCGGCCTTGCGGTCGGCGGGGAGGTCCCCGTCGCCGATGTCGTCGACCCGGCGGGCCAGGGCGTACAGGGCCGACATGGCCAGCCGCTTCGGCTCCGGCAGCAGGCGGATGCCGTAGCTGAAGTTGCGGGCCTGCAGTCCGGTGACTGCCTCGCAGTACCGGTACGCCGCCATGACCTGCGCCGACGCCAGTGGTGATGCCGCCACTCGGGCGTTCACCTTCCCTTCGCGAAGATGGCCGCCGCCTTCGCTGCGAGGCGGCGCTTGTCGGGCTTCGCCTGCTGGGCGAGCACGTCGTACCCGGCGTCCTCGATGGCTGCCAGGGCCGCGTACCCGCCGGCGGTGAATCCCGCCAGGAGCAGTCGAAGCCTCCCCCGAACCGTACCTACCAATGGCGCGCCGCGGTCGAGCAGGGTGCGGGCCCGGGCGACCTCGAAGGCGACCAGCTCACGGACGGCGCCGCTCGCGGTCGGGGCGGCGAGCTCCTCCTCGGTGACGCCGAAGCGGGCCAGGTCCTCGGCCGGGAGGTAGATCCGGCCGCGGGCGAGGTCCTCGGCGACGTCCTGGAGGTGTTCGACCACCTGGAGGGCGCTGCAGACGGCGTCGGACAGCTCGATCCGCTCCGGGGTGGAGACGCCGGCGATCGCGAGCACCAGGCGGCCCACCGGGTCGGCGGAGAGCGTGCAGTAGCCGAGCAGGTCCTGGTAAGTGGCGTAGCGGGCAGTGGTCTGGTCCACCCGGTTGGCCTCGATCAGCCGGCGGAACGGCTCCGGGGTCAGCCCGTGCCGGTCCACCAGCGGGACGAGGGCGCGCAGCAGCGGGTGGCGGGGGCCCTCGGCGGCCCCGGGGTGCAGCGCCGCCTCGAACACCCGGTCGAGGTCCTGCTCCAGCCCGTCGAGCAGCGCAAGGCGGAACGCCACCTCCGCAGGACCGGGCGGGCCGCTCTGGGCCGAAGGGGTGACCGGGGTCGTCGCCGGAGCCCCGCCGGGGGGCCGCTCGGCGATCCCGAGCAGGCGGGCGGCGCCGGCCGGGTCGGCCAGGTCGCCGTCGCCGGCGTCGTCCACCAGGCGGGCGAAGCCGTAGACCGCCATCAGGTCGTCGCGCCAGGCGGCGGGCAGGAAGAACGGGGCGACCGGGAAGTTCTCCGCGCTCGCCTTGTCCAGCGTCACCCCCGCTGAACGGTCCGCTGGCTCACTACTGGGCTGGGCCGAAGCCGACACTGCTGTCACTCCCCCGTTCTACACCGCTCCGTACGACCGGCCCGAGTCGGACACGCGTCCGATACCGGGAGTCCCGTCCGACACACCACCCCCGTGACTTACAGCCTGACACCACCGACCTCGCCGGGAAAGACCGCCCCACCCGGCGCGCGGGCCGCTCACCCGCGCAGCGGCGGGCCACCCGGGGTACCCCCGGGGCGCGCGAGGGGCGCGCGGCCGGCCGGGCGTGCGGGCACGGGGGCGCACGCACGACGGAGGGCCGGCGGCCGGGCTGACCCGGTCACCGGCCCTCCGTTCGGGCCAGGCAGGCGTTACGGGCGCTCGCCGCGCTCGTAGCGGCCCACGACCTCCTCGGTCGGGCCGTCCATCACCAGCTCGCCGGCCTCGATCCAGATGGTCCGCTCGCAGACCTCGCGGATCGAGTTGTTGTCGTGGCTGACCAGGAAGACGGTACCGGCGGACCCGCGCAGCTCGTCGATCCGCTTCTTGCTGCGCTGCTGGAACGCCTGGTCGCCGGTGGCCAGCGCCTCGTCGATCAGCAGCACGTCGTGGGTCTTGGCAGCCGCGATGGAGAACCGCAGGCGGGCACCCATGCCGGAGGAGTAGGTGCGCATCGGCAGCGAGATGAAGTCGCCCTTGTCGTTGATGCCCGAGAACTCGACGATGTCGTCGTAGCGCTCCCGCACCTGGGCGGGCGTCATCCCCATCGCCAGGCAGCCGAGCACCACGTTGCGCTCGCCGGTCAGCTCGTTCATCAGCGCCGCGTTGACGCCCAGCAGCGAGGGCTGGCCGTTGGTGTAGATGCCGCCCTTCTCGGTCGGCAGCAGGCCGGCGATGGCGGCCAGCATGGTCGACTTGCCGGAGCCGTTGGAGCCGATCAGGCCGATCGCCTCGCCCTTGTAGGCGGTGAAGCTGATCCCGCGCACGGCGTGCACCTCGCGCACGCCCGCGGAGCGCTTGCGGCTGATGATGCGGCTGATGGCGGAGGTGGCGCTGCCCTTGCCGGAGCCCGCGCCGTGCACCCGGTAGACGATGTGCACGTCGTCGACGACGACGGTGGGCTCGCGGGCCACCTCGGTGTCCTGCACGGTCTGGCCCTTTCCCAGGTCGGTGTCAGCCACGGCCGTACTCCTCCTCGGCCTTCCAGAAGAAGACGTATCCGATCACGAACATCCCGACCGCCCAGCCGATGCCGTACACCCACTGGTGCGGCGGGAACTGCTGGTGCTGCAGCTGGTGCTTGTTGTAGATGACCGGCGCGAAGGCGTGCCGGACCAGGTCCATGTAGACCGAGGCCGGGTTGAGCTGCATCACCTTCTGCCAGAACGGCGGCCAGGTGCTGATCTTGTCCTGGATGCTGAACATCACGCCGGAGAGGAACATCCAGGCGCGCATCGCGAACGGGATCAGCTGGGAGATGTCGCTGGTCTTGGCGCCGATCCGCGCCATGACCAGGGCCACACCGGTGTTGAACATCGACTGCAGGAGCAGCGCCGGGACCACCGCCAGCCAGGTCCGGCCCGGCGCGATCCCGCTCGCCAGCACGACGCCGACCAGCACCACCATCGAGATCAGCAGCTGCTGGAGCTGGATCACCGTGAAGGCGATCGGCAGCGAGGCCCGGGGGAAGTGCAGCGCGCGGATCAGCCCGAGGTTGTCGGAGATCGCCCGGGTGCCGGACTGCACCGCGTTCTGGGTGAACTGGAAGACGAAGACGCCGATGCAGAGCCAGGCGGTGTACGTGCCGGTCGGGAAGTTGTCCTTGCTCTGCAGGATCACGCCGAAGACCAGGTAGAACACCGCGCAGTTGAGCAGCGGGGTCACGACCTGCCAGAGCTGGCCGAGCTTGGCGTCGGTGTACTGGGCCACCAGGCGGGCGGTGGCGAACGCCCAGATGAAGTGCCGCCGGGCCCAGAGCTGCTTGGTGTAGGCGACGAGGCCGGGCCGTCTGCCGCTCACCGCCAGACGGTACTTGTCCGCAAGCTGCTTGGGGGTCAGGCCCGCGTCTGCCCCCCTCGGGGCCGAGAGGCTGACGGGTTCACTCACTGTCGACACATTCGTCCTTCGCGCGGGATCGTCGGGGCGGGCCGGTCGGCGGGGGGTCCGCCGGCCTTGCGCCGAGGGGGATCCACTCGGATCACGGGGGAGTCCGGCCGGTGTGTGGCCACCGGCCGCTGCGATCGGACGACCGTACGACGTCTGAACCGTACGGTTCAAATCACCGCACAGCCGCCCAACCATACGATCAGATGACCGGTGGCCGGCCCAGCCTGGTCAGTTGCCAAACGGTACGCCATCGCATGGGCCGCCGCGTACCGCAGGGTTCGCGCCAGCCTGCCCGGAACCCGCCCCACCAGGCCTTCAGCGCCTCCGGGGAGGGGCGGCGGGCCACGGTGAGCAGGAACCAGGTTCCCAGGTAGAGAGGCACGAACAGGGCCGGAAGGTTCCGTCGGGCGAGCCACACCCTGTTGCGGGCCACGTTGTGGAAGTACGAGGCGTGCCTGGCCGGCGAGGTGGTCGGGTGGTGCAGGACCACGTCCGCCCGGTAGTCGATGGCCCAGCCGGCGTCCAGCGCGCGCCAGGCGAGGTCGGTCTCCTCGTGCGCGTAGAAGAACTCGGCGGGCAGCTGGCCGGCCTGCTCGAACACCGCGCAGCGCACGGCGCTGGCGCCGCCCAGGAAGGTGGTCACCCGGGAGGAGCGCAGCGGGTCGCTGGCGCGCAGCCGGGGCACGTGCCGGCGCTGGGTGACACCGGTGTCCGGGTCGGCGATCCGGAAGCTGACGATGCCGAGCTCCGGGTCGGCGGTGAAGGCCTCGCGCAGCAGCCGGGCGGAGTCGGTGCCCGGCAGCCGGCCGTCGTCGTCCAGGAAGAGGACGGCGTCGACGTCCCGGCCGTTCTTGCCGAACAGCTCGATGCCGACGTTGCGGCCGCCCGGGATGCCGAGGTTCTCCGGCAGCTCGACGGCGCGCACGTCCGCCGGGAGCGGCGGCAGCGCGGCGCCGTTGGCGACCACGGCCAGCTCGACGGCGGGGCCCTCCTGGGCGCGGACCGACTCGATCAGGGCGTTCAGCTCGTCCGGGCGGTTGCCCATCGTGATGATGACCGCGCCGAGCCGGAAGGTGTCGGTGGTCGTGCCCACGGCGCTCACCGCAGCCTGCTGGAGAGGACGATGCTCAGCAGGTGCAGCACGGTCTGCAGCATGGCGATCGCGGCCAGCACGACCACCGCGAGGCGGGTGAAGAACAGCCCGCCGTGCACCGCGTCGGCGACGCCGGCGGCGAGGATGAACAGCGAGGCCTCGACCGCGCCGACCAGCCGGTGGAACTTCAGCAGGGACGCCGCCCGGCGGGCCTTGGCGATGCCGGCCGAGCGCGGCACCGAGGCGCTGTCCTCGACCGCCGTCATGCCGCTGCGGGCGCGGGCCACGTCGACCAGGTCGGTCTCGGACTTGATCAGGATGGCGCCGAGCGCGGCCAGCGTGCCGAGGAAGGCCCACTCCCAGTGGGAGCCGCCGCCGCGGTGGAGCAGGTCGGTGGCGCGCAGCCCGAGGCCGGTCAGCAGGGCCGCCTCGGACATGTAGTGGCCGACCCGGTCCAGGTAGACGCCGGTGAGCGAGGTCTGCCGGCGCCAGCGGGCCACCTCGCCGTCCACGCAGTCCAGCAGCAGGTAGACCTGGATGAGCAGGGCGCCGAGGACCGCGCCGGCGAGGCCGGGGACGACCAGGGCGACACCGGCCAGGACGCCGGTGAACATCATCAGGTAGGTCAGGCCGTTGGGCGTGATCGCCGTCACGGTGGAGAGCACGCGGGTGATCCGCAGCGAGATCTTCCGCATGTAGAGGCGGCCGGCCCAGTGCTCGGCGCTGCGGCGCTGGAGCATGCCCTCCGGGTGGATCACCGCGCGCAGTTCCTCGATCGAGGGGCGGCGGGTCAGGTCCACCGGGGCCGGGGAGGAGCCCTTCGTGGAAGGGTCAGCTGTTGACGGCTTGGACATAGTCGGCGTACGCGTCCCTGATTGCGGAAGGGGAGAGGTCGAGGTGTTCAAGGATGGTGAAGCGGCCCGGGCGGGTGTTCGGAGCGTAGTGCACCGCTTCGGTGAACTCCGCCTCGGTGAAGCCGATCTGAGCTGCGGTCACCGGCAGTCCGTGGCGCGCCAGGCGCTCCACGATCAGGCCGGTCAGCTCGCGCTCGCCCCGCAGGAAGCTGGCGAAGGCGGCCCCGAGGCCGACCTGCTCGCCGTGCTGGGCGGACCGCTTGGGATACAGCACGTCCAGGGCATGCGAGATCTCGTGGCAGGCGCCCGAGGAGGGCCGGGTGCTGCCCGCGATGTTCATCGCGATGCCGGACAGTACCAGGGCTTCCGCGAGCGCCGTGAGGAGGTCCTGATCCTGAAGGTTTCCTGGGTGCCGCAGCAGGTTCTCGCCCGCCGAACGGGCCATCGCGACGGCCAGTCCGTCCACCGGCTCGCCCGTCTCGGCGTGCGAGAGCTCCCAGTCGGCGCAGGCCGAGATGTTGGAGATGACGTCGCCGATGCCGGCCGCCACGAACCGCGGCGGGGCCTGCCGGATCACGTCCAGGTCGACCACGATGCCGATCGGGCTGGGCACCCCGTAGGAGCCCCGGCCGGCGTCGTTGTCGAGGGTGGAGACGGGTGAGCAGATGCCGTCGTGGGCGAGGTTGGTCGCGACCGCGACCAGCGGCAGGCCGACCCGGGCGGCGGCGTACTTGGCGGCGTCGATGATCTTGCCGCCGCCGAGGCCGACGATGGCGTCGTAGTGCCCTCCGCGCATCGCCTCGGCCAGCCGGACCGCGCTGTCCAGGCTGCCGTCGTCCACGTTGTACCAGTCGGCACCGGGCAGGGCCGGCTCCAGCCGCTCGCGCAGCACCGCCCCCGAGCCGTTGCTGATCGCCACCGCGATCCGGCCCGAGGCGGAGAGCCGCTGGTCGGCGAGTATGCCGCCGAGCGCGTCCAGCGCGCCCGAGCGGATCTCGACGAAGACCGGCGACGGCACCAGCCGGGTCAGTACTGGCACGCGATCTCCCGCGCCTTCGCCAGGTCCTCGTGGTTGTCGACCTCGACCCAGGAGACCTCGCCGATCGGCTGTACGTCGATCCGCAGGCCGCGCTCGACCATCTCCTGGTAGCCGTCCTCGTAGTACAGCTGCGGGTCGCGCTCGTAGGTGGCGCGCAGCGCGTCGGTGAGGTCGGCGGCGGCGGCGGGGTTGATCACGGTGACGCCGATGTACTCGCCGGTGGCCTCGGCCGGGTCCATCAGCTTGGTGATGCGCCGCATGCCGGCGGCCGGGTCGACGACGACCTTCATCTCCTCGTCGGCGAGCTTCTTCACCGTGTCGAGGGCGAGCAGGACGCCGGGCTCACGGCCCTCGGCGGCCAGCCGGGCGTTGCCCTCCAGCATGGTGCGCTGGACCGAGGCGGGGTGGACGGTGTCGCCGTTGGCGAGCAGCAGGCCCTCGGCGAAGAGCTCGCGGGCGCACCAGAGGGAGTAGGCGTTGTTCCACTCCTCGGCCTTGTCGTTCTCGACCAGGGTGAGCTTGACGCCGTACTTCTGCTCCAGCGCCGCCTTGCGGTCGTACACCGCCTCCTTGCGGTAGCCGACGACGATCGCCGCCTCGCGCAGGCCGACCTCGGCGAAGTTGCCGAGGGTGAGGTCCAGGACGGTCCGCTCCCCGTCGACCGGCACCAGCGCCTTCGGCAGGGTGTCGGTGTACGGGCGCAGCCGGCGGCCGGCGCCGGCTGCCAGAACGAGGCCGATCATGCGGGGGTCTCCTGATCCGTCGTGCTGTGCTGATCCGTCGGGCCGTGCCAGTCCGTCGGGCCGTGCCGCCCCGTGGGCGGTGCGCTGCCGCGGGCCGTCGGGTGGCACGCCGATGCCGGTGAGAATGCGGGCACCGTGTCGTATGTGATGGTAGGCGACCGCGGCGACCGGCCCGAACGCGGCCGGGGGCGGCGTCCGGGCCCAGGGGGGGCGGTGAGCACGGCGGTCGGGGGCGGCCGTGAAGGAGGGGTGGCGCCGAAGTGTCGGTTCTCCGTACGTATGCCGCCGGATCGAACGCGCGCCGAACGAATCCCGAACGGATCTGCTAATCCGGCGCCCATTCCGACACCAGGAATGTGCCGGGATCGGTCATGATCCGCCCGGTTGTGTGTGGGACCCCTGCGGACCGCCACCCGTACGGCAGACTGGGGCACGACGCCACCGGTGCTCCCATTTGCCCCCGAAAGAGGCCTCATGCCCCAGAGTCTGCCGACCAACCCGACGCACTTCACCTCCGAGATCGACACCGGTCTCGACGTGGAGACCGACGTGACGGCCGACGTGACGTCCACCCCCGAGGCCGGGGCGTCCGAGGGGACCGGGATCCTGCTGGAGCTCGTCGACGACGAGGGCGTCACGATCGGCACCGCCGAGAAGCTCTGGGCCCACCAGCAGCCGGGCCGGCTGCACCGGGCGTTCTCGGTGTTCCTCTTCGACCGGCAGGGCCGGCTGCTGCTCCAGCGCCGCGCCCTGGGCAAGTACCACTCCCCCGGCGTCTGGTCGAACACCTGCTGCGGCCACCCGTACCCGGACGAGCCGCCGTTCGTGGCCGCCGCCCGGCGCACCGCGGAGGAGCTGGGCGTCGCGCCGGCGCTGCTCTGCGAGGCCGGCACCGTCCGGTACGACCTGCCGGACGAGGCCTCCGGCCTGATCGAGCGGGAGTGGAACCACCTGTTCGTCGGCCTGGTCACCGCGCCGGTGCAGCCGGCCCCGGAGGAGGTCGACGACGTCGCCTTCGTCACCGCGCAGGAGCTGCGGGAGCTGCAGGCCGAGCGGCCGTTCTCGGTCTGGTTCCAGACGGTCTTCGAGGCGGCGCTGCCCGGCATCCGCGAGATCGCCGGCCGGGACTGGTAGCCGGAGCGGGGGCCGGGACCGGGAGTGGGAGCCGGGGCCGGCCGCCGGGACGGGCGGGACCGGCAGCCGGCCGTCTCCTCTCCCCGGCGTCACTCCACGTCCTGCGCGTTACTCCGTGTCCTTGCGGGGGATGGGCAGTGAGGCCCAGATGACCTTGCCGCCCTCCCCCGTCCGCTCCACGTCGCAGACCCCGCCGGCCTGCAGCGTCACGCTCTTCACCAGCAGCAGCCCGCGCCCGCCGGTCCGCCAGGTGTCCGTCTCCAGCGCCTTCGGCCGGTACGGGTCGCCGTCCTCGACCGACACCCGCACCCAGCCGCCGCGGACCGCCAGCTCGGTGGTCACCTCCGGGGACAGCTCGGCGGCGTGCGTCACGGCATTGCTCACCAGCTCGGAGACGATCAGCAGCACGTCGTCCACCAGCTCCTGGTAGCGCACCCCGGCCATGCCCTGGGCG
Organism: Kitasatospora sp. NPDC032757; assembly: GCF_055579305.1. NCBI lineage: Bacteria > Bacillati > Actinomycetota > Actinomycetes > Kitasatosporales > Streptomycetaceae > Kitasatospora > Kitasatospora sp. NPDC032757. The sequence goes on along the minus strand of NZ_JBVINN010000002.1, from coordinate 480,991 downwards.
AGCAGCCGGTCCCGCACCGCGTGCCGGGTCCGGGGCACCGAGGCCTCCGCGGCCGGTACCGCGAACCGCCACACCCCCTCGGCCGGCCCGGCCGCCACCCGTCTCGGCTCGGCCTCTGCCGCCCCGCTGATCTGCTCCAGCTCCACGTCCAGCCGCCCTTCGTCCGCGACCCCGGGAATCAGGCGTTCCGCTCATGGCGCCCTCGGTCCACAGAGGCTAGGAGAGCCGCCCCCGGCTCCGTGGCACCGTCGACAACTTGGCCGTGTCGGATCACCCGCGACCGGTTCCGACCGTCAGCCGGTCGCAACCCGACCGCTTCTCGCCCTTGAACCACCGATTCGCTCACCTTCGCGATCCATCCCTGCCACCCCGGCGATCCCCGCCGGGGAAACGCAGGTGAGAAGCACTCCGGAAGCCTGGTAATGTTCTCTCTGTCGCCGAGGGGGCGAGAGAAAAGCCCCCGAAGCACACACCCCGTCCGGGTGGCGGAATGGCAGACGCGCTAGCTTGAGGTGCTAGTGCCCTTTATCGGGCGTGGGGGTTCAAGTCCCCCCTCGGACACCGCGATTCCCCGTGGGAACTCGAAAGAGTTCCCACGGGGAATTTCTCTTTTCCGGCCGCCCGGGCCTCCCCGGCCCCGTCGGCGTTTTCCCCGGCGTTTCCCCGGCGGGTTGTCGGCCGCTTGTCGGCCGCTTGTCGGCGAGGGCCCCGCTCCCCCTTCCCGCATCCCCCTCGTGAGCCCCCCATGGCCGCTGACCTGCGGACATCTGGATCCGATAGTCGGACACGAGATGGCAACGATCGAACGATCTGAGCTTTATCTGAGGCTTTGGTCCGTTTTCGCACCATAGTCTGCTGTGCGTTTGTCCGGACCCATGAGCTGAGCCCGGAACCGGACGAGGACCTGACGAGAACCCCGACGAGACAGAGGACCGAGACGTTGAGCGCGCCTGAGCCGACGACGGCATCCCATCAGCACTATCGCCGCTCGCTCGGCACCATCAGCCTGACGGCCGTCGGGCTGGGCTCGATCATCGGGTCGGGCTGGCTGTTCGGTGCGGAGCGGGCGGCGCGGCTCGCCGGGCCGGCGTCGATCGTCGCCTGGGTGATCGGCGCGGCGGTGGCCCTCACCATCGCGCTGACCTACAGCGAGCTGGGCTCGATGTTCCCCAAGGCCGGCGGCATGGTGCGGTACGGGCAGTACTCGCACGGCTCGCTGGCCGGCTACCTCGCCGCCTGGGCCAACTGGATCGCGATCGTCTCGGTGATCCCGGGCGAGGCGACCGCCTCGGTCCAGTACATGAGCTCCTGGCACTTCGGCTGGGCGCAGGGCCTCTACGACGGGAAGGAACTGACCCTCAGCGGGGTCGCGCTGGCCAGCGTATTGCTGGTCGGCTACTTCGCGCTGAACTGGTTCGCGATTACGCTGTTCGCCAAGACCAACACCGCGATCACCGTGTTCAAGGTCGTCGTCCCGACGCTGACCGCGGGCGCCCTGCTGCTGGCGCACTTCGACACCGCCCACTTCACCGACCACGGCGGCTTCGCCCCGAACGGCTGGAGCGCGGTGTTCACCGCCGTCGCCGTCTCCGGCATCGTCTGGGCGTTCAACGGGTTCCAGTCCCCGCTCAACCTGGCCGGTGAGGCGCGCAACCCCGGCAAGTCGCTGCCCAAGGCGGTGATCGGCTCGATCCTGATCTCCCTGGTGATCTACGTCGCGCTGCAGATCGCGTTCCTCGGCGCCGTCCCGGCCGCCGACCTGTCGAACGGCTGGAGCGGCCTCGGCTACACCTCCCCGCTGGCCGACCTGTCGATCGCCTGGGGCATGAACTGGCTGGCCCTGCTGCTGTACGCGGACGCCTTCGTCTCCCCCAGCGGCACCGGCATGATCTACGCCGCCACCACCTCGCGCATGATCCACGGCGTGCAGGAGAACGGCCACCTGCCGAAGCTGTTCGGCCGCGTGGACGCGAAGACCGGCATCCCGCGCCCGGCCCTGCTGCTCAACCTGCTGATCGCCTTTCTCTTCCTCGCCGTCTTCCGCGGCTGGGGCTCGCTCGCCGAGATCGTGTCCGTCGCCACCGTGATCTCGTACATCACCGGCCCCGTGGCCGTGATGGCGCTGCGCCGCCTCGCCCCCGAGCTCCCCCGCCCCGTCCGGCTGCGCGCGATGCCGGTGATCGCCCCCGTCGCCATGGTCTTCGGCTCCCTGGTGCTCTACTGGGCCCGCTGGCCGCTGACCGGCAAGGTCATCCTGCTGATGGCCGCAGGCCTGCCGATCTGGGCCTGGTACGAGCTGCGCAAGCCGTGGGCCGAGCTCAGGCCGCACCTCAAGGCCGGCGCCTGGATGGTCGCCTACCTCTTCGTGATGGCCGCCGTCTCCTGGGCCGGCTCGACCGACTTCGGCGGCCAGGGCTACCTGCCCGAGGGCTGGGACCTGCTGGTCGTCGCCGCGATCGGCCTCGCCTTCTACCGCTGGGGCGTCGCCAGCGCGTGGGACAACCCCTCGCTGGCCGACGTCAAGCGCGAGCTGGCCGACGCGGCCGAGGCCGACGGCACCGCCACCATCCCGCACCAGAGTGGCGAGCCCTCGCGGGTCTGAGGCATCTGACGTCTGTCACGCAAAGCGCCGGCCGAGTTCTCTCGGCCGGCGCTTTGCCGTGGCGGGGGGGGTGGAGCGGCACCGGGCTCTGCGCTCCGGGGCGGGGGCGGTCAGGCCTGGACGGGGGCGGTCAGACTCCGGGACGGGGGCGGTCAGGCCGGGGTGCGGGACGGGCGGGTGAGGCGGGCGGCGAGGCCGAGGTGGAGGAGGGCGAGGAGGGTGCCGCCGGCGGCCATGCCCGGGTTGTGGGCGGAGACGCCGATGGCCGCGTCGGCCACCTGGACCGCGCCCGAGACCAGGAGCAGCGGGGCGAGGCCGCGGCCGGTCCGGCTGATCAGCAACTGGTGCAGGAGGGCGGCGCCGAGCGGGAGGGCGCGGGCGGCGTACGCCTGGACGTAGAGCTCGGCGAGGGGGCCGGCCGGGCCGGTGGAGCCGGGCAGGGCCAGCTCCGGGGAGAGCAGGCCGACGATGCCGGACGCCATCGAGAGCGCGGCGCCGGCCGCGTTGGCGATCACCAGAGCGCGCATGCCCCGACCGGTGGGCGTGGTGACGATGGCGCGGGCGGAGACGGGGGTGAGGACGGAGCGGCGCAGCATTGGATCAGACCTCAAATCGTTCGAGCTGTGAATTGTTTCTGCATGCTAGCGTTCCGCGCGTGAACGATGTCAACCCCTCACCGCTGACGGCGTCCCTGGTCTTCCGGCTCGGCACGCTCGGCAGCGTCGTCACGGCGCGGTTCACCGAGGCACTGGCCGAGCTCGGACTCAAGCCGAAGCACGTCGGTCTGATGGTGGCGCTGGACTCCGGCGCACCGCCGTCCCAGCTGGAGCTGGCCCGGATCATGGCGGTCGCGCCCAGCCTGGTGGTCTCGCTGGCCGACCACCTGGAGCAGATCGGCGCCGTGGACCGCGTCCGCGACCCGGCGGACCGGCGCCGTCAGGTGCTTGCGCTGACGGACGCCGGCCGGGCCCTGCTCGGTGACTGCACCGCGCTCGCGCACCGGCTGGACGCGGAGCTCACCGCCTCGCTGGGCGGGTCCGAGCGGGAGGCGCTGCGGCGCACGCTCGGCGTGCTGGGCGCGGAGGCGGGGCTGCCGACGCGCGACTGAGGGCGGCCGGCCCCTCGATGTCCTCGCCGGAACGCAGGCCGGCTCTGCGCCGAGAACCCGCGCCGGAACACCTCGCGGGTACTCGCCGCAAGAACGCCGAAAGCCGCGCGGCCTCTCGGGCCACGCGGCTTTCGGTACGGGTGGGGACGTTGGCATCAGCCCCGGCGGGCGCGGCGGATGGCGGAGGTGACCACCGGCGGGAGGAGGTCCCCCGCGACGCGCTTGGCCACATTGGCCGGCCGACGGCGCTCGGCGGCGCGGGCCCGGCGGACGGCCAGGTCCTCGGCGGCCTCCTCCTGGGCGCGCAACGCCTCATGGCGGGCTTCCTCGGCCTCGCGGCGGGCGGCCTCGACGGCGAGCCGGTCGTAGTGCCGGGAGGGGCGGAACGGTTCGATGCCGTCGGAGGTGCCGTTGAGCCGCAGCACCTGCTGCCCGTTCAGGGTCTCGACGCTGAGGTGACAGCCCTCGGCCAGGCCGATCCGGTCCAGCAGATCCCGCTGGGCGGGCTCGGGGTCGCCCCAGGTGCCATAGAACTTGCACTCGGTGAGCACGATCGGCTTGAGGCCGTGGTTGAACACCGCCTCCCAGGTGGCGGCGGCGACACCGGGGGTGTGCGCGGAGCGGTAGTCGTCCAGTACCACCACGCCCTGCGGCTGGAGCGCCGCCCGGGCCACCTGGAGGTCCCCCACCACGTGCTCGTACAGGTGCGAGGCGTCGATGTGGATGAAACGGAAGGCACCGGCCGGGATGCGGCCGCCGGCCAGGCTGGAGGTGGGCGCCTGGATGATCTCCGGCAGCGACTTGTGGAACGAGAGGTAGTTGGACTCGAACGCGGACCGGGTCAGCGTCTTGCGATAAGACATGGTCATCTCGGCGGCGTTCTCGTCGTCCGGGGCGTCCGAGTCGAACAGGTCGCACACCGTGAACGTCTCGGCCGGCTGCAGGTGGCCGCCTATCACGATCGCGCTGCGCCCCAGGTAGGCGCCCATCTCCAGGAGGTCCCCGGTGACCCCCGCCTTCTCCTGGCGAGCCAGGAACCACTCGAACAGGTGGCGGTCGTGGTCCCAGAACCAGCCGGGGACGTCATCGAGCACAGCAGGCTCGGCGGGCCGGTGCTGCTCGGTGCTCAACGCGGCGTCGCTCACGAGGTTGCTCCTTACACGCTACGGACGACCATTGGGGGCGTTCCCCGGGCACGGATACGCGGGGCGGGAGGCGGAAGCCTCCTCCCATCATCCGGAGCAGCCGTCGACCCGGCACGGCGAGAACCCGCTCGGATTCGTGCCACCGCTGGTACCCCGCGCCCGATTGGGCTGCAATCTACCTGCCACCGGGCGGAGTTGAGGAGAGTTTGCACGGAAAACACTCACAGTCGATCGCCGGTAAGGCCTCTGCCGGGCAGGCGACCCGGACGGCGGTGGGAGAGCTCGGAGACGGGCCCGGATGTCGATTCGGACGGCGGGCCCGGCGGCGGGTCGGACGGCAGGTCCGGCGGCAGGTCGGACGGCGAGTCCGGCGGCAGGTCGGGCGGCGGCCTGGGTGCCGGGTCGGAACCGGCGCCCGACCGGCCGTCGAACAGGTGCTCGCATCGTCCCGGCCGGCGGACGTCGGCGGCGCCACGGCGGATGTCGGCGGCGCCACGCGAGCCTGTCGCCGGCCGTACCTGTCGCCGCTCGCCGAGGACCCCTTCGAGGAGCGGATCGGCGGCTCGGTGGTGCTCTCCCGGCGAGCCGGCCCGGGGTGGCCGCGGCGATCACGCCGTCGAACCGCCCGCTGCACCTGATCACGGCCGAGGTGGTGCCGGCGCACGCCGCCGACCGTTCCGGGCACCGTCAAGCCGGGCGGGGACGCCCCGCTGACGGCCCGGCCGGGCGCCGGCCGGATCGGCTCGACGGCGGCCGCTTCCACCCGCCCACCCCACTCGGCGGTGACAGGGCCTCCGGCCTCGGCCGCGGACCGGGCCGGCATGCCGGGAGGAGTTCCCGGTACAAGTCGCGGCAGTACTGCTCCTGTTGGGGGTGCGCGCGGCGAAGCGCGCACCCCCAGGCGGGTCACACCAGGTCGACGCCCGGGTAGAGCGGGAAGCCCGCGAGGAGGTCGGCGGCGCGCTTGGTGATGCCCTCGCTGAGGGCGGCGTCCAGGGCGTACTGCGCCTTCGAGGGGGCGCCGGTGGAGGTGGTGGTGGGAGTGGTGCCGCGCAGGACGGTGTCGATCAGAGCGGCGACCTCGTCCATCTCGGCGGTGCCGAGGCCGCGGGTGGTGAGCGCGGGGGTGCCGAGGCGGACGCCGGAGGTGTACCAGGCGCCGTTCGGGTCCTGCGGGACGGAGTTGCGGTTGGTGACGATGCCGGAGTCCAGCAGCGCGGCCTCGGCCTGGCGGCCGGTCAGGCCGTAGCCCGAGACGTCGGCGAGGACGAGGTGGTTGTCGGTGCCGCCGGTGACCAGCTTGCCGCCGCGGCGCAGCAGCCCCTCGGCGAGGGCCTGCGCGTTGTCGACGACCTGGCGGGCGTAGACCCGGAACTCGGGGCGGCGGGCCTCGGCGAAGGCGACCGCCTTGGCGGCCATCACGTGCGGGAGCGGGCCGCCGAGCACCAGCGGGCAGCCACGGTCGACGTGCTCGGCCAGCTCGGAGGTGCAGAGCACCATGCCGCCGCGCGGGCCGCGCAGGGACTTGTGGGTGGTGGTGGTGACGATGTCGGCGTGCGGCACCGGGTCGTGGTCGCCGGTCAGCACCTTGCCCGCGACCAGGCCGGCGAAGTGCGCCATGTCGACCATCAGGGTCGCGCCGACCTCGTCCGCGATCTCGCGCATCTTGCGGAAGTCGACCAGCCGCGGGTAGGCCGAGTAGCCGGCCACCAGGATCAGCGGGCGGAACTCCTTGGCGGTGGCGCGCAGCGCGTCGTAGTCGATCAGGCCGGTGGCCGGGTCCGTGCCGTAGCTGCGCTGCTCGAACATCTTGCCGGAGATGTTGGGCCGGAACCCGTGGGTGAGGTGGCCGCCGGTGTCCAGGGACATGCCGAGCATCCGCTGGTTGCCGAGCTCCTGGCGCAGCTCGGCCCAGTCCCGCTCGGTGAGGTCGTTGACGTTGCGGACGTCGGCGCGCTCGAGCGCCGGGCTCTCGACCCGCTGGGAGAGGACGGCCCAGAAGGCGGTCAGGTTGGCGTCGATGCCGGAGTGCGGCTGGACGTAGGCGTGGTCGGCACCGAAGAGTGCGCGGGCGTGCTCGGCGGCGATGGTCTCGACGGTGTCGACGTTGCGGCAGCCGGCGTAGAAGCGACGGCCGGCGGTGCCCTCGGCGTACTTGTCGCTGAGCCAGTTGCCCATGGCGAGCAGGACGGCCGGGGAGGCGTAGTTCTCGCTGGCGATCAGCTTGAGCGAGGCCCGCTGGTCCTCGATCTCCTGGCCGATGGCGGCGGCGATCCGCGGCTCGACCTCGCGGACGGTGTCCAGCGCGCTGCGGAAGGCGGTGTTGGCGGTGGCGCTGGCGGCGGTGTGGGGGTGCTGGGCCAAGGCAGTCTCCTCGTGACGAGTTCGGACGGCCCAGGCGCTCGGCAACTGTGACGTGAAGGTCCACGGAGCCGCTCCCCGATGGTTGATTCCATCCCTGCGCGCCAGTCGCGGCTCACCCGGATCGTATCAACACCGGGCGGACTGTGGCGGAGATCTCAGAATGCGGGACGGGCCATTGCTTTTGACCTGCTATGTCCGTTCTTCTGCAACAGCGGTATTGCGGCGGAATGAAGCCGTCATATTCCCCGAAACATTGCACCGGAGTTCGGGTCGGAATGATTTGCGGAAGTCCGGTGGTGTCCGGTCTGATGGCTCTCGGCCGACCGCCGGGAAACCCCCGAAGGCCGGCCCGGAAATGCACACCAGCGCACCCTCACCCACGGGGCGGCGGAGAATTCGGGGAGTACGCCTCTCATGGCAGTGGTCGAGACAGTCACAGAGTCGGCCGGGGCGGCGCGCCGGGCCGCGTCCGCCCCGCAGAACCTCCTCCGCCGGATCCGCCGCGACCGGGTCGGCACGGCCGCGCTCGCCGTCGTCCTGCTCTTCCTCCTGCTCGCGCTCGCCGCACCGCTGATCGCCGCCCTGTACGGCAGGAACCCGGCCGAGCACTACGGCCAGAACGCGCCCGGCCTGCTCAGCGACGGTGGACTGCCGATCGCGCCGAACGGCGGCATCTCCGGCGACTTCTGGTTCGGCCTGGAGCCCGGGCTCGGCCGGGACGTCCTCACCCAGCTGCTCTACGGCATCCGCACCTCGCTGCTGATCGCCTTCGCCGCCGCGGCCGTCACCACCGCCCTCGGCGTGCTGGCCGGCGTCGCGGTGGGCTACCTCGGCGGGATCACCGACCGGCTCTTCGGCTTCCTCGCCAACGTCCTGCTGGCCTTCCCGACGCTGCTCCTCCTGCTCGCGCTCAGCCCGGTCATCCAGTCCCGACTGGTCGATCCGGGCAGTGCCGAGCCGGAGTGGATGCAGTTCCTGGTACTGATCCTGGTGTTCTCCGCGTTCGGCTGGATTCCGCTCGCGCTTTCCCTGCGCGCCTCCGTCCGGTCACTTCGGGAAAGGGATTTCGTGCAGTCCGCCCGGGCCCTGGGCGCGAGCGGATTCCATATCGTCTTCCGCGAACTCCTGCCGAATGTGCGGGCGCAGCTGCTGGTGCACGCCACGATGGCGGTGCCGACGTTCGTCGCCACCGAGGCGGTGCTCTCGTTCCTCGGCGTCGGCATCGACGAACCGGTCCCGGACTGGGGCCGGATGATCGCCCGCGGCTCCGAGGTGTTCCAGGCCGACCCGACCTACATGTTCTTCCCGGGCGTGGCCCTGCTGCTGTTCGTGCTCGCCTTCAACCTGCTCGGCGACGCCGTCCGGGACGCCCTGGACCCGCGCACCGGGCACTGAGTCCTCTCGTTCCGTTTCGCCTGCCTCCCCGTTCCGCCTGGCGGCCCCTCGCGCCTGGCCGCCTTCTCCCCCGGACGCTCCCCTCACCCGACCGCCCCTTTCACGCGACCGCCCCCGCACCCGCCGGGGCACACCTAGCCGCCCCGCACCCCGGGGCAAGGAGAGACTCGCCATGCGCTGGATCAAACCGTCCCTCGCCGTCGTCGCCACCGCCGTGCTGGCGACCTCCTGCTCGGCCGGCGCGGGCCCCAGCTCCGGCACCGGCGGCGTCGCCGCCAAGGACGCCTCGCCGCTGACCGCCGCGCTCGGCACCGAGAAGGAGAGCGCGGGACCCGCCCCCGCCGTTCCCGGCGCCCGCCCGGGCGGCACGGTCAACGTCTACAACACCACCGAGTTCCGCCACCTCGACCCGCAGAAGGTCTACGCGGGCGCCGCCTACAACACCTCGCTGCTCTGGGGCCGCCAGCTGACGCAGTACCAGGTGGTCGACGGAAAGGCCCGGCTGGTCGGCGACCTCGCCACCGACACCGGCACCTCCGCCGACGGCGGGCGCACCTGGACGTACCGGCTGAAGGAGGGCGTGGCCTGGGAGGACGGTCTGCCGATCACCTCCCAGCAGGTCAGGTACGGCATCGAGCGCACCTTCGGCAAGGGCTACGAGGTCGGCCCGCCGTACTGGCCGCAGTGGCTCACCGGCGAGGCCAGCTACGACGACGCGCGCAAGAAGTACGGCGGCCCGCAGGACGGCGACCTCGCCGCGATCGAGACGCCGGACGAGCGCACCATCGTCTTCCACTTCCCCCAGCCGCAGGCCGACGTGCCGTACATGGCCGCGCAGTCCTCCTCGTCCCCGGTGCGCAAGGACAAGGACACCGGGACGGAGTACGACCGGCTGCCGTTCGCCAGCGGCCCGTACCGGATCGTCGAGCACGTCCAGAACACCCGGATGGTGCTGGAGCGCAACCCGCACTGGAAGCCGGAGACGGACCCGATCCGCAACCAGTACCCGGAGAGGTTCGTCTTCACCTACGGCAAGGAGGCGCTCAACATCAACCAGGAGATCCTCTCCGGCCGGGACGGCGGCGCCGACGCCACCACGGTGTCCACCCAGCTCTCCCCCGAGCTCTACCAGACCGTCGACACCGATCCCAGGGCCAAGGAGCTGGTGGTCTCCGGCCGGCAGGGCGCCTTCGTCACCCAGCTGGTGATCAACAACGAGCGGGTGCCCGACGTCGAGGTCCGCAAGGCGCTCCACCTCGCCTACCCGCGCCAGCAGGCCCGCCAGGTCCAGGGCGGCAGCCGGGCCGGCGAACTGGCCACCACGCTCAGCTCGCCCGCACTGGTCGACTGGCAGAAGTACGACCTCTACCCGGCCAGGCCGGAGGGCGACCCGGAGGCCGCCAGGGCCGCCCTCGCCAAGGCCGGGCAGGCGTCCCCCTCGCTCACCTACGCCTACGCCAACACGCCCGTCGGGCAGCGCGTGGCCCAGGTGCTGGTCGACGGCTTCGCCAAGGCCGGCATCACCATCGTGCCCAAGCCGGTCGACCCCAAGGCGCTGCTGGACGAGGCGCACCGCGCCGACTCCCCCTACGACCTGTTCGAGGAGACCAGCTCGGTCGACTGGCCGACGCCGTCCACCCTGGTCCCGTTCTCCTTCGACGGCCGCGCCAACAGCGATCTCAACTCCGCCCGCTACCACAACGGCGAGGTGGACAGGGAGATCGACCGGATCAACCAGATCGGCGAGCCGCGCGCCAAGGCCGGGGAGCTGTACGCGCTGGAGCAGACCGTGATGAAGGACGTGCCGGTGCTGCCCTTCGCCTACCCGAACATGAACCAGTTGCGCGGCAGCAACGTCGGCGGCGCGTTCATCCACCCGATCTACGGGTCGGTGAGCCCGGCCTGGCTTTACCTGAAGTCCTGACGCCCCGAAGTCCCTTGGTGGCCCCGTCTGTTGCCCGCGGGTGGGGCCACCCCGACGCACCCCGATTCGGACCGGCCATGCTCTCCTTCGCCCTGCGGCGGACCCTCCAGGCCCTCGCCGTCCTGGTCGCGGTCTCCGCCGCCGCCTTCGTCCTCTTCTACGCCGCCCCCGCCGACCCGGCCCGCGCCGCCTGCGGCCCGCGCTGCGACTCCGGCCAGGTCGCGTCGGTCCGCCAGAGCATGGGCCTGGACCAACCGCTGCTCACCCAGTACACCGACTATCTCGCCGGGGTGGTCGCCGGGCGGGAGATCAGCGACGTGGACGGCTCGGCCGTCCACTGCGAAGCGCCCTGCCTCGGCTACTCCTACCGGCTCCACCAGCCCGTCACCGAGGCGCTGGTCGACCATCTGCCGGTCACCTTCTCGCTGACGGCCGGCGCGCTCGCCGTCCTGGTGCTGCTCGGCCTCGGCACCGGTTTCGTCTCCGCGCTGCGCCACGGGACCCGGACGGACCGGCTGCTCTCCGGCTTCACCCTGGTCGGCGCCAGCGTGCAGATCTACTTCCTCGGGTACGTCGCCCAGTGGGCGCTGGTCTACACCACAGGTCTGCTGCCGCTGCCCTCCTACACCCCGCCGGCCGAGGACCCGGCTGCCTGGGCGGGCGGGATGCTGCTGCCCTGGCTCGTCCTCGGATTCGTCAACTCGGCCGTCTTCGCGAGGCTTTCGCGCTCCCAGCTGCTGGAGACGATGAACGAGGAGTACGTCCGCACCGCGCGCGGCAAGGGCCTCGGCCGGCTGCGCACCCACCTCAAGTACACCTCACGCGGCGCCGCCGGGCCGCTGGTGCAGCTGCTCGGCCTGGAGACCGGCGCGCTGCTCGGCGGCGCGGTGATCACCGAGACGGTGTTCGGACTGAACGGCGTCGGCACCTTCGCCGCCGATGCCGTCGCAGGGCAGGACCTGCCGGCCGTGGTGGGCGCCGTTCTGCTGGCCGCCTGTTTCGTGGTGCTCCTCGTCGCGCTGGCCGACCTGGCGGTGGCCTGGCTCGACCCGCGCATCCGCCTCAGCTGACCCGCCCCTCTGCCGTTCCGGAGTCCTCCATGACCGCCTCCACCACCCCGTCCGCCCTGCCTGCCCCGACCGCCCTGGCCGCCACCTCGGGCGCGTCCGTCACCTCCGGCGCGTCCGCCGTATCGGCCGATCCGGTGCTGAGCGTCCGCGGCCTGTCGGTGACCTTCGCCGACCCGCGTGGCGGCGCGCCCGTGCACGCCGTCCGCGGCCTCTCCTTCGACCTCGCCCGCGGTGAAGTCCTCGGCCTGGTGGGCGAGTCCGGCTCCGGCAAGTCGGCGACCGGCCTGGCCGTGCTCGGCCTGCACGACCCGCGCACCACCACCGTCACCGGCTCGATCCGGCTGGCGGGGGCGAGGACGGCGTCGGGGTCAGCGTCGGCGTCGGGGTCAGCGGAGTCGGGTGGCGGGGAGTCTCGCGGGCAGGAGCTGGTCGGCGCGGCCGAGTCCGTGCTGCGCCGGGTGCGCGGCGGCCGGGTCGCCCTGGTCTTCCAGGACGCGCTCACCTCGCTCAGCCCGTTCCACGGCGTGGGCGCGCAGCTGGCCGAGATGTACCGCCTGCACCACCCCGGCGCCGGCCGTGCCGTGGCCCGGCAGCGGGCGGCCGCGATGCTGGACCGGGTCGGCATCCCGGCCGCCCGGGCCCACGACCACCCGCACCGGTTCTCCGGCGGCATGCGCCAGCGGGTGATGATCGCGATGGCCCTGATGAACGACCCCGACGTGCTGATCGCCGACGAGCCCACCACCGCGCTCGACGCCCGCGTCCAGCGGCAGGTGCTCGACCTGCTCGGCGAGTTGCAGCGCGAGCACGGCACCGCCGTGCTGCTGGTCAGCCACGACCTGGGCGTGGTCGCGGGGACGACCGACCGGACGCTGGTCCTGCGCGGCGGGGTGGAGGTGGAGTCCGCGCCGACGCCCTCGCTGCTGGCCGCGCCGCGACAGCCCTACACCCGGGCCCTGGTGGGTGCGGCGCTCACCCGGGACACCGTACCGGGCACCCCTCTGCCGACCGTTGACGATCCGTCACCATCGGCCGCCTTCGCCTTCGGGGGGCGGACGGCTCCGGCGGCGGGCGGGTGGCTGGTCGAGGTCGAGGACCTCGCCGTCCACTTCCCCGGACGGCGGCGGCTCCCCCGCCTGCGCGCCGAACCCGTCCGGGCGGTCGAGGGCGTGAGCCTGCGGATCGCCCCCGGCGAGACGCTGGGCCTGGTCGGCGAGTCCGGCTCCGGCAAGTCCACCACCTCCCGGGTGCTGGCCGGCCTCCAGCCCGCCACCACCGGCCGGATCCGCTACGACGGCGTCGACGCCACCACCCCCGACCGGGCACTCCGGCGCCGGCTCAGCCGCGAGGTCCAGCTCGTCTTCCAGGACCCGTACGCCTCGCTCAACCCGCGCCGCACCGTCGCCCGGACGCTCGACACGCCGCTGCGGCTGCACACCGCGCTCTCCGCCGCCGAACGTCGGGAGCGCTCCGCCGAGTTGCTGGAACAGGTCGGCCTGCCCGCCGCCCACCTGGACCGCTACCCGCACGAGTTCTCCGGCGGCCAGCGCCAGCGGATCGGCATCGCCCGGGCGCTCGCCCCCGAACCGCGGCTGATCATCGCCGACGAGCCGGTCTCCGCGCTGGACGTCTCCGTCCGGGCCCAGGTCCTCAACCTGCTGATGGAGCTGCGCGAACGGCTCGGCATCGCCTTCCTGTTCGTGTCGCACGACCTCGCCGTGGTGCGGCACTTCTGCGACCGGGTCGCCGTGATGCACCGCGGGCGGCTGGTCGAATCCACCGGCCGGGACCGGTTGTTCACCGCCCCGCACACCGACTACACCAGGGAGCTGCTGGCCGCCGCGCACTGAGGACGGGCGGGGCGGGGCCGGAGCCTCACCCGTCCGGCGCCGCGCCGTACCCAGGGTGTGCGCCGAGATGCCGCCACCGCACCGGGTCGAAGGCACCGGCGCCGGCGCGGTCGGAGGGCTCGGCGCGCGGGAGCGCGCGGTGGTCGGTGCAGTCCAGCACGAGGGCCTGGTCGGCCCCGCGCTGGAACTCGTAGTCGACCCGCCGCAGCCGGCTCGGGATGCCGTGGCCGGCCAGCTCCTGCCGGATCCGGTCGAGTGCGGCGTACGGCCTGTCGCTGGTGTGCAGGACCACCGGGAACAGCCGCACCTGCCGGCGGGCCACGCGCGCCAGCTCGATCAGGGAGTCCAGGTGGAACTCCTCGTCGAGCTGTGCGCCGTAGGAGAACAGCAGGTGGGAGCTGAGGACGAGGTCGAAGGACCGGTCCGCGAACGGCAGGCGGGGCAGGGCGGCCGCGAGGTAGCGGCCCGGGCGCGCGGCGGCGTCCGCGGCGAACGTCCGCGCGGCCTCGGCGCGCAGCCGGGTGTAGCTCTCGACGTCCTCGAACCAGGTCCACACGAAACCCGACGCGTTCTCCGCGAGGAACGCGTGCTTGTAGGCGATCTCCTTCAGCGCCAACGCGCCCAGCCGCTCCCCGCCGTGGGCGTACTGGGGGTCGACGGCGACGGCGTCCGTGCCGCGGGCGCCGGCCCCCGCCACGAAGCTCGCCGCCCCGCCCGGGCAGTCCAGGATCCGCAGGGAGAGGTCGTGGTCCGACAGCGCGAACATCGCCCGGTACTCGTCGAAGGATCGGGCACTGACGAGCACCTGCTCAGCCCCTTCCGATGAACGGCATCGTCGTCGGCAGGACGGTGAGGAACTGCACGTTGGTGTCCAGCGGCATCGACGCCATCAACAGCAGCGCCTCGGTGAAGCGCTCCACGGGGATCGTCGCCTCGACGGCCATCCTCCCGTCGGCCTGCATCGCGGGCGGCTGCGGGCTTCCGTCGACCGGGGCCACGTTCCCCACGTCGATCTGGCCGCAGGCGATGCCGTACTGCCGGCCGTCCAGGGCCAGCGCCCGGGTCAGTCCGAGCACGGCGTGCTTGGCCGTGGTGTAGGCGATGGAGTTCGGCCGCGGCGAATGTGCGGACGGTGCACCGTTGTTGATGATGCGGCCACCCGCCGGTGACTGCGACCGCATGGTGCGGAAGGCCTCCTGGGCGCAGAGGAAGGTACCGGTGACGGTGGTGTCCATCACCCGGCTCCAGTCCTCGAACGGCACGTCCGCGATCGGCCTGCGCGCCGTGGCGGCGCCCGCGTTGTTGAACAGCAGGTCGACCCGGCCGAAGCGTTCGCGAACGCTCCGGAAGAGGGCCTCGACCTGCTCGGGGCTCCTGATGTCGGCCGGGATGGCGGCGGTCCGCCGCTGGTCGAGGCCTGCCAGGGCGACGGTCTCCTCCAGCGCGTCCTTGCGCCGGCCGGCCACCACGACCGACCATCCGGCGTCGAGCAGGGCGAGCGCACCGGCCCTGCCGAGCCCGCTGCCACCGCCGGTGACGATGGCGATCCTGCCGTTTCCCGCTGCGTCGGCGGTCACAGTACCTCCGTGTTCATCCAGACCCTGAGCATCCGGCGGGACTTCGGGCCCGGCTCGTCGATGTAGGGGGAACGTCCGTGCAGCACACGGCTGTTGCGGATGACCAACAGGTCACCGGCGGCCATGGCCAGGCCGAAGGCGATCTCCGGCCGGTAGAGGACCTCGTCGAGGACGGCGAGGGCCTCCCACTGGCGTGCGCTCAGCGGCGGGCCGCCTCGTTCGGGCGACGTCCGGACGGTGCGGGTCTGGTAGTAGCAGCCCACGGTGCCGTCGGGTTCGGTGAAGAGGATCGGGGAGACGACGAGCTGCTCGCCGGCCCGGCCGGTCCGGTCGAAGGTCCAGTCCTCTTCGAGCGTGGCGAGGACGTCCGGCCGTTCCCGCCCGATCAGGTCGCGGACGTGGCGCGCGCTGGCCAGCTTGGTCAACCCGCCTCCCCGCACCGCCGGTTGCAGGCAGAGCAGGACGAGCAGGTCACAGGTGTCGCAGTGGAAGCCGAGCTCGGCAGCGCCGTCACCGTCGCGGTCGCGGAGCACCTGGGTCAGGTCGCCCCGGGCGTTCTGGGCGACGATCTCCCCGAACTCCCCCAGCACGAACGACAGGCCCGCCACGACGGCGTCCTCGGCCGCGGACGGATCGATCAGACCACCGACGTGCGCGAAGCCCACCGACCGGATGCTGTCGCGCACGAAGGTGCCGAGCGCCTCGCGCACCTTCTCCGCCCCGCTCCACGCCCCGGCCTGCGCGTCGGCCCACAGGAGCCGTCGGTCGCCGCCGGCGAGCGGGAGCGACCAGTGCCTGCGTCGGGATTCCAGATCGGCGCTGCTCCAGCCGATCTCGGCCACCGTGCCATCGGACATGTCGTGCACGCCTCCTTCTCGTCGGTCCCGGGGTTCTCAGTCGGTCGCCGCGGCCACGGCCTTCGACCACAGTGCCACCGCCTCGTCGATCTGCCCGGCCGTGACGACCAGCGCCGGAATCATCCTGACGACGTTCAGGTGCACCCCGCAGGTCAGCAGCAGGAGGCCGAGGTCGGCGGCCGCCTGCTGGGCGCGCTTCGCGGCGGCCGGGTCGGGCGAACCGTCGGGGTGGCAGAACTCGTTGCCCAGCATGAGCCCCAGCCCGCGCACGTCGGCGATGGCCGGGGCCGTGGCCGCGACCGCGCGCAGCCCGTCGGCCAGCCGCCCGCCCTGTTCGGCGGCGTTCTCGACGAGGCGCTCGTCGCGGATGACGTCGAGCGTCGCGAGCGCGGCGGCGCACGCCACGGCGTTGCCGCCGTACGTCCCGCCCTGCGAGCCCGGCCAGGCCCTGCGCATCAGCGCCGTCGGCGCGGCGATCGCGGAGAGCGGGAAGCCGCTGGCCAGTCCCTTGGCCGTGACCAGGACGTCCGGCCCGACGCCGTCGTCGTGCTGGTGGGCCCAGAACCTGCCCGTCCGGCCGAACCCGCTCTGCACCTCGTCGAACACCAGCAGGATGCCGTGGCGGTCCGCCCGCTCGCGCAGTCCGGCCAGGAAGCCGGGCGGGGCCGGGACGTAGCCGCCCTCGCCGAGGACCGGTTCGACGAACATCGCGGCGGTCTCGTCGGGGGCGCTGACGGTGGCGAGCACGTGGTCGAGGCCCCGCAGGGCGTGCTCCACGGCCGCCTCCTCGGTCATCCCGAGCCGGAACGCGGAAGGGAACGGTGCCACCGCGACGCCGGGCATCAGCGGGCCGATGCCGGCGCGGAACCGGCTGCCCGCGGTGGTGAGGGCCGCCGCTCCCATCGTGCGCCCGTGGAAGGAGCCGTCGAACACGATGACGTTCGGCCGGCCGGTGGCGTGCCGGGCCAACCGCACGGCGGCCTCCACCGCCTCGCTGCCGGAGGCGACGTAGAACAGCGAGTCCAACCCGTCGGGCAGCACCTCGCCGAGCCGCTCGGTGAGCGTGAGCAGGGGCTCGTGCAGCACGGTCGTGTACTGCCCGTGGATCAGTCGGCCGGCCTGTCGCCGCACGGCCTCGACCACCCGCGGGTGGCAGTGTCCCGTGCTGGTCACCCCGACGCCGGAGGTGAAGTCCAGGTGGCGCCGGCCGTCGGCGTCGAAGAGGTGGACCCCTTCGCCGCGGACCGCGACGACGGGCGTGGCTTGTTTGAGCACCGGAGAAAGCTGGGACATCGGACCTACCCTCGGTTCGGTGGAGCGTGGTGGCGGGGCGGTGGTGACGGGAGCTGCTGTGCCGGGGCTGCTGTGACGGGGCTGTTTTGACTTGGCGGCGGCCGGGCGGAGGTGGCGGGGCGGCAGTGGCCGGGCGGTAGTGGCGCGGCGGCGGTGGCGGGGCAGCGGTGACCGGGGTGCGGGGTCGGTCGTGGTCAGGCCGTCCGGCCGGAGAGCACGGCCTGCGGGAGGAATCCGGCTTCGGTGGCCCACGCCAGGGCAGCGGACCACCACTGCGGGGTCGGTGCGGCGAAGCGCACTCCGGCCCGGCCGAGCACGGATGCCGTGTAGGAACTGTCGACGACGATGTTGCGGTCGTCGAGCTGGGACCAGGCCGAGGCCAGCCTGGCCTCGGTCGGGTGGGTCTGCTCGGCGCGGGCCAGGGCCTCGGCGAAGGTGTCGTCGTCGGTCAGCACGACCGGGTAGCCGTACTCCGCCAGCCAGCCGACGAGCTCGTCGTGGGGCACCTGGTAGGGGGTCTCCACGTGGTAGACGCCGGGCGCGGAGTACGGGTCCGTCGCGATCGCGGCGATCCCCGCGGCCACGGTGTCCACGTGGGAGAACGCGAAGGTCGTCGCCGGCCGGCGCGGCGCGGCACCGGCCAGCACGTAGCCGCGGACGAGCTGGTAGATCCGGTTGTCCCCGATGTTGCGCTGGAAAGCGCCGGTGCGGCTGTGCGCCGCGATGTGACCGCTGCGGTGGACGAACCACGGACGGCCCGAGGCCGCCCACGCCCGGACGGTCTCCTCCGCGCCGAACTTCGCCCGCTCATAGGGGGTTCGGAAGCTCTGGCCGATCCGCAGGTCGGCCTCGCTGAAACGGCGGGCGGGTCCGTCGACGACGCCGGCGACGGCGAGCGTCGAGACGTGGTGGAAGGCGGCCCCCGGTGCCTCGGCGTCGACCCAGGCCAGCAGCCGGCGGACCGCCGCGTGGTTGGTCCGCTCCAGGTCGGCGGGTGACGCCACCAGACGGACGTCCGCGGCGGCGTGGACGACCACCTGGGCGCCGCGGGCGCGGGCCAGGCCGTCCCGGGAGAGCCCCAGGCCCTCCCGGTCGATGTCGCCGGCGACCGCCTCGACCCGGCCGGGTCCGAGGCCGAGCCGTCGCGCGGCGGCGGCGTCGTGTTCCGCTCGCACCAGGCAGGTGACCCGCGCTCCCCGTTCGGCGAACTCGGTGAGCAGATGCCTGCCCAGGTAGCCGGTGGCCCCCGTGAGGAGCACCCGGACGGGTTCGCGCACCCGCCACCGGGAGATGCCGGAGGGTGTCTCCTTGCCGGAGTCCGGCACACGGCCGGAGCCCAGCACGCGGCCGGGGTGCAGCAGTCGGCCGGGGTGCGGCAGCCGGCCCGATGACGCCCGGCCCGGGTGCAGCACCTGGCCGGAGGTCGACAGCGGCGCCTTGGCGCAGGGCGGGGCCGGCACCCCGGCCGCGGCCGCCACGCCGCGGGCGAAGGCGTCGACGATGCCGTGCGCATCCCCGTGCGACAACGCCGGCCAGGTGTGGACGAGGTCGGCGACCAGCCGCTCCTCGACGATGCGCGCGGTGAGGCGGAGCAGGTAGAGCGGGTCCCCGCCGGCGCACCGGGCGGTACCGGCCTGCTCCTGCGCGACGGACCACCCCAGTGCGGGATCGTCCGGCAGCCGGAACGTCCCGAGGAAGTTGAACCCGGCCTCGGGGCGCGGACCGGCCACGTCCATCGGCAGCTGGGGTGCCTCCCGGACACGGCGCCCGACCTCGCGCACCCGCTCGGCCGTCGTGGGGCCGCTCGCACCGCCGCCGCCCTCGTCACTGCCGCCTCCACCGTCACCGCCACCGTCGGCGCGGCCCACGGCGTCGCGGCCCACGGCGTCGAGGGCCACCCACTTCACCGCCGTGAACCAGCCGACGGTGTCGAGGTACTCGCCCTCGGCGGCCGTGACATCGCGGCCGTGCGTCTCGACCTCCACCGCGAGACGGGACTGCCCGCTCCAGGCCGACGTGGCGTCGGCGAAGACCGACAGCAGGAGCGCTTCGAGCCCCTGTCCCCGCCCGTACCGCGCGACGAGCCGGGCGGTCGCAGCGCGGTCGAGGGCCCAGGTGACGGCCGCCGCCTCACCGCCGCCGGTCAGGCCGGCCGCAGGCAGCCGTGGCGCGTCCACCCCCGGGGCCGTCGACGCCGGCGGCGACGTGGTGGCCCATTCGTAGAAGTCGGCCGTCGGCGGGAGGTCCGCCGGCTGCCCCGACAACGCCGCCCGGTAGGCACGGGCGAAGTCGTCGAGCAGGATGCGCCAGGAGAGGCCGTCGACCGCCAGGTGGTGCACGATCACCGCCAGCCGGTCGTCGACGCCCGGCGGGCCGGTGAAGAGGTGGACCCGGATCAGCCGCCCGGCGGCGGGGTCGAGGCTGCGGTGCAGTTCGGTGCAGACCCGGTCGACCGCCTCCGCCCGTGGGCCGGACTGCCGCGGGATCGCGGAGAACGACACCACGTCCAGCTCTCCGACCGGCCGCGGAGCACCGGGACCGTCCGGCAGGACCGGCTGCCGCAGGACCGGATGGCGCCGGAGCAGGCCCTCGACGGCCGCCGAGAGCGCCGCCGCGTCGACGGCCACCGCACAGCGCAGCAACACCGACTGGTTCCAGTGCCGGAGGTCGTCGAGGGGCTGACGGAACAGCCACCGCTGGGCCGGCGCCAGGGACCGGTCCCCGCGCCGCGCCGGCCCTGGCGCCGGCGGACCGTCCTCCGTCGCCGGACGGGCGGCGGCCGCCAGGAGGGTCGGTGTCGGGTGCTGGTAGAAGTCCTCGAACACGATGCGGAACCCGGCCCGGCGCACCAGCGCGACCGTGCGCATGGCGAGGATCGAGTCCCCGCCGAGGCTCACCACATCGGCGTGCGGGCTGAGGAAAGGCAGGCCGAGAGCGCTCGCCCAGAGTTCCGCGATGGAGCGGGCCAGCGCCGGGGCGGTCCGCTCCGCGGAGGCCTCCTGACCGGTCTGCGGGTGTCGCGCCCGGTCCTCGATGATCCCGCTCATGACCGCGTCCAGACGCGTGCGGTCGAGCTTTCCGTTCGGGCCGATCGGGAACTCCGCCACCGGGACGATCACCTGCGGTACGGAGTACCCGGGTAACCGGTCGTGCAGGTGGGCGCGGAGTGCGTCCACCGCCGGGGTGTCCTCGCAGCCGTCCGCGATCCTGACGGCGGAGCGTAGCTGGATGCCCGCGGGGGTGTCCCGCGCGACCACCACGGACCGGACGACGACCGGGGACTCCTCGATCGCCCGCTCGATCTCCGCGAGGTCGACCCGGAAGCCCCGGACCTTGACCTGGCGGTCGGACCGGCCGAGGAAGACCAGGTTTCCGTCGGGCCGGCGACGGCACACGTCGCCCGTCCGGTACACCGTGGCGGGGGCCGCCCCCTCCTCCTCGTACCGGACGAAGCGGCGGGCGGTCTCGTCGGGCCGGCCGAAGTAGCCGGCGCTGACGCCCTTCCCGCCGATCAGCAGTTCACCCGCCACCCCGTCGGGGACGGGGCGGCCGGTGTGCCGGTCCAGCAGCCTGAGGTCCACCTCGCCGATCGCGGTACCGATGGGGACGGTCGCCTCGTCCGCCGGCAGGTCGCCCGCCGCCAGGGCGAGGAAGCAGGTGGCGCCGACGGTCGTCTCCGTCGGGCCGTAGTGGTTGACCACCCGGTCCGCGACACCGTCGTCGAGCAGGGCGGCGGCCAGCGTTCGTGGCAGAGCCTCGCCGCCCAGCAGCACGGTGTGCAGGGCAGGACTCGTGGCGGGCCGGCCCTCCAGCAGCGCCGTGAGGTGCGACGGTGTGGTCTTCAGCACCGACGCCCCCGCGCCGTGCAGCGAGGCCCAGAAGGACTCGGGATCACGTGTCGCGTGGTCGGGCACCACGTGCACCGAACCGGCGGTCGCGAGCGCGAGCAGCCAGGAGGTGTGACCGAGGTCGGCCGCCAGGGTGGTGACGTGGGCGACGCACGGGGCGTCGGCATCGGTCAGGCCCAGCCGGCCGCGCAGCGACCGCGCGTAGTGCACGGCGTTGGCGTGGGTGACGGCGACGGCCTTCGGCTCGCCGCCCGAACCCGAGGTGAAGGAGAGGTAGGCCAGATCCGTCGGCGGACCCGCCGCGGCGAAGCCCGGCCCCGGCAGGCCGGCGGCGCTGCCGGTCACGGCAGGTACGGCGACGACGTCGGAGCCGGAGCCGGTGTCCGTGTCCGCGCCCGCGCCCGCGCCAACGTTGATCTCGGCGTCGACGTCGACGACCAGCGTCCGATGGGGCTCCGGTGCCCGCACCGCCGCGTCCGTCGTGAGCGCGCAGCCGGCCTCGACCGCGTCCAGCCGCCTGCGGACATCCGGCCCCGACCACTCCCTGTCGACCACCACCGCGGTGGCACCCGACCGCAGGACGCCGTGCAGCAGCGCGAACAGCCGGGCGTCCCGGGGGCCGAGCAGGGCCACCCGGGCGCCGCGGCCGACGCCCGCCGCGCGCAGCAGGCCGGCGACACGGCGGGCCACGGCGTCGAGCCGGCGGTAGTCGAACGAGCGGGTCCCGTCACTCAGGGCGGTCCGGTGCGGGTGGGCGAGAGCGTTGTGCGCCAACAGATCGGTCAGCGACGAGAGGGGCCGTATCGCAGGCATCACGTGAGTTCGTCTCCGGTTCGTGCGGGCAGCGTCATGAGGTTCGGGTCCGGCCTGTTGTCTGGACGCGATCGGTCCGGATGTCACCCGCCACGAACGCGTCCAGCCACGCCCCGCGCGGAAGGCGCCGGGCCAGCTCCCAGGCGATCATGCGGTGCAGGCCGTCGACGTGGATGAGCCCCTCCCTGACGCGGAGGTCCGTGTAGTCGGAGTGCGGCACCGGCCGAGTGCTGAGGTACACCGGGGAGAGCGGTGCCCGCTCCAGACGGTCGAGCTTCGCCGCGCACACCGGGTTCGCCTCGGCCCACGCCCGTCCGCCCGCCCGGATGCGGTCCACGGCCTGGCGCACCGTCAGCCCCGAACGCGGGACGAGTTCGATCCGGCCACCCTCGCTGAGGTGCCAGGGCAGGACGACGTCGAGGACCTCGGCCCGCTCGAGCCGTACCCGCCACCAGCTGCCGAGCAGCTGATCGGCACGCTGGAGGTTCTCCTCACCCTCCTGGTTGGTGTTCGCCTCGTGCGCCCGCCCGGCCGGATGGTCACGCAGGTAGACCGCCCGGACCTCGGCGAACGTGACCGAGCTGACAACCTCCACACCGCCGCCCTTCACGCCGTCCTCGTGTACTCGGTGAAATGCCGGTCCGCGAACAGCTCCGGCCACTGCCCGCCGTCGAGGTTCAGCTCTCTCGCCCGGGCCAGCATCCGCCGCCAGAAGGGCTTCACCGGCCGCCAGCGCGCTCCCACCTGGCAGTACGACGCGTCCACGAAGTACCGGGGACGGCCGCCCCCTCCCGGCGCCGGCCGGCGGGCGTGGAACAGCGCCGAGTTGAGCAGGACCGTGGAACCGGGCGGCAGCCGGTCGATGACGACCTCGCCCGGCAGCTCGGCGGTGCCGAGGTGGGCGAGCGCGGTCTTGCCGGCGGACCCGCGGTGGGAGCCGGGCAGCACCGCGAGACTGCCGACGGTTTCGTCCAGGCCGCCGAGGTAGTGCAGTGCGTGCACCATCAACAGCGACGGCTCCGAGCTGTCGTTGGGCTCGTAGTCGTGGTGCCAGGGCTTGCCCGTGACACCGGGGCTCTGCCGGTCGCTGTGCAGATGGTGGAAGACGAACGGGGAGCCCATGAGGTCGGCGAGCAGACGCATCAGGGCCTGATGGGTGAGCAGCTGACCGTGCCCCGGTAATTCCAGTTCCAGAACCGGGGGCACGCCGTGCGTGTCCGGATCGACGCAGCTGGCTATCGAACGGGCTCGCAGGCCCTCGTCCACCCACCGGTCCACTTCGGACACGAGCCTGTTCCGGAAGGAAGCCGGGAGAAGCCCGGGAAGGACCAGATACCCCGACTCCGCAAACTGCTCCCGCTGTGCGGCGCCGAGGGCCTCGTGCTCTTCAAGAGACAGCGGCACTATGACAACTCACCCTTTCCCGCAACGCTGACGCGTTGTTCGCTGCCGACCCCAGGCGACCCAGCCGCCACAGAAGGAAACGGAGTGATCACGTTCAGTCAGATTCTGCGTGTTGGAGTCTGCGGGGCCGAGATCAACCCTCACAAGACCCATAACGAATCCGAGGTCACGTTCCGGCCACGAGGCCGGCCGGACCGGCCGCTTCGTCCACTTACGGCGTCCTTCCGGTGCGCCGTCCGGCCCATCGGGCGGGACATGCGCAGGCCGGAGGCGGTGCGCCGACGAACAGCGGCGGGCGCTCTTTCGCGGCCGCCGCCGGCGCCAGAAGGGAGATCACCCACCCTTCCGGCAGAAAACGGTCAACTCGGATATCGCCCCACGCTCCCCGGGAGAACGGATTCTCGACTCCAGGTGAAAATCCACCCGCTGAGCGGCGGGATCAACGATGACCCGCCCCAGGCACTTCCGCCCCTCGCGCCCTCCGCCGAAAGTCCGGCGCGGTGATCGGGCCCCGCGACGGACTGGGCCGAGATCCGACGGGCGGACCGGGCCGGGCATATGCCACCCGAGCAGCGGCCCACCACCGGGCGGCCGGCCCGGCGACCACCGGGGAGGCGGGCCCGGACAGCCGCCCGGCCGCCACCCGGCCAAACCGCCTAGTACTCCAGCAGGACTTCGACGTTTTGCCTGATCAGAAGGCTGCGCGGTGAGTGTAGTGGGCTGATGCCCGTCAGGGGCGGTCTTCCTGGGACCGCCCCTCGATCGTGTGCAGCCGGCGTTGGTAATGGCAGCGACGGGGGCAGCGTCCCGTTGTGATCAACGAGCCTGCAGCCGAGAGCTGGGACCGCGAACTCGACGACCTCTTCCTCCGTGTCGGCCACCGTTTCGGCCGCGTGGAGCCACGCCGCCGAATGCGCGACTACGTTCGCGGCCTACTCGGCCCGGTCGGCCGCAAGAACGGCTGGCAGCTGGCCGAATACGCAGGTCATGCCACCCCTGACGGGCTGCAGCACCTGCTTGCAGGTTCCCGCTGGGACGCGGACGAGATCCGCGACGAGCTCCAGCACTACGTCGCCGAACGCCTCGGCGAGATCAACGGTGTCCTGATCCTCGACGACACCGGCTTCATCAAGAAGGGCATCACCTCCGCGGGCGTGCAGCGCCAGTACTCCGGCACCGCCGGCCGTACCGAGAACTGCCAGATCGGGGTCTTCGCGGCCTACGCCTCCGCCAAGGGCCGGGCCCTGGTCGACCGGGGGCTGTACCTGCCCAAGTCCTGGACCGAGGACCGGGACCGCTGCCGCGCGGCGAAGATCCCCGACGAGCGGGACTTCCACACCAAGGGCGACCTGGCCAAGGTCATGGTGCTGCGTGCGCTCGCCTCCGAGCTGCCGATCGCCTGGGTCACCGCGGATTCCGCCTACGGACAGGAGGGTCGCTTCCGGCGCCTGCTCGAACAGTCCGGCGTCGGCTACGTCCTGGCGGTGCCCAAGTCCCAGTTCAGCGTGGGATGTCCACGCATCGACTGGCTGTTCGCCCAGGCCCCGGCGGAGGCCTGGGAACGGATCTCGTGCGGGGACGGCGCCAAGGGACCACGCATCTACGACTGGGCGGCCATCCGGCTGCCGGCCGTGGCCGAGTACGACTACCAGGACGAGACTCTCGTCCGCCGCCGATGGGCGCTGGCCTGCCGCAGCCCGACCAAGCCCGACGAGATCGCCCACTTCCTCGCCTACGCACAACTTGACGCCACTGTAGAGCAGTTGGTGCGGATCGCCGGGATGCGCTGGGCGATCGAAGAGTGTTTCCAGGCCGCGAAGAACGAGTGCGGCCTGGACCAGTACGAGGTCCGCCGCTACACCGGCTGGATGCGACACATCACCCTGGCCATGCTCGCCCACGCGTTCTTGGCCGCGATGGCCGCAGCCGCGGCATCAAAGGGGGCTGCAGAAACGGTTCACGCACCATGGTCGACCTCACCGTGGCAGAGATCCGGCGACTCCTGGCAGGCGGCCGTTCCCGCGGCTCGTGTCCGCCACGGTGCTCGCCCCGCGCTCACGCCTTGAACTGGTCCACTTGGCGCCGACGACACCAGGCCATCGCCCGTCGCTGCCATTACCAACGCCGGCTGCACACGATCGAGGGGCGGTCCCAGGAAGACCGCCCCTGACGGGCATCAGCCCACTACACTCACCGCGCAGCCTTCTGATCAGGCAAAACGTCGAAGTCCTGCTGGAGTACTAAGGGCCAAGGAGCTGGGCTTCCAGGTCAGCGATGCGCTTGTCGGCGAAGCGCAGGTTGGAGCGGGCGCCTTCGAGGCGTTCCTGCAGGGTGCGGTGCTCGCGGGTCAGTTGCTGGACGCGGTGCTTGAGGGTGGTGTTCTCGGTGGTCAGGGACTGAAGTGACTCGCCGGGAACCATCTGGTCGAAGTCGCGGATCTGGCCCATAAGCTCGCCGATCCGCTGCCGCTGGGTGAGGACCTCTTTCTGCTTGCCCTCGGCGGTGTCGATCTCGGTCATGTCACCGACCCACAGCGGCGTCGACGGCGACGTGGTGTCCCTCACCGACACCGGCAAGTGGTACAGCGGCGAGCCTCGCAGATGTCTACCGGCGATGGTCGGCCCCGCCCGAGGAATGGGACATCTACCCCCACCACCTCGTCCCGTTGGTGACCCTGGGCTGTGCCATCTGGTGGCATATCGACCTCCGCAGCCCGGACGGCAGGATATGGGGCTGGGACCCTAACGCGCACTGCAAGCGCCACCGCCTGTTCCCGGAGTTCACCTTGGCTGAGTGGCTGACCGACTGGCTCCAGGGAGACCGCACATTCCCCCAGCCACCAGAGCTGCTGGGCTGCCCTGACTGCTGACGTGGCGTCACTCAGCGCGCCCAATGACCCGGATGCCTGACGGCTTGTTCAGGGTCAACGAACCGCAAGGGCTGCGCCGTTGTGACCGAGCGCCCCAGTCGGCACCGTGGTGACCGAGCGCCATAGCCGGCCCCGTGGTGGCCGAGTCGGCCGGAGCGCTGTGGTCGACTCACCAAGGTCCAGCCGTGGGTGACGCCTTCGTGGCGGGGTGCCGCTCACGGCAGCCATCGCACCGGAGACACCCGGCGAATGTGGACGAGGACGTCGAACGCGTCGGCAAGGGAAGCGACGGTCATGTGCTCGGCAGCGTCACGGGACGGGTCGTAGACGCCGCTGATGACGCGGACCTTTGCCGGTCCCTCCCACCGGCGGCGTACGGCGTCGCGGCGCAGGTCCAGCCAGTGGGCGGGCAGATCCACCTCTCCCAGCGTCGCGTCGATCAGATCCCCGGCCGGCTCCGGGACAGCGGCGACACCGAGATCCCCGTGATGGAAGCCGATCGCCACGGAGACATACCGCGCGCCGTGACGCTTGCGCAGCAGGCTGCCGACGGTGGGCTGCGGACCACGCCCGGGAGCCAGGCCCAGGACCGTCTCGGCTGCCGACGTGTGAGCGATGCCGTCCCAATAGACCACGCGCACACCGGTCCGGCTCTGGGAGTCGCCGATGGCATCCGCCCACACTGCGGCGTCGCCCGCGTAGTCGCCTCGCCCGGCGACGCTGCGTTCATGGAAGTCCACGATCCCGCGCATCCGCGCCAGGGCACCCTCGGCATGGTCGGCACCGGACCATGACCGGATCAGCGCGAGCGCGTCGCGGGCGTGCTCGGCGAACGGGCGTCCCGGGTGCGTTCCCCGGGCGCGCTGCACATGCTCGTCGGTGTGGTGAGCGGTCCGGATCGGATCCAGGTGGGATGCCACCTCCGCCAGGCGGTCCGGAGCGGACCGACGGACGTGATCGAGGACGGCGTCGTAGTCCTCGGGCCGGGCCTGCGCGGGCTTCACACCGAAGATCCGTACGGGGTCGTTCGGGTGGTCCCGGTTGAACGCCCGGATCCATTCCAATGTCGCGACCATCTCGGCGGTGCGCCAGGGACGCCAGGCGTCCTCGAGCGCGGATTCGGCCGAACCCTCGCCGCCGCGCACGTACCTGTCGAGGCCGGCGGCGACGCCGGCACTGTCCTGTACGGCCAGCGCCCGAAACCCGTGGTGCCGGACCAGCCGGCGCAAGAGTTGGTCCCGCACACCGAAGGTCTCCCGGGAGAATCGGGTGGACTCCCCGATGCCGACGATCGTCGCCGCGGCGGCAAGCCTCTCGGCGAGGTCATCGAGCGTGGCGTCGGACAGCGGGCCGGCCTGGGCGTCGGCGTGCTGAGGATCGGGTGACCCTATGGTCGAAGGGAAGGAGCCCCGGGGAGCGGTGGTGTCGGTTTCCATGCCTCCCAGGTTCCTACCTCAAGTGCGGTTGAGGTCAAGTCAGGAGATCGACCCGGCCCGACGAGCGGGGTCGGCCCGCGCGGTGCCGGTCGTACCAATGCCGGGAGTTGAGCGTTTCCCGTTCGGTTGGTTCGACCACCTGTTAGCGTGCGCGGATGGAAGATCTGGGACCCGTGGGTTGGCCGCCTGAGCCGATTAGGACCGAGAGGCTCGTGCTCCGTGAGCCCGAGACCCGGGACCGTGCGGCGTTCATCGAGCTGCTCGCCTCGCCAGAGGTGCACACCTACCTCGGCGGCCCCCGGCCGCGTGACGAGCTTGAGCGCGAGATGTCCGGGGCGCCCGAGCGGTAGCCCGGGAGCTTCGTCGTTGATCTCGACGGGTCGATGATCGGCCAGATCCTGCTCAGGAGAGCAACGGGGCACCGTCGCCCAGCTGCCGCGGGGAAGGCCGATCTCGGCTACCTGTTCCTGCCGCGGGCGTGGGGATTCGGGTACGCCGCCGAGGCGTGCGCGGCGGCACTTGGCTGGCTCGCCGGCGCCCTTCCCGACGAGCCGGTGGTGCTCACCACCCAGACCGCCAACGTCGGCTCGATGCGTCTCGCGGCGAAGCTGGGGTTCACTGAGGTGGAGCGGTTCGAGGCCTGGGGCGCCGAGCAGTGGCTCGGTATGTGGTCCCCGGCCACGCCGTCCAGTTGAGTTTGCGACGGAACCGCCGGGGAGTCCAGGAACCGGCCGATCATGCGGGCGGCCAGTTCCGGCTTGGTGGCGAACGCCGTCTGATCGCCGAGCCCGGCGGCCCGGCAGCGGTCGGGCTGGTCGGTCCACGAGCGCGGGACGTACAACTGCCGGTCCACCGCCGCGTGCCCGCGGCGGCCCGCGTATCTACGAGGTAGACGGCGACCTGCGAGTTCTCGATCCTGCCCGGGACTTGTATTTGAATAACTGTCAGGGATGGCCTTCGGTGGGTGTCGCCCGGGCGTGCAACTGTTCCAATGTGCGGGCGGCCGGTCCGGGGAGAGGCGAGATGACGACTCGGTGCAGATCCAGGAGTCGGTGGCC
Source organism: Kitasatospora sp. NPDC032757 (assembly GCF_055579305.1). Taxonomy (NCBI): domain Bacteria; kingdom Bacillati; phylum Actinomycetota; class Actinomycetes; order Kitasatosporales; family Streptomycetaceae; genus Kitasatospora; species Kitasatospora sp. NPDC032757. Next base: position 452,378 of record NZ_JBVINN010000002.1, on the reverse strand, counting down.
GTCCTGGAATTGGCTCTGTCCCGTAATCGGTGGTAACGAAGGGTGACGGCCGTCGTTGACGTTGCGTGCGAGATGTCAACGAGCTTGTGGGCATAGTGTTTTCCGGGCTTTCGTCGCTGGTCGTCCAGGACATGGTGGACGAGGGCGAGGTCATCCGGCTATCGGCCCGGACCCGGGACGAGGCGGTGCCGTGCCCGGTGTGCGCAGAGCCGACGCTCCGCGTGCACGGCTTCCACCACCGCATGGTCGCGGACGTGCCGGTGGACGGTCGGCGGGTGGTGGTGTCGGTGCTGGCCCGGCGCCTGGTGTGCCCGGTTCTGACTTGCCCGCGGCAGACGTTCCGCGAGCAGGTCCCCGGCCTGATCGAGCGCTACCAGCGGCGCACGCGCCGACTTGCCGACCAGCTCGGCCAGGTGGTGAAGGAGTTAGCGGGCCGGGCGGGTGCCCGCCTCTCCCGTGCCCTGGCCACCGCGGTCTCCCGCTCGACCGCCCTTCGGCTGCTTCTCCGGCTGCCGCTGCCCGCGTCGCGGGTGCCAAGGGTCCTCGGCGTCGACGACTTCGCGCTCAAGCGCCGCCACCGGTATGCCACCGTCCTGACCGACGCCGAGACCGGCGAGCGGGTCGACGTGCTGCCGGGCCGCGGAGCCGATGCCCCGGAACGGTGGCTGCGCGAGCACCCCGGCGTCGGGGTCGTCTGCCGGGACGGCTCCGGCGCCTACGGGGAGGCCGCCCGCCGGGCCCTGCCGCAAGCGGTGCAGGTCAGCGATCGCTGGCACCTGTGGAAGAACCTCTGCGACAAGACCCTGGCCGAGGTCCGCTCCCACAGCGCCTGCTGGGCCACCGCCAATACACCCCGCCCGGCCGGCACCATGAAGATCACGATCTACGGCTGGAGTACTAGGCTGTCGGCCCATGCTGATCTGGATCAACGGGCCATTCGGCGGCGGCAAGACGCAGACCGCGCACGAGCTGCGGCGCAGACTGCCCGGGAGCGTGATCTGCGACCCGGAGCAGGTCGGCTTCGGTCTGCACCGGATGACGCCGAAGCCGCTGCGGGGCGACTTCCAGGACCTCCCGGCCTGGCGGCAGGGCGTGGTCGAGGTCCTGGACCGCACGCTCACCGGCCACCGGGGGACGGTGATCGCACCGATGACGGTGGTCGAACCGGCCTACCTCGCGGAGACGGTCGGACGGCTGCGCGAACGTGGCCACGACGTACGGCACTTCGCGCTGCTGGCCGAGCGCGCGGAGGTGCTCCGGCGGCTGCGCGAGCGGGGCTTCGGGCACGCGGTGCAGCTGGTCGCCGGGAAGGACGCGCCGCTGCGCCGGGAGAGCTTCGCCGTGGCCAGACTCGACCACTGCCTGGACCGGCTGCGCGGCGCGGAGTTCGGCGAGCACCTGCCCACCGACCACCTCACCGTCGCCCAGGTCGCCGACCGGATCGCCGCCTCCGCCGGACTGACGCTCGCACCGAACACGGACGGCGAGCTGCGCGGCCGACTGCGGCGGGCCTGGACGGGGATCCGGCACATCCGGTTCGACTGAGGCGGGTGGGCCCGTGCGTCGACGGGCACGGCGGGTCGGCATGTCAGCAGGTCGGCATGTCAGCAGGTCGGCGTGTCGATGGGGCGGCGGGCCGCCCGGCGGCCGGGCTCGCCGGGCGGGTGGCGATGATGGGCGCGACCGTCACACAGTTGGGAGCCCGCCCGTGCCCTTCCTCTACGTCGTCGTCTGCGCCTCCGGACTCGCCCCCGAGACCGGCAGGCTGGTCTCGGCCGCCCAGGCCGAGGGCTGGGAGGTCGGCGTCGTCGCCACCCCCCACGCGCTCGGCTTCATCGACGAGGCCGCCGTCGCCGAGCAGACCGGTTACCCGATCCGCTCGGCCTGGCGGAAGCCGGGAGAGCCGAAGCCGCTGCCGCCGCCGGACGCGATCGCCGTGGCGCCCGCGACCTTCAACACCGTCAACAAGTGGGCCGCCGGCATCTCCGACACGCTCGCCCTCGGCATCCTCTGCGAGGCGTACGGGCTCGGCGTGCCGACGGCCGTCCGGCCGGTGCTCAGCTCGGCACAGGCCGCCCACCCCGCCTACGCCGAGAGCCTGGCGCGGCTGCGGTCGATGGGGGTGCTGATCCGCGAGGACGGCGACCTCACCGGGGTGCTCGACCTGCTGCGACCGGTGCTGCGACCGGCGCCCTGACCCGGGCCGCCGCCGGGGGCCGACACCGGTGCCGGCAGCCGACCGGTCAGCTCGCGGGGACGATCCGCTCGACCATGGTGTCGATCAGCGCCGCTAGCCCCTCCTCCCCCAACACCTCTGGCAGCGTGAGGTGTTCGATGATCAGCCCGGTCATGGCGAGGTAGAGGACGACCACCGTCTCGCGGTCGCCGGGGAAGCCCTCTCCCAGGTGGTAGGCGATGTTGGCCTCCAGCTGCTCGCGGATCGCATCGGTGAGCCGGGCGCGCAGCGCGGGCCGGCGGGTCGCCTCCAGCCGCAGTTCCAGCATGGCCAGGTACCCGGCCCGTTCGGCGGTGATCCGGCGCAGCAGATCGTGCATCAGCGCGGTGACGAGCGCGCGGTCGCGCGGGGCGCGCAGCAGATCGGCGAGCACGGCCGGATCCGGGGTCAGGCGGTGGTGGATGTGGCGGGCGGCCCGGTCGAGCAGGTCGTCCCGGCTGGCGAAGTAGTTGGAGGCGGTGCCGGCCGGGACTCCCGCCTGGGCGTCGACCGCCCGGAAGGTGAGCCCGCGGGCGCCCTCACGGGCGAGGACGTCGATGGCGGCGTCGGTGAGGGCGATGCGGCGGGCCGGGTTCTGCACCATGACTCTGATCCTCCTTCAGGAAAACTCTTGCAACCACTACGACTGAAGTACTATAACTGTCGTTGTTCAGGGCGAAGGCCCTTCACCAACCCCAAGGATCTGCATGCGCAAGCTCAGCTACTTCGTCGGCGCCACCATCGACGGCTTCATCGCCGCACCCGACGGCGGCTTCGACTTCCTCTTCCCGTACGTCGAGGGCGAGTTCCTCGAGTACCTCACCACCGAGCGCGCCGACACAATGGCGACCCCGGGCCGCGCGGCCTTCGGGGTCGCGGAGGCGCCGAACAGCCGGTTCGACACCGTCCTCATGGGCCGCGGCACCTACGAACCGGGGCTGACCATGGGGCTCACCAGCCCCTACGCCCACCTGCGTCAGATCGTCCTCTCCCGCACGCTGACCACCAGCCCCGACCCGGCGGTCGAGGTCACCGACGAGGACCCGCTCGCCCTGGTGCGCGAGCTCAAGCAGGAGGACGGGCTCGGCATCTGGCTCTGCGGCGGTGCCGACCTGGCCGGCCAGCTGCTGCCGGAGGTCGACGAGCTGATCGTCAAGCAGTACCCGATCGTGGCCGGCCGGGGCATCCCGCTCTTCCGCGCCGACTTCGCACCGCGCAACTTCACGCTCACCGACTGCCGCCCGTTCGAGAACGGAACCGTCGTCCTCACCTACGCGCGGACGTCCGACCAGCAGCCCTCCCCGGCGTCCGGCTGACGCTCACCACCAGGCAGACGCCCGCGACCACGATCGCCCCACCCAGCAGGGTGGGGCCGGTCAGCGGCTCGGCCAGGACCAGCCAGCCCAGCAGCACCGCGACCACCGGGTTCACGTACGCGTAGGTGGCGACCAGGGTCAGCGGGGCGGACTGCAGCAGCCAGGCGTACGTGGTGAAGCCGATCACCGAACCGACCACCACCAGGTAGCCGAGCGCCAGCCAGGACCGCCCGGAGAAGGCATCCGGATCCAGCCCGTGCTGCTCGCCCCGCACCACCCCGATCAGCACATTGCCCAGCCCGCCCGCGAGCATCTGGTAGGCGCTCGCGGCGAAGACGTTGCCCGGCATCGGGATGCGCTTGGCGGCGAAGGAGCCCGCCGCCCACGTCAGCGTGCCGCAGATGACCGCGACCACGCCGCCCGGTGCGATGTCCCCGCCGATCGCGGGCGCCGAGAGCACCGCGAGGCCGGCCAGCCCGAACAGCACGCCGGCCAGCTCGACCGGCTTCGGGCGGTCGCCGGTCGACGCGGTGAGCAGCACCATCCAGAGCGGGACGGCGGCCACCAGCAGCGCGGCCAGCCCGGACGAGATCGAGTTCTCGCCGAGCACCACCAGGCCGTTGCCACCGGTCAGCAGCAGCGCGCCGACCAGCACGGAGGAGCCCAGCTGCCGGACGCTCACCCGGAGGGCGGACCACCCCTGGCGGAACAGCACGAAGCCGGCCAGCAGCAGCCCGGCGAGGACGAAGCGCGCCCCGGCGGAGAAGAAGGAGGGCATCGTCTCCAACGCGATCCGGATCGCCAGGTAGGTCGAGCCCCAGACCACGTACACGACGCCCAGCGCCAGCCAGACCGCCCCGCCCAGCCGCGCGGCCGAGGCCGTCGCGGGCGACGCCACCGCGTCGACGGGCGTGCCCGCGGAGGAACCGGTGGCGGCGGAGGTGGCGGCGGAGTCGGCGGCGAACGCGGCCGCCTTCCGCGAGGCGGGAGGTGTCATGGGTGTCCCCCTTGGACGGTGCTGGCAGTTCACCCGCCATGACAGCGCATCAGCGGGCCCGCGCGCCAGTGCGTATCACCAGGAGGTCGCCGCAGGCGCTACGGTGGGCGCCCCTCGGGGCCCCCGGAGGCGCCGGAGCCACGACGGCTCACAGATGACGACCGACCGCCGGAAGGTGCCCGTGCCCGCCGATCCGCCCGCCGCCTCCTCCGCCGGCGCCCTGCCGTTCTTCGTCTACGGCACGCTCCGCACCGGCGGCCGCAACCACGCCGTCCACCTCGCCGGGCGCTGCGCCGACGTCCGGCCCGCCGTACTCGCCGGGGCCGCGCTGCACGACGGCCCGGGGTTCCCGTTCGCCGTGCCGGACGCGACGCCCGGCCGCCGGATCGTCGGCGAGCTGATCACCGTGCGCCCCGGCGCCTACGGCCCCGCGCTCGCCGCGCTCGACCGGCTGGAGGGCTGCCGGGCGGACGGCACCGGCGAGTACGTCCGCAAGCGGCTCTCCGTCCGGACGGCCGACGGGGAGGCGCGCGACGCCTGGGTCTACCTGGCCGGCCCGGCCGTCGCCGCCCGCCTGCGCGCGCAGCCGGCACTGATCCCGTCCGGGGACTGGATACGGCGCTGAGGACGGCGCGGCGCTGAGGACGGCGCGACGTCAGGAGAAGCGCAGCGTCAGGAGAAGCGCGGACGTCACGGCAGCGACGTGTCAGGCCTTGCCCACGCCCGAGGCGACGCGATCGCCCAGCGCCCGGTCGACATTGCGCCAGTACTGCACCGCCCGCTCCAGCACCGGATCGCCGACCCCGGCCTTGAGGTGGCCGACGATGTTGGAGACCAGCCGGTCGCGCGCCGCGTCGTCCAGCACCTGGCGGACCATCGTGCCCGCCTGCCCCCAGTCGTCGTCCTCGGCGTGCAGCGAGTAGGCCTCGCGCACCATGTCACCGGAGGTCTGCCAGCCGGCTGCCGGGTCGTCGTGGGCCTTCACGTCCGCCGCCGGGCCGCCCTTGGAGTTGGGCGCGTACGGCGCGGCGGTGCGGGCCGGGTCGAACCGCATCGGTCCGTCCTTGGCGAAGGAGTGGACCGGGACGTGCGGCCGGTTCGGCGGCAGCTGCGCGTAGTTGGGGCCGATCCGGTACCGGTGGGTGTCCGGGTAGGAGAAGATCCGGCCGAGCAGCATCTTGTCCGGCGAGACGCTGATGCCCGGCACCAGGTTGGCGGGCTCGAAGGCGGCCTGCTCGATGTGGATGAAGTAGTCCTCCGGGTTGCGGTTCAGCGTCATCGTCCCGACCTTGATCAGCGGGTGGTCTCCGTGCGGCCACACCTTGGTCAGGTCGAAGGGGTTGAACCGGTAGCCGGGCGCCGCGTCGAACGGCATCACCTGGACGAACAGCGTCCAGGACGGGTGGCTGCCGCCCTCGACCGCCTGCCAGAGGTCCTGGCGGTGCAGGTCCGGGTCGGAGCCGGCGAGGCGGTCGGCGTCCTCCTGGGTGAGGAAGTCGGCGCCCTGGTCGGTCTTGAAGTGGTACTTGACCCAGAACCGCTCGCCGGACGCGTTGATCCACATGTAGGTGTGCGAGCCGTACCCGTTCATGTGCCGGTACGACTTCGGGATGCCGCGGTCGCCCATCAGCCAGGTGACCATGTGGGCGGACTCCGGCGAGAGCGTCCAGAAGTCCCACTGCATGTCGTGGTCGCGCAGGCCGTTGTCCGGGCGCCGCTTCTGCGAGCGGATGAAGTCCTGGAACTTGATGGTGTCGCGGACGAAGAAGACCGGCGTGTTGTTGCCGACCAGGTCGTAATTGCCGTCCTCGGTGTAGAACTTCAGCGCGAATCCGCGCGGGTCGCGCCAGGTGTCCGGGCTGCCCTGCTCCCCGGCCACGGTCGAGAAGCGGGCCAGCATCTCGGTCCGCTTGCCCGGCTGGAACAGGATCGCCTTCGTGTACCGGCTGACGTCCTCCGTCGTCTCGAAGAAGCCGTACGCCCCGGCCCCCTTGGCGTGTACCACCCGCTCGGGCACCCGTTCGCGGTTGAACTGGGCCATCTTCTCGATCAGGTGGTGGTCGTGGAGCAGAATCGGGCCGTCCCGGCCCACCGTGAGCGAGTGCTCGTCGCTCGGCACCGGGATGCCGGCGTTGCTGGTGGTGTGCGGCACCGCTGACCCGGACATGGTGTCCTCCGTTGCGTGCTGAGGCCCCCGGACGACGCTAACCCCGTCCACCGGGGCCCGCACCCCAGGGCCGGGCAGCCCCCGCGCCCCGGCCGGGCCGGCCCGCACACCCTGGTCAGGAGCCCGTCGCGGACCGCCAGGTAGGCTTCCCCGACCACGCCTGCGGACCACTGCCGACCAACGAGGAGCCTCCCGGTGCCCGAGCTGCCACCCCCGATCACCGTCGTCGGGATCGGGGCCGACGGCTGGCCCGGCCTGGCCGGCACCTCCCGGGCGGCGCTGCGCGAGGCCGAGGTGGTGATCGGCGGCCCGCGGCAGCTCGCCCTGCTCCCCACCGGCGAGGTCGCCGCCGCGCGCGTGCCGTGGCCGTCCCCGCTGCGCCCGGCCGTCCCCGGGCTGCTCGCCGAGCACGCCGACCGCCGGGTCGCGGTGCTGGCCAGCGGCGACCCGATGTTCCACGGCATCGGCCGCACCCTCACCGAGATCCTCGCCGGGACGCCCGGTGCCGAGCGGCTGCGCGTGCTGCCGCACCCCTCCTCCGTCTCCTACGCCTGCGCCCGGCTCGGCTGGCCGCTGGAGGCCACCGAGGTGGTCAGCCTGGTCGGCCGCCCCCTCGACACCCTCGCCCCGGCCCTGCACCCCGGCCGCCGGCTGCTCGTCCTCAGCTCCGACGCCGCCACCCCCGCCGCCGTCGCCGCCCTGCTCACCGCGCGCGGATTCGGCGCCGCCCGGCTGCGGGTACTGGAACAGCTCGGCGGCCCGGGCGAGCGGCAGCTGGACGGGCCGGCGGACGGCTGGCCGCACCCGGCCGGCGACCCGCTCAACGTCATCGCGGTCGAACTCGGCCCCGGCCCGCGGACCTCGCTCGTCCCCGGCCTGCCCGACGACGCGTACGAGAGCGACGGCCAGCTGACCAAGCGCCACGTCCGCGCCGCCACCCTCGCCACTCTCGCCCCCGCGCCCGGCGAACTGCTCTGGGACGTCGGCGGCGGCTCCGGCTCGATCGCCATCGAGTGGCTGCGCGCCCACCGCGACAACCGGGCGGTCACCGTCGAACGCGACCCCGTCCGGGCCGCTCGCATCGCCCGCAACGCCGCCGCGCTCGGCGTGCCCCGGCTGCAGGTGGTCACCGGCGCGGCGCCCGCCGCCCTGGCCGGCCTGGCCACCCCCGACGCCGTGTTCATCGGCGGCGGCCTCACCGCACCCGGCCTGCTGGACGCCTGCTGGGCGGCGCTGCCGCCGGGCGGCCGGCTGGTCGCCAACACCGTGACCCTGGAGTCCGAGGCCCTGCTCACCGAGTGGTACCGGCGGTACGGCGGCGAGCTGCTGCGGCTGGCCGTCGCGCACGCCGTCCCGGTGGGCGGCTTCACCGGCTGGCGCCAGGCGATGCCGGTCACCCAGTGGTCCGCCGTCAAGCCCGACACCCCCCAGGAGAACGCCTCGTGACCGTCCACTTCATCGGAGCCGGCCCGGGCGCCGCCGACCTGATCACCCTGCGCGGCGCGCGCATCCTGGCCCGCGCCGAGGTCTGCCTCTACGCCGGCAGCCTGGTGCCGCGCGAACTGCTGGACGAGTGCCCGCCCGGCGCCCGCCTGGTCGACACCGCGCAGCTCAACCTCGACCAGATCGTCGCCGAGCTGGTCGCCGCCCACGAGGCCGGCCAGGACGTGGCCCGGCTGCACTCCGGCGACCCGTCCGTGTTCAGCGCCGTCGCCGAGCAGATGCGCCGGCTGGACGCGGCCGGCGTGCCGTACGAGGTGGTGCCGGGCGTGCCCGCCTTCGCCGCCGCCGCGGCCGCGCTGAAGCGCGAACTGACCGTGCCGACCGTCGGCCAGACCGTCATCCTCACCCGGATCGCCAAGCGCGCCACGCCGATGCCCGAGGGCGAGGACCTCGCCACCCTCGGCCGCAGCGGCGCCCTGCTGGTGCTGCACCTGGCCGCCGGGTACGTGGACGACGTGGTCGAGCAGCTGCTCCCGCACTACGGAGCCGACTGCCCGGCCGCGGTGGTCGCGATGGCCAGCCGCCCGGACGAGCTGGTGCTGCGCGGCACCGTCGGCACCATCGCCGGGCAGCTGAAGGAGGCGGGCGTGGTCCGCACCGCGGTGATCATCGTGGGCCGCACGCTGGCCGCCGAGCAGTTCCGCGACAGCCACCTCTACTCGGCGGACCGCGAGCGCCCGCACGAGCCCTGCGGGGCGTGATGGCACCCGTCCCGCAGCCCTCGGCCTCCCCGGACCGGCACGACCTCGTCCGAGAGGTCCCGGTCCGGCACGATCAGGCCCGGCACGACCTCGTCCGGCACGACCTCGTCCGGCACGTCCCGGCCCGGCACGTCCTGGTCCTCGGCGGGACGACGGAAGCGCGGACCCTGGCCGGCGCCCTGGCCGGCCGGCCCGGCCTGCGGGTCACCAGCTCGCTCGCCGGCCGGGTCGCCGAACCGCGGCTTCCGGCGGGCGAGGTGCGGATCGGCGGCTTCGGCGGGCCGGACGGGCTCGCCGCCTGGCTGCGCGACGAGGCGGTGGACGCGTTCGTGGACGCCACCCACCCGTTCGCGGCCGCCATGTCGCAGAACGCCGCCCTCGCCGCCGCGGCGACCGATGTGCCGCTGCTGGCGCTGCGCCGCCCCGGCTGGGCGCCGGTCGACGGGGACCACTGGCACCGGGTGGGCTCCCTGGACGAGGCCGCCGCCCTGCTGCCCACCCTCGGCCGCCGGGTCTTCCTCACCACCGGCCGGCAGGGTATCGGCACCTTCGCCCACCTCGACGGCCTGCACTTCATCGCGCGCTCGGTCGACCCGCCCGAGCCCCCGGTGCCCGCCGCCCTGGACGTCCTGCTGGACCGGGGCCCGTTCACCCTGGACGGCGAGCGGGCGCTGCTGCGCGACCACCGGATCGACGTCCTGGTCACCAAGGACAGCGGCGGCGCCGCCACCGCCCCCAAACTCACCGCCGCCCGCGAACTGGGCCTGCCGGTGGTGGTCGTGGAGCGCCCGCCGCTCCCGGCCGGCGTTCCGGCGGCCGATTCGGTGCCGGCGGCGCTGGACTGGCTGGCCGGGCGCGGTCTCCCCTCCCGATAGCCCCCGCGACTTCCGGAACTGCGCCCGCCGTACCCCCGACGCTGCCATCATGGCGCGATGGACGACGATCAGCGCACCCGGACCTTGCAGACCGCCGACGAACGCGCCACTCTGGCCAGTTTCCTGGACTTCCAGCGCGACACGCTCGCCATGAAGTGCGCCGGCCTGCGCCCCGAACAGCTCCGCGAGCGCGTCCTGCAACCGTCCGGGCTCTCCCTGCTCGGCCTGGTCCGCCACCTCGCCGAGGTCGAGCGCGGCTGGTTCCGCAACACCTTCAACAACGAGGCGCAGCCCGGCATCTGGACGCACCCCGACGGTGGCTTCGCCGAGTTCGACGTCGAGACCGCCGACCCGGAGGAGGCCTTCGCCGCCTGGCGCGGCGAGTGCGGCCACTCCCGGGAACTCGTCGCCGCCGCCGAGTCGTTGGACGTCCTCGGATACCGCGGCGAGGAGGCGTTCTCGCTCCGCTGGATCATCACCCACATGATCGAGGAGTACGCCCGCCACAACGGCCACGCCGACCTGCTCCGCGAACACCTCGACGGCGAGACCGGCGAGTAGCCGCGGGCCGACACCCGGAGAACAGGGGAGAGCCGATGCCGGCCCGCCACAAGGAACGCGACACCCCCGGATCACCGGGGGCGTGAAACGAGATCGTGCCCGGGCTCTGGATGGGCGGGCACTTCACCACCCCGCCCGGCCGGGCACTGGAACCGGTCGTCGTGGAGCGGGAGTTCGACCTGGTGGTCAGCCTCTTCACCCGGCCCGGGCACGGCCCGGAGCCGGGGGTGGAGCATCTGGTCAGGGAGGTGCCCGACGGGCCGCTCTCCCCCGGGCAGCTCGGCGCCGTGCAGGAGGCGGCGACGCACGCGGCCGAGGCCGTCCGGCAGGGGCGCACCACCCTGGTCCGCTGCCACTCCGGCTACAACCGCTCCGGTCTGGTGGTGGCCCAGGCCCTGGTCGAACTCGGCCACGAGGCCGACCGTGCCGTGGAGTTGATCCGCGAGCGGCGCTCGCCGTGGGCGCTGAACAACTCGCTGTTCGTGCAGTACCTGACCACCGGGCTCGACACCGCACAGCTGCTGACCGGCCTCAACGAGTGAGGCCGGTCGGCGGGGTGACGTCCGGTCAGATGTCGCGGAAGGTCTCGATCTGGGCGCCGATCGAGTTGAGGCGCTCGGCGAGGTCCTCGTAACCACGGTTGATGACGTAGACGTTGCGCAGCACCGAGGTGCCCTTGGCGGCGAGCATCGCCAGCAGGATGACGACCGCCGGGCGCAGTGCGGGCGGGCAGACCATCTCGGCGGCGCGCCAGCGGGTCGGGCCCTGGACGAGCACGCGGTGCGGGTCGAGGAGCTTGATGTCCGCGCCGAGCCGGGTGAGTTCGGTGAGGTAGATGGCGCGGTTGTCGTAGACCCAGTCGTGGATCATCGTCGTGCCGTGGGCGGCCGCGGCGATCGCGGCGAAGAACGGCACGTTGTCGATGTTGATGCCGGGGAACGGCATCGGGTGGATGGTGTCGACCGGCGCGGTCAGCTTCGAGGGGCGGACGGTGAGGTCGACCAGGCGGGTGTGGCCGTTGTGGGCCCGGTACTCGGGGGTGCGGTCGTAGTCGAGGCCCATGCCCTCCAGCACCGCGAGCTCGATCTCCAGGAACTCGATCGGCACCCGTCGGATCGTCAGCTCGGAGGAGGTGACGACGGCGGCCGCCAGCAGGCTCATCGCCTCGACCGGGTCCTCGGCGGGGGTGTAGTCGACGTCGCAGGTGATCTCGGGCACGCCGTGCACGGTGAGGGTGGTGGTGCCGATGCCCTCGATCTTCACGCCCAGCCGCTCCAGGAAGAAGCAGAGGTCCTGGACCATGTAGTTGGGCGAGGCGTTGCGGATGACGCTGACGCCGTCGTGCCGGGCGGCGGCGAGCAGGGCGTTCTCGGTGACGGTGTCGCCGCGCTCGGTCAGCACGATCGGGCGGTCCATCGGCGCGCCGGGCTGGACGGAGGCGTGGTAGGCGCCGGACGTGGTGGCGACCTCCAGGCCGAAGCGGCGCAGCGCGGTCAGGTGCGGCTGGACGGTGCGGGTGCCGAGGTCGCAGCCGCCGGCGTACGGGATGGCGAAGCGGTCGGCGCGGTGCATCAGCGGGCCGAGGAACATCAGCACGCTGCGGGTGCGGCGGGCGGCCTCGACGTCCATCGCGGCGAGGTCGAGCTCGGCGGGCGGGGTGAGTTCGAGGTCCCGGCCGTCGTTGGTCCAGCGGCTCTTGACGCCGATGCTGGTGAGCACCTCAAGGATGCGGTAGACCTCTTCGATCCGGGCGACCTGGCGGATCGTGGTGCGGCCGGTGGTCAGCAGCGAGGCGCAGAGGATCGCCACGCAGGCGTTCTTGCTGCTGCGGACGTCGATCGCGCCGGAGAGGCGGGTGCCGCCGGCGACCCGCAGGTGCATCGGGCCGGCGTAGCCGAGGGAGACGATTTCGCTGTCGAGGGCTTCGCCGATGCGGGCGATCATCTCAAGGCTGACGTTCTGCTTGCCCTGCTCGATGCGGTTGACCGCGCTCTGGCTGGTGCCGAGGGCCTCGCCGAGCTGAGCCTGGGACCAACCACGGTGCTGACGCGCGGTACGGATGAGGGTGCCGATACGGGTGAGGTAGTCGCCTGTCACCCGGCAGACCATATCTCATGCTTGAGATAGCACCAGAATCGATCCTGCGCGTGGCGCTACTTTTGTCCGTTTCTCACCCCGTATGAGCGTCAGATCTTCACATCATGGCAACGGTTCAGGGGGGCGATGAGGTATCCAGAGGAGCGGGCACCGGCCCAGGGCTCAAGGGCCCAGGGCTCAAGGGCCCAGGGCTCAACGGCCCGGCGGGCGCCGCGCGGCCGACGATGGTGCCGGCCCGGTCGATGCAGATGACGTCCACCGCGACGGGCGAACCGACCAGCACGCCCAGTGCGGTGGCGCGGGCCGCCTCGGCGACCAGGTCGCCCAGCGGGACACCGGCCGCGCGGCAGAGCTGGATCGCCTCCAGCGCGGTGTTGGCGGCCGCGACCGCGTCGGCCAGCTCCGGGCCCGCGCCGCCCGCGCGCGCCAGCCCGGCAAGGTACCCCTTGTCCACCTGGGAACGCGCCGAGTGCAGGTCGAGGTGGCCGGCGGCGAGCTTGGAGAGCTTGGCGAAGCCGCCCGCGATGGTCAGGCGCGGTACCGGGTGGCGCTTGAGGTACTTGAGCACGGCCCCGGCGAAGTCGCCCATGTCGAGCAGCGCGTCCTCGGGCAGCCCGTGCACGGCGACGGCGACCTTCTCGGACGTCGAGCCGGTGCAGCCCGCAACGTGGGTCCGCCCGGCGGCCCGGGCCACGTCGACCCCGCGCCGGATGGAGTCGATCCAGGCGGAACAGGAGTAGGGGACGACGATCCCGGTCGTCCCGAGGATGGAGAGGCCGCCGAGGATGCCCAGCCTGGGGTTCCAGGTGGAGCGGGCGATCTCCTCCCCGTGGTCGACGGAGATCTCCACCACGACGTCCCCGTCGCCGCCGAACCCGGCGGCCACCTCGGCGACCGCGTCGCGGATCATCTGCCGGGGCACCGGGTTGATGGCCGGCTCGCCGACACCGAGCGGCAGCCCGGCCTTGGTGACCGTCCCGACCCCGGGGCCGGCCCGGAACACCACCCCGCTGCCGGGCTCGCCCGCCCACACCGTCGAGCGGATCAGCGCTCCGTGCGTGACGTCCGGATCGTCCCCGGCGTCCTTGACCACCCCGGCCATGGCCCGCCGCCCGCGCGACCCGTCCGGCCCGGCCGGCGCAACCGCGGCCCCATCGGCCGGCGACCCCCCGACCGGCGACGCCCGGACCGGCACGCCATCGGCCGGCAACTCCCCGGCCACCAACTCCTCGGCCGCCAGAGCGAATCCGGGCTGCTGCCCCTTCGGCAGCGTGATCACCACAGGGTCCGGGAACGCCCCCGTCAGCAGCGCCTGGTACGCCGCCTTGGTCGCCGCCGTGGCGCAGGCGCCGGTCGTCCACCCGTGCCGCAGGCCACTGCTCCTCAGCTGCCCGGCCCGACCACCGACACCGACCTCACCCACGACCGCTCCCTGCTCCGCACACCGGCTCTTGGACGCCCCCATCCTCCCCCGCCCGGCGGCCGGCGGCGCACCCGCCCGGCCGGAGCAGGAAGTCGGCCGGGCCGACTTCCCCCTCCGGGCGCTCACGCCTCCGGGTAGCGGCGGGGGGTCCAGACGACCTCGGTGGCGTTTCCGCGTTCGACGGCCTGGGTCTGGGAGGAGCCGATGAGCAGGATGGTGCGCATGTCGACCTGGGCCGGGTCCAGGTCCGCGAGGCGGACGGTGCGGACGCGCTCGGTCGGGCCGCCGACGTCGCGGGCCATCACCACCGGGGTCTCCGGCGCGCGGTACTCCAGCAGGAGGTCTCGGGCCAGGCCGACCTGGGTGGTGCGGGACTGCGAGCCCGGGTTGTAGAGGGCGAGCACGAGGTCGGCCTCGGCGGCGAGGCGCAGGCGCTTGGCGACCACGTCCCAGGGCTTGAGCCGGTCGGAGAGCGAGACCACGGCGTAGTCGTGGCCGAGCGGGGCGCCGGCGCGGGAGGCGGCCGCGTGCGCGGCGGTCATCCCGGGGACGATCCGCACCGGCACGTCCCGGTAGGCCTCCTCGCAGGCGACCTCCAGCACGGCGGTGGCCATCGCGAAGACGCCCGGGTCGCCGGAGGAGACGACCGCGACCCGGTGGCCGCGGCGGGCCAGGTCGAGGGCGAACTCGGCGCGCTCGGACTCCACCTTGTTGTCGGAGCCGTGCCGCTGCTGGCCGGGGCGGACGGGCACCCGGTCCAGGTAGGTGGTGTAGCCGACCAGGTCGGTGGCGGCGGCGAGGGCGCCGCGCGCCTCGGGGGTGAGCCAGAGCGGACCGGCCGGGCCGGTACCGATCACCGCGACGCTGCCGAGCCCCTCGGAGGGCTTCACCTCGGGCTCCAGCGGCGCGACCTTGCTCGGCAGCACGGCGACGGAGAAGTACGGGACGGTCTCCGCGTCCACGTCGGCCAGCGGCGCGGTGCGCTCGCCGTCCATGAAGGCGCGCTCGACGTACTGGGCGTCGTCCAGCCGGCCGGCCCGCTCCAGGGCGCGGCGGACGGCCGGGAAGGTGCGGCCCAGCTTCATGATCACGGCGGAGTCGGCGGAGGCGATCCGCGCGGTGAGCTCCTCCTCGGGCAGCGTGCCGGGGATGACGGTGAGCGTCTCCTCGGCCTCGGTGAGCGGCTGCCCGAGCCGGGCGGCGGCGGCACTGACCGAGGTCACGCCGGGGACGACCTCGGTCGGGTAGCGGTGCGCGAGGCGCTTGTGCATGTGCTGGTAGGAGCCGTAGAAGAACGGGTCGCCCTCGGCGAGGACGACGACGTCGCGGCCGGCGTCCAGGTGGGCGGCCAGCCGGGCGGCGGCCTCCTCGTAGAAGTCGTCGAGCGCGCCCCGGTAGCCGCCAGGGTGGTCGGTGGTCTCGACCGTGATCGGGTAGACCAGCTTCTCCTCGATCTGACCATCCGTCAGATACCGCTCGGCGATGGACCGGGCGATCGAGCGGCCGTGCCGGGCGCTGTGGTACGCCACCACGTCGGCCTTGCCGATGAGTTCGGCGGCGCGGACGGTCACCAGGGACGGGTCGCCGGGGCCGAGCCCGACCCCGTAGAGCCGACCGGTCGGGGCCTGGTGCACCGTCACTCTTCTTCACTCGCAATCGCGTTGATGGCGGCGGCGGCCATCGCGCTGCCGCCGCGCCGGCCGCGCACCACCAGGTGCTCCAGGCCGGACGGGTGGACGGCCAGGGCCTCCTTGGACTCGGCCGCGCCGATGAAGCCGACCGGGACGCCGATGACCGCGGCCGGGCGCGGCGCGCCCGCCTCGATCAGCTCCAGCAGGCGGAACAGCGAGGTCGGCGCGTTGCCGACGGCGACCACCGCACCCTCCAGCCGGGGCAGCCACAGCTCCATGGCGGCGGCGCTGCGGGTGTTGCCCATCTTCCGGGCCAACTCGGGCACCGAGGGGTCGGTGAGGGTGCAGAGCACCTCGTTGTCGGCGGGCAGCCGCTTGCGGGTGACGCCGCTGGCGACCATGTTGACGTCGCAGAGGATCGGCGCACCGGCGTGCAGCGCAGCGCGTGCGGAGGCGACCACGCCGGGCGAGTACACCAGGTCCTCGACCAGGTCGGTCATGCCGCAGGCGTGGATCATCCGCACCGCGACCTGGGCCACGTCGGCGGGCAGGGCGGCGAGGTCGGCCTCGGCCCGGATGGTGGCAAAGGACTGGCGGTAGATGGACGCGCCGTCCTTCTCGTACTCGATCACTTCGTGGTCCTCCGGGCCTCGGCGACCGCCTCGGCCATCTCCTCGTTCGTCACGTCCACGGTGGCGGCGTCCACCGCCACCCGGTAGCCCTGCCCGGTGGCGAGCACGTCCACCCATGCTCCGGCCGGGTGGCCGCAGCGCCGCTCGCAGCCGGACCAGTGCACGCGCAGCCCGCCGCCCGGCACCGCCGCGAGATCCAACGCCCGGGCCGCGTCCGTGCGGACGTCGGCCAGGGACTTGGCGCAGCCGGGCAGTCCGGTGCAGGCGCTCGCGCCGTCCCAGGCGGTGCCGGGCTCGGTGCGGAACCCGGCGGCCGCCAGCGCGGGCAGCCGGTCGGCGGACGCCCCGGGCAGGACGGCGCCGCGCCAGGGGGTCAGCCGCAGTTCTCCGGCCGACGCCCCGGCCAGCTCACGCCACTGGGCGGCGGTGGCCCGGCCGAAGCGCAGGCCGACGGAGAGCCCGCCGGGCAGCGCGCCGAGCGGCGGGGGCGTGCCGGGCAGGGCGGGGAGCGGGACGGTACCGGGCGGCAGCAGGTCGGGCACCTCGCGCAGGTGCCAGGCCTTCCGCCCGCTCTCCCGCAGCGCGTCCAGGAACTCCCGGGCGGCGGCCAACGCGGCGTCCACCGCGCCGGCCAGGGGGACGGCGCGCGCGGTGGCGGCCCGGCCGAGGCGCAGCAGCGCCGTGCCGTCCGGCCCGTCGTCCGAGCCTGCGATCAATGTCACATCGGCGTCGAGTGCGGCGACGTCGCCCCGCCCGTCGTCCAGTGCGAAGAGGAACTTGCCGGAGAGCCCGGTGGCCCAGCTGCTCGCGCAGAGCCCGGCGTCCAGCTCCCGCGCCCAGGCCCGCACGTCCGCGCGGCCACCCGAGGGGCCGGGTGAGGCGACGATGTTCCGGACCCGCTCGTGGGTCTCGGAGGGCAGCAGCCCGGCGGCGCGCAGCCGCTCGGCCAGCTCCTGCCCGCAGCCCGAAGCCAGGCCGCGCAGCTGGACGTTGCCGCGCGAGGTGGTCTCCACCCCGCCGTCGCCCAGCGCCTCGGCGGCCTCGGCCAGCGCCAGCGCCTGACGGGTCGTCAGCAGACCGCCGGGCAGGCGGACCCGGGCCAGGGCGCCGTCGTCGGCGGTGTGCAGACGAAGGGCCCCCGGACAGGCGTCCGCGCGCCCCCGGTCGGGCGCGGCGGCGCCCGGCGTGGTGGCGTCGGGTGTCGGTGGCATGGCCGCGAGCATACAGATGATCCGTTCGGTTGCCTCCGTCCGTTGGGTCACACGTTCGGACGCACTCCCCCAGGTCAGCCGCACCCCGTACGATGCTGCCGGGCGGCCCCCGCGGGCCGCCCACACGCCAGCGACGGCGCAGGGGAGGAAACCGGTGCAAGCCCGGTGCGGTCCCGCCACTGTGACCACGGTTCACCGGAGTTCCGGGAGGCCGTGGGAGCCAGGAACTCCTGCCGTTCTCCACCGGCCCGGGGCGCGGACCCCGAGGAAGGCTTGAAAGCCCATGCGCCGCCGCACGCCTGTGCCCATGCCCGCCATCGAGGCCGGGAGGGCCTTCGCATGATTCTGCTGCTGTCGACGTCCGACACCGACCTGCTCAGTGCCCGTGCCTCCGAGGGGCCGGTCCGCTACCGCCTCGGCAACCCGGCCCGGCTCTCGCCCGAGGAACTGCCCGCCCTGGTGGAGGGCACCGACCTGGTGGTGGTCCGCCTGCTCGGCGGGCGCCGTGCCTGGCAGGAGGGCCTGGACGCGCTGCTGGCCGGCCCCCGCCCGGTGATCGTGCTGACCGGCGAGCAGGCGCCCGACGCCCAGCTGATGGAGCTGTCCACCGTGCCCGCCGGCATCGCCGCCGAGGCGCACGCCTACCTCGCCCACGGCGGCGCGGCCAACCTGGCCGAGCTGGGCGCCTTCCTCTCCGACACCGTGCTGCTCACCGGCCACGGCTTCGCCCCGCCGGCCTCCGCCCCCGCCTGGGGCCCGCTGGTCCGCGAGGCCCGTACGACCGACGGCCCGACCGTCGCCGTGCTGTACTACCGCGCCCACCACATGAGCGGGAACACCGCCTTCGTCGAGACGCTCTGCCGGGCAATCGAGGACCAGGGCGCGCAGGCCCGGGCCTACTACTGCGCCTCGCTGCGCGGTGCCGAGGCCGACCTGCTGGCCGCGCTCGGCGAAGCCGACGCGATCGTCACCACCGTGCTCGCCGCCGGCGGCACCCGCCCGGCCGACGCGCAGGCCGGCGGCGACGAGGAGGCCTGGGACGCGGGCGCGCTGGCCGCCCTGGACCGGCCGATCCTTCAGGCCCTCTGCCTGACCTGGTCGCGCGCCCAGTGGGAGGCCAGCGACGACGGCCTCTCCCCGCTGGACACCGCCACCCAGATCGCCGTCCCCGAGTTCGACGGCCGGCTGATCTCCGTTCCGTTCTCCTTCAAGGAGCTGGACGAGGACGGCCTCACCGTCTACGCCGCCGACCCCGAGCGCGCCGCCCGGGTGGCCGGCACCGCCGTCCGGCACGCCCGGCTGCGGCACATCCCGGCCGCCGAGCGCCGGCTCGCACTCGTCCTCTCCGCGTACCCGACCAAGCACGCCCGGGTCGGCAACGCCGTCGGCCTGGACACCCCGGCCAGCGCCATGCGCCTGCTGGAGCGCCTGCGCGCCGAGGGCATGGACCTCGGCACCGACCTGCCCGGCCTGGACACCGTGGCGGAGGACCAGCACGAGGGCGACGCGCTCATCCACGCGCTGATCGCGGCCGGCGGCTACGACCAGGACTGGCTCACCGAGGACCAGCTGGCCCGCAACCCGGTCCGCATCCCCGCCGCCGACTACCGCCGCTGGTACGCCACGCTGCCCGAGGCGCTGCGCACGCACGTCGAGGAGCACTGGGGCCCGGCCCCCGGCGAGCTGTACGTCGACCGCTCGCAGAACCCGGACGGCGACATCGTGCTGGCCGCGATCCGCTCCGGGAACCTGCTCGTCCTCATCCAGCCGCCGCGCGGCTTCGGCGAGAACCCGGTCGCGATCTACCACGACCCCGACCTCCCGCCGTCCCACCACTACCTGGCCGCCTACCGCTGGATCGCGGCCGCGCAGGCCGACGGCGGCTTCGGCGCCGACGCGGTGATCCACCTCGGCAAGCACGGCAACCTGGAGTGGCTGCCCGGCAAGACCGCAGCGCTCTCCGCCGAGTGCGGCCCGGACGCCGTCCTCGGGGACCTGCCGCTGGTCTACCCGTTCCTGGTCAACGACCCGGGCGAGGGCACCCAGGCCAAGCGCCGCGCCCACGCCACCCTGGTCGACCACCTGGTGCCGCCGATGGCCCGCGCCGACTCCTACGGCGACATCGCGCGCCTGGAGCAGCTGCTGGACGAGCACTCCAACATCGCCGCGATGGACCCGGCCAAGCTGCCCGCGATCCGCGCCCAGATCTGGACGCTGATCCAGGCCGCCAAGCTGGACCACGACCTCGGCCTGGACGAGCGCCCCGAGGACGACGGCTTCGACGACTTCCTGCTGCACGTCGACGGCTGGCTCTGCGAGATCAAGGACGCGCAGATCCGCGACGGCCTGCACGTCCTCGGCCAGGCGCCGGCCGGCACCGACCGGGTCAACATCGTGCTGGCCATCCTGCGCGCCCGGCAGATCTGGGGCGGCGTCAGCGCCCTGCCCGGCCTGCGCGAGGCGCTCGGCCTGGACGAGGCCGCGCTGACCCTGGGCGCCACCGACGCCGCCGAGGCACAGGCGCGCGCCCTGGTCGAGGCGATGGAGGCCGAGGACTGGGCGGCCGGGGCGGTCGAGAAGGTCGCCGCCGGGCTGCCGGAGGCCGTCCACGAGGTGCTCACCTTCGCCGCGACCCAGGTCGTCCCGCGCCTGGCCGCCACCACCGACGAGCTGGACGCGGTGCTGCACGCCCTCCAGGGCGGCTTCGTCCCCGCCGGGCCGTCCGGCTCGCCGCTGCGCGGCCTGGTCAACGTGCTGCCGACCGGCCGCAACTTCTACTCCGTCGACCCGAAGGCCGTGCCCAGCAAGCTCGCCTGGGAGACCGGCCAGGCGCTCGCCGCCTCGCTGGTCGAGCGTTACACGGCCGACAACGACGGCGCCTTCCCGCCCTCGGTCGGCCTGTCGCTCTGGGGCACCAGCGCGATGCGCACCGCCGGCGACGACATCGCCGAGGCCTTCGCCCTGCTCGGCGTCCGCCCCGTCTGGGACGACGCCTCGCGCCGGGTCACCGGCCTGGAGCCGATCTCCCTCGAGGAGCTGGGCCGCCCGCGCATCGACGTCACCCTGCGCATCTCCGGCTTCTTCCGGGACGCCTTCCCCCACGTGGTCGCCCTGCTGGACGACGCGGTGCGCCTGGCCGCCGCCCAGGAGGAGCCCGCCGAGCAGAACCACGTCCGCGCCCACGTCCAGGCCGACCTGGCCGTCCACGGCGACGAGCGCAAGGCCACCGTCCGCGTCTTCGGCTCCCGCCCGGGCACGTACGGCGCCGGCCTGCTCCAGCTGATCGACAGCCGCGACTGGCGCACCGACGCCGATCTCGCCGAGGTGTACACCGTCTGGGGCGGCTACGCGTACGGGCGCGGCCTCGACGGGCGGCCGGCCCGCGAGGAGATGGAGACCGCGTACAAGCGGATCACCGTCGCCGCGAAGAACACCGACACCCGCGAGCACGACATCGCCGACTCGGACGACTACTTCCAGTACCACGGCGGCATGGTCGCCACCGTCCGCGCCCTCACCGGCAAGGCCCCGACCGCCTACATCGGCGACTCGACCCGCCCGGAGACGGTCCGCACCCGCACCCTCACCGAGGAGGCGGCCCGCGTCTTCCGCGCCCGCGTGGTCAACCCGCGCTGGATCGAGGCGATGCGCCGCCACGGCTACAAGGGCGCCTTCGAGATGGCGGCGACCGTCGACTACCTCTTCGGCTACGACGCCACCACCGGGGTCGTCGCCGACTGGATGTACGAGAAGCTCACCCAGGAGTACGTCCTCGACCCGGTCAACCGCGAGTTCCTGGCCGGCGCCAACCCCTGGGCCCTGCACGGCATCAGCGAGCGCCTGCTGGAGGCGGCGAGCCGCGGCCTCTGGGAGCAGCCCGACCCGGAGCTGATCGAGCAGCTCCAGGCCGCCTTCCTGGAGACCGAGGGCGACCTCGAGGGCGACGAGGGCTGACACCCGTCCGCTGCGGCCGCCGCCCCCGGCCCCGGGGGCGGCGGCCGCGCGCGTCACCGGCGTCAACATCGCGTGCCGAAGCCTGGCAGCAACGGCCTCCCGAGCGGACAATACGGGGCATGTCGCGCCGCCTCACGCTCACCCCGCCCGCCCTGGGGGCGTCCGCCGCCCGGGACCGTGGCCTCCCCGCCCACCGCTACCGCGCCCGGGTGGGGGCGCTGGCGGCCGGGGCGGTGCCGGTACTCGCCTTCCCCGCGCCCGGGCTGGCGTCACTCGCCTGGGTGGCGCTGGTGCCCGGGTTGCTGGTGATGCAGCGGGCGCCCGGGGCGCGCGAGGCGGCGGTGCGGGGGTGGTGGTTCGGCGCGGGGTTCATCCTCACCGCGATGTACTGGCTGATCCCCTCCGTCGGGCCGGCCCTGCCGGTGCTCGCGGTGCTGTTCGGGGCGCTGCAGGCGGGGGTGGGGTACGCCGTGTGGCGGCTGCTGCACCCGCCGCTGACCGCGCGGCGGGCCCTGCTCGCCCTGGTCGTCGTCCCCTCGGTCTGGCTGACCACCGAGTACGCGCGCTCCTGGCACGCCCTCGGCGGGCCGTGGGCGCTGCTCGGCGCGACCCAGTGGCAGCACCCGGCCGTCCTGGCGCTGGCCTCGGCCGGCGGGATCTGGCTGGTCAGCGCCGCCGTGGTGGCCGTCAACACCGGGGTGCTGATCATGCTGACCGCCACCGGCCGGCGCCCGCGCGCCGTGGCGGCGCTGGCCGCCGTACTGGTGCTGGCGGCCGGTCCCGTGCTGTTCTCGCTGCGCGCCGCGCCCGCCCGGGACGGGGCACTGACCGTCGCACTGGTCCAGCCCGGCATCGTCGAGGACCCGCAGGCCCGGTTCGAGGCCAGTGCCGCCGCCACCACCGCGCTCGACGGGCGGCCGGTGGACCTGGTCGTCTGGGGCGAGTCCAGCACCACCGCCGACCTCGACCGCGACCCGATGGCGCTGGACCGGCTGCGCCGGCTCGCCGCGGCCGCCGGCGCCGAGATCCTGGCCGGCGAGGACGCCCGCAAGGCGGACGGCCGGATCTCCAAGGACGCGGTGCTGGTCTCGCCGGCCGGCACCGTCGACCGCTACCGCAAGATCCGGCTGGTGCCGTTCGGCGAGTACATCCCGCTGCGCCCAGTGCTCGGCTGGATCGCGGGCGTCAGCCGGGCGGCGGGCGAGAACCGGGCGCCGGGGACGGCGTTCCACGTCCTCCCGGCCACCGACCGCGGCGGCGCGCCGCTGCCCGTCGGGGCGCTGATCTGCTTCGAGTCGGCCTTCCCCGACATGTCCCGGACGGCGGCCCGGGACGGCGCCCGGGTGCTGGTCTACCAGTCCTCGACCTCGACGTTCCAGCGCACCTGGGCGCCCGAGCAGCACGTCTCGCTGGCCGCGATCCGGGCCGCCGAGACCGGCCGCCCGGCCGTCCAGGCCTCGCTCACCGGGGTCTCGGCCGCCTTCGACGCGCAGGGCCGCGAACTGGCCCGGCTCGGTACCGACCGCACCGGCGCTCTGACGGTCCGGCTGCCGCTGACCGGGCCGACCGAGCTGACCTGGTACGACCGGGTCGGCGACCTGGTGCCGACGGCGGCCCTGCTGGTCACGGCGGGTGCGGCGACCGTCGTGCTGTGGCGCAGGCGGACCGGCTGACCCGGCGGCCCGGCGCGGCGGCCCGGCGCGCCGCGCCGGGCGGTCAGCCGTCCTCGCCGGGCCGGTCGCTCGGCACTCGGTGCCGGGCGAAGCCGGTCAGCCCTCCGTGCCGGGCGAAGCCGCTCGGTACCGGGTGACGCCGGTCAGCCCTCCTCGCCGGCCAGGTAGACGCCGAACGCCGCTCCCAGCGGGTCGCGCAGCACCGCGATCCGCGGGCCGTCCGGCACGGTGGTCGGCGCCATCAGGACGTCCGCGCCGAGGTTCCCGGCCCGGAACGCGCTCACGTCCACGTCCGCGACCGCGAAGTACGGCAGCCAGTGCGGCGGCACCTGCGGCGGGAAGCGGTCGTCCATCGTCAGCATGCCGCCGAAGTCCTCCCCGGCCAGGCCCCACTGGGTGTACCGCTCGGACGGGTGGACCGTCCAGCCGAACACGGCCGGGTAGAACGCCCGGGCGCCCTCCGGGTCCCGGGTCAGCAGTTCCACCCAGCCGAGCGCGCCGGGCTCGTTGAGCACCTCGGCACCGGTCAGCCGGCGTGCCTGCCAGAGCCCGAACACCGCGCCGGAGGGGTCCGCCGCGATCACGAACCGTCCGAAGTCCAGCGCCTCCATCGGTGCGACGACGATGCTCCCGCCCGCCTCGGTGATCCTGGCCGTGGCGGCGTCGGCGTCCTCGACGGCGAAGGAGACGCTCCAGGCCGTCGGCTGGCCCTCCCCGTAGAGCGGGGTGATGGAGGCGGCGACCGCGCCGTCCAGCTTCATGAAGGTGTAGCCGCCGGCCTCCGGCCGGTCGTCGCGCTCCGGCTGCCAGCCGAACAGTTCGCCGTAGAACCGTTTGGCCGCCTCCGGGTCCGCGCTGCCGTGCTCCACCCAGCAGGGCCCGCCGGTGGTCACCTTGTTCTGCTTCATCTCGCCCTGCTCTCAGCCGATTTCGAGGATCAGTTTGCCGCGCGCGTGCCCCGACTCGACCAGCGCCAGCGCCTCCGCGGCGTGGGCCAGCGGGTGGCGGGCGGTGATGTGCACGTCCAGTTCGCCGGCGGCCACGAGGTCGGCCAGCGCGGCGAGCGTCGCCGGGGTGGTGGAGCGGGTGATGAAGCGGCCTCCCAGCTCCGCCGCGGTGGCCGGGTCGACGGTCGAGACCAGCTTCGACCGGTCGGCCAGCGTCTCGGCCGCGGCCCGCACGTCGTCCCCGCCGACCAGGTCGAGAATGCCGTCGACCCCGTCCGGCACGGCTGCCTTGATCCGCTCGGCCACCCCGTCGCCGTAGCGCACCTGCACCGCGCCCAGCGACTCCACGTAGCCGCGGTTGGCGTCGCTCGCCGTGCCGACCACCCGGATCCCCCGGCTGCGGGCGATCTGCGCGGCCGCGCTGCCCACGCCGCCGGCGATGCCGAGGATCAGCAGTGTCCGGCCGGAGCCCACCCCGACGTCCCGGACCCCGTCGTCGGCCGTCGCCGCGGCCACCGGCAGCGTCGCGGCCTCGGCGAAGCCGAGCCCCTTGGGCTTGACCGCGCTCATCGCCGCCAGCAGCAGCGTCTGCTCGGCGAACGCCCCGGCCGCGGCGACCCCGAACACCTCGTCCCCCGGGGTGAAGCCCGTGACGCCCGGCCCGATCCGCTCGACCACCCCCGCGGCCTCCTGCCCCATGACGGCCGGCAGCTCGCGGTCCTTGCCGAACCACCCGCGCCGGACCTTCCAGTCCACCGGGTTCACCCCGGCCGCCCGTACCGTGATCCCCAGCTGTCCCGGGCCCGGCTCCAGCACCGGCCGGTCCAGGAACTCCTGATTCTCCGGCCCGCCGTACCCGACGAACCCGAACGCATTGGCCATCCTCGATCCACTCCTCGGTAGGACCCCCTCCCCCCGCCCCAGCATGCGGTCCGGCCGGGGCCGCGGCCCCGGCTGCTGCGCCGAACGGGCGGGTGGCGGGCGGCAGCGGGTGGCCGGCGGCCGGCGGCCGGCGGCCGGCGGCCGACAGATGTCACCAGCTGTCATCTGTCGGCCCCCGGCCGTCACCCCTCACCCCCGGCTGTGGTCGCCCGTCCGGCCGTCGAGCAGTTCGCGGAGGATGTCCATGTGCCCGGCGTGGCGGGCGGTTTCGGTGGCCATGTGGATGAGGACCCAGCGCAGCGAGACCTCGTCGCCGAACCAGGCGCGGCCGAGGTCGTCCAACTCCAGCTCCTCCACCACCTGGTTGGCGGCGGCGCGGGCGCGGGCGTAGAAGGTGAGGACCTCGGCGGTGGACTCGTCCGGCCGGATCCGCATGTCGGACTCCGCGTCCTCGTCCAGATCGAAGGGCAGCGGACCGGTCTCACGGCCGAACGCCTCGCAGAACCAGCCGAGTTCGGCGCCCCCGAGGTGCTTCACCAGCCCCAGCAGGGTGGTCCCGGACGGGGTCATCGGCCGCCGGAGCTGCTCGTCGTCGAGCCCTTCGAGCTTCCACAGCACCGCGTCGCGGTGCCTGTCGAGAGCCACGAACAGGCTTTCCTTCTCCGCCCCTTGGTAGGGCACACGCTTCATCATGCGCGGACCCTAACAGGCCACCGGGCCGGCGGGGGACGGCCGAGGTGGCCAACTCCCCACCGGCCCGGGCTGGTTCACCGGACAGCCCGCTCCACCTGGATCCAGAGCTGCGCCTCGGCCTCGCCCCCCGGCAGGAAGCGGGTGCGCAGGATCTCCGGGCCGGGACGGGTCTCGTACGGGTTGGAGGGGAACCACTGGGTGTAGACGTCCCGCCACATCTCCTGGAGGGCCTTCGGGAAGGTCCCGGTGTTGGAGAAGACGGCCCAGGTGCCGGCCGGCACCTCGCGCACGTCCAGGTCGTCCGGGACGACCGTGTCCGCACCCGCCACCACCGCGTGGTAGTAGTCGAGTTCGACCCCCTCCTCACGGCTGTCCGAGAAGAACTCGGTGACCGAGAGGATGCCGTCCGGCTCCTGGCCCGAGAGGGCGGAGATCCGGTCGATGGCCTCCCGGCCGATCCCCCCGATGAATTCGGCGATGGCCGGGTTCACCCCCTCGTGCACCAACGGGACCCGGGCCCGCCGGCCGACCAGCCGGAAGTCGGGCTTCTCCACGATGCGGTATTCCATGCTGCTGTTCCCTTCGATGACGAGTCGGAAGGACATCCGGGGCTGGGACTGCAGCGCCGCACCCTCGCGCCGGGCCTCCCCCGGCCCGACGCCGTGCATCGCCCGGAACGCCCGGGCGAACGCCTCCCCCGAGGTGTAGCCGTACCGGACCGCCACGTCGAGCAACGTCCGTTCTCCGGAGAGCACTTCGGCTCCGGCCAGGGTGAGCCGCCGGCGCCGCACGTACTCCGACAGCGGCAACCCGGCCAGCGCGGAGAACATCCGCCGGAAGTGGTACTCCGACGTCATCGCGATCCGCGCCAGCTCGGCCACGTCGACGGACGCACCCGGGCGCTCCTCGATGTGCCCCTCGATCCGCTCCATCGCCCGGTTCAGGTGTTCCAGCATCCCGGCCCCGCCCTTCCTCTTACTGATCACCACCGTAGGAAGGACCCACCCTGCCGCACCCGACATCCTGTGCCCGCTCGGGTCGGGTACGGCAGGGCCCGCGGGGAGAGTCAGCTCGTTCTCCCGCAAGCCAGTGAGCCAACGCACCGCAGCGGCGGGCGGCGGGAGCGGCGAAGTGACCTACGTCCGGTGCGGCTGCGGAGCCGGCGGGCCGGCCACCCGTACGCCCGCGCCGCCGTGCACCCCGCGGCCCGCATCGCCGCACCGCCCACACCGCCGGCACCGCCCACACCGTGAGACGGGCGGGCCCGGCGGGAACACCCGCGCATTCCGTGGTGTTGCGAGCCTCCGCCGCCACGGCGCCACCGTCGCGGCTCCACCGTCACTGCCAACGCCGCGGCCACCCGAAAGCCAGTTGTTCAAATTGGAACGACCTAGTACGGTCAGGAACCAACCACCACACCGCCCACGGAGGCCCCGTCCATGCCGCAGCACGTCACGCCGCAGCCCGGCACCGCCACGGTGCGCTCCCGGGTGCGCATCCCGCTGACCTTCCCGGACGGCTACCGCGCCGAGGCCGAGGTCTTCACCTTCCACGGCCTGGCCGACGGCGCCGAACACCTGGCGCTCGCCTTCGGCAGCACCGCGCAGAGCCGGACCACGAACGGGGAGACCACGAACGGCGGGACGCCGCTGGTGCGGCTGCACTCGGAGTGCCTGACCGGCGACGTCTTCGGCTCGGACCGGTGCGACTGCGGCCCGCAGCTGCGCGAGTCGGTCGAGCGGATCGCCGAGGCCGGCGGCTACCTGCTCTACCTGCGCCAGGAGGGCCGGGGCATCGGCCTCTACAACAAGCTGGACGCCTACGCCCTCCAGGACTCCGGGCTCGACACCTACGACGCCAACACCGCGCTCGGCCTGCCCGAGGACGGCCGCGACTACACCGCCGCCGCCCAGATGCTCGGCGCCCTCGGCGTCACCGGCATCGACCTGTTGAGCAACAACCCGGACAAGGCGGCGCAGCTGACCGCCCTCGGCATCACCGTCGAGCACCGGGTGCCGACCGGCGTGCACCTGAACGACAGCAACGTGCGCTACCTGCGGGCGAAGGTGGAGCGGACCGGGCACTCGATCGAGCTCTCCCGGCTCGTGGGCTGAGCCGGCGACGCCCGTCCGGCACACCCGGACACCACCGCCCCGGCACCCACCACGGCCCATCGGCACGTCAGGCGGACACGTCGGTCCGGCACCGCGGAGTGGCTCTGCGGTGCCGGACGGACGGTGCCGGACCGGTCGGGTCAGTGCTGCCAGACCCGCACGTAGTCGACCTGCATGTCGGCCGGGGTGGCGGTCGGGCCAGAGGCGTAGACCGCGTTGTTGAGGATCAGGTACATCGGCGAGGAGGTGATGCCGCTGGTGATCTGACCGACCTTCACCCCGTCGTAGTAGTAGGTCACCGAGCCCGGCTGCCAGTCGGCGCCGAAGGTGTGCCAGCCGCTGTAGTTGCCCGAAGCGCAGCCGCCGGGGCCACCGGACGGGGAGTGGAAGTGGTAGCAGGCCTGACCGCTCAGGCCCTCCATCACGTCCAGCTCACCGTCGGCCGGCCAGTTCTGGCCGTCGGTCCAGAAGGCCGGCCAGTTGGCGACCTGCGAACCGGACGCGGGCAGGTAGATCCGGGACTCGAACGCGCCGTAGGTGAACTGGGCCTTGCCGTTGGTGTTGACCAGCCCCGAGGTGTACGCGTAGTTCTTGCCGTTCGCCGTGGCCGCCTTCTGCTCGGCCTTCAGGTGCAGGCTCCCGCCGCTCTCGGACACCTGGGACGGCGCGTAGGCGGCGGACTCGTCGCCGTTCACCGGAGGCGTCGTGCAGGTGGCGCAGCCGAACCAGTTGGGGTTCCACTTCGAGCTGTCGAGCGAGCTGCCGTTGAACTCGTCGGCGAAGACCGGACGCCAGCTGCCGGGGATGCCGAGCGGAGCGGCCGAGGAGCCCGACGGCTGGGTGGGCGACGCGGTGGCGGACGGCGACGACGGCGAAGCCGTGGCCGACGGCGTAGCAGTGGCCGAGGGGGACGCGGTGGCCGACGGCGACGCGGTCGGCGTCGAGGTGGGCGACGCGGTCGGCGTCGAGGTCGGGCTCGGCGCCGGAGTCGCGGCGGTACCCGAGGTGAAGGAACCGACCGGCGCCAGGTTGTGCCAGCTGTTGTTGATCTTGTACGCCACGAAGTACGTGTACTTGCCCGCCGGGAAGGCGCGGCTCTGCGGCGTGAACGTCCGCTGCGCCGTGGTCAGGGTCGCCGGAGCCGCCCCGCCGAAGTCGTAGTTCGCGCCGTCGGCCGAGCGGACGGCGATGGTCAGGGCCTGCACCGAGGTCCGCTTGGTGGCGTGCAGCTTGGCGGTGGCGGTGACCGGGGCGTTGGCACCGGGAGCGGTCGGCGTGACCGACAGCGAGTCGACCACCACCGGATCGGCCGGGGCGCTCGGCGCGGCCCAGGCGGCCACGCTGGTCCCGCTGGCGGCGAGCGCGAGGGCGAGGACGGCGAGACGGCGTCTACCGGTGAACGTGGCGTGGCGGGACTTGGAATGCTTGGGCATGCGTGGGAGGACCTTTCGTTCCCCCCCGACTGTGGACCCGCAGCAGCCTGAACGAGGACTCGGTCCGTACGCAAGCCCGATGCCGCGGCCGGAACCGCGGCATCGATCGTGCACATTCTTAAAACTCCTGGTGGGACGGCCCCTGGAGGTGCCGGGACCAGCCGTCTGTGATAAGGGGCACAGGGGCCGGTACGGCGGCCGGTCACGGCCGTACGGCCGTGGCGACCGACCGGCTGATCGCCCGGGCCGCGAAGCCGGTGCCGCAGACGAAACGCATCATCGGCCCGAAGGTGTCGGCGGCGGACAGACCGGTGAAGTAGAGCCCGGGTACGGAGGACTCGAAGCCCGGGGACAGCCGGGGAGCGCCCGCGTTCCGGCAGGTCACCGCCCGGCGCAGTCCCGGCGCCAGCAGGTCGAGCCGCTCGACGTCCACCCGGTAGCCGGTGGCCACCAGGACCTGGTCGGCCTCCAGGGTGTCGGTCGGGCCCCGCAGACGGAGCCGCGCCCGGCCGCGGACCTCCTCGGCGGAGACCACCTCGTGCCCGGTGAGCTGCGGGAACCGGCCGAGCGCCCGCTCGCGCAGCCACCACGCCCCGGACGGTCCGAGTATCGTCCGGACCAGGTCGGCCCTGGTGCGGTCCGGCAGGTAACGGAAGGCCTGGGGCGCCCGGCAGAACGCGGTGAACGACCAGCCCGGCCCCAGCGGCGAGGCCGGCTTCGCCACCCGCTGCGGCCACGGCCGGTCGCCCGGCCGGTCGGAGTCGGGCGGGTCGCCGAAGACCAGGTGCGCGGTCCTCGCGACCAGGACGGGTTCGGAGCCCGCCTCGTGCATCAGCGTGGCGCTCTCCAGCGCCGACTGTCCGGCTCCGATCACCGCCACCCGCTGGCCGGCGAACTTCGCCAGGTCCGCGTGCTCCGAGGTGTGCGAGGCGAGGCCGGCCCCGGCCAGCGGCCGAAGTTCGGCGGGAATCCTCGCGTAGGGCGGGAAGCCGTGGGCCAGGACCACCGTCCGGGCGGTGAACGCCTCCCCGGTGTCCAGGGAGAGCCGGAAGCCGCTCGGCGCGGCCTCGACCAGGGTCACGGCGGCACGCTCCACCTCGGGCACGCACCGCTGCTGGAACCAGTCCCCGTAGCGGACGAACTCGTCGAGCGGCACCGCGTACCGGTCGCCCACCCACGCACGGCCTTCGGCTGCGCGGAAGTCGTTCAGACCGTGGCGGCCCTCGGGGTCGGAGATCGAGGAGGCCCGGGGGGTGGACTTCAGGAACATCCCCTCCGGCATCCGCGCGCGCCAGCTGCCCATGGGCACGCCGAGGATGCGCACGGCCACGCCCCTTGCCTTCAGGTGGGCCGCGACGGACAGGCCGTACGGCCCGGCCCCCACGATCGCGACGGGTACTGGACTGGGAGAGATCATGTCGAGCCTCCAGGAGTGAGACGCGCGGCGATCCCGTGCCACACGTAGTCGGCCACGCGCCGTGTCCCCTGGCCGCCGAAGCGGACCGCCATGGCGGCGGCGGGTGCGAGGTCGTCGCCGCAGAGCCAGGCGCGCTCGGTCGACCGGCGGGGCCGGAGATCGGGCAACGGCTGCCGTTCGCGCCAGACCGTGACCGCGGCCGAGAGCACGTCCAACTGCCCGACCCCGTAGAAGCGGTTCAGCTGCGGCCCGGGCGGGACCGGGCGGCCGGTGAGGGACAGGTGCAGGGCGCGGACGACGTCCAGGCCGTTCTCGGTCTCGAACAGCCGGAACTGGGCGCCGGTACGGGGGTTGAAGTCGAGGAGCTTGTACCGTCCGTCCCGCAGGTCCAGCTTCCAGTCCAGGTCGGCGATGCCGACGTAACCGATCGCGCGGCACAATCCGGCGGCCAGCGCGGCGAGTTCGGGGTTGGGCACGGCCGCGGCCCGGGTGGTGAATCCGCCCTTGGGCGGGTAGGAGCGCAGCTTGCGCCCGGTGAAGACGGCGAGCGGTTCGCCTCCCGGACCGCAGCACAGGTGCGTGATCCAGTCCTCGGAGTGTTCCGGCGGCAGGTACTCCTGGGCCAGGACCGAGAGCCGGCCGTTCGGCGGGCAGTTGGCCAGCAGCTCCCGCTCGTCCCGCACGATCGTGGTGTTCGGGACGACGGGGCGGCTGAGCCGGGTGAAGGGCTCCAGGTTCTTCAGCACCAGCGGGTAGCCACAGGTCCAGGCGGCCTTCAGCAGCTCGTCGTGGTCGCCCGGGGCGACGGTGACGGGTGCCGGGATGCCGTGCTCCTCGCAGATCGCGTGCATGGCTGCCTTGTTGGCCAGTCGCCGTGGGAGCCCGGCGGGCACCGGGGGCAGGACGAAGTACGGAGCGAGCTCCTCGGCGTGCTCGGCGAGCAGGACGGCGGCCTCGTCGTCGGTGGGCAGGGCGATGCACCGGCGGCCGATCGCCCGGCCGACGCCCCGGACGGCCGAGAGCAGCCGGTCGGTGCTCTCGCACCCGTTGGTGGGCCGGACGAAAGCGCGCGTCAGGTAGCGGGAGAGCGCCGTCGGGGTCAGCCGGTCCTCGACCATCGCGTGGACGGCCACCCCGGCGCGGCCCAGCGACCGCACGACGCCGACCGGGCCGTGCGCCAGCGGATACCTCCCCACCTTGACGAGCAGGACCGCGGTATTCCGGTCCAGGTCCAGCCTGGCCGGGTTGGTGTGATCGTCCCGGTTCATGTGTCGCACCTCCTCTTGATCGTGCGTTCAGTGCTGCCACACGCCGACCCAGTCGACCTGCACCTGCGTCTTGTCGACGCCGGGCGGGGGCGACTGCTGGTAGCCCACGGCAAGGTTGAGGATCAGTTCCATCGGGGTGGTCGGGATCGCGGCGGGGTCGGTGACCTGGAAGACCTGCACGCCGTCGACGTACCAGGTGACGGCGTCCGGCTCCCAGTCGAGGCCGAAGACGTGGTAGCCGACGGAGTAGTCCAGCGGACCGTGGGCGTAGTGGGCGTCGATGTTGGTGCCGTCGGGCGCCTCGGCGTGCAGGTTGAGGTCGGCGTACTGGTTGCTGTTGATGAACTCGACGGTGTCCAGTTCCGGCAGCCCGCCCCTGGTGTTGGCGGAGAGCAGCCAGAACGCCGGGAACATGCCGACCGGCTGGTCGGTGGTCCTGATCGCGGCCGCGAAGTACCCGTAGGTGAAGGTGTGCCGCGGGGTGCCGTCCCAGTGGTCGCGGCCGGTGGAGATCATCCCGGAGGTCCAGGGGTAGGTCTTCCCGTCGCTGGCGGGCGTCGGTTGGCGTTGGGCGGTGAGCGTGAGCGCGCCGTCCGCCACCGCGACCTGGCCCGGGAGGTACCACTCGTCCTCGTGGTTGCCGGTGTTGGTGCAGCCGCGGACGTTCCAGTCGTAGCAGGTGGTCCACTTGGAGCCGTCCAGCACGGTGCCGTTGAAGTCGTCCCGGAAGACCTGGTGCCACGGGCCGGGCCCGGGCGGCTGGTCCGCCCCGACCGGCGGCAGGATGGCGGTCGGGCTCGTGGGCGCCGCGATCCCGGGGTGGAGCGCTGCCGCGCCGACGCCCGCGCCGTTGGACGCGCCGCAGGCGGCGGCCAGGAGCAGCACTCCGGTCACCAGCAGCAGCCGCCACCGGGCCTCGGGCCGGGCGGACGGACGGCGCGGGCTCCGGAAACGGCGGACGGGCCCGCCGGACACGGATGCGGGGGCGGCGGGGAGACGGCGCGGGAGCAGCGTCAGGAGGGTGGTGAGCAGGGCGAGCGCCAGGACGGTCCGGCCGACCGTGAAGGCGTGCCTGAAGAACAGCGCCTCCGCCACCAGCATGGTCAGCGCCAGGCTCAGCGTCACGGTCAGCGCGGCGGCGCTCATCCGGCCCGGTCCCCGCTCGCGCCAGGACGGGCCCGGCCGGGCCCAGGCCACGGCCGCCGCGCCCGGACCGACGAGCAGGAAGATGCCGGCGGCGACGGCCCGCAGCGGGTTCCCGGCCGGGAGCAGCAGGGCGGCGAGGGCGATCCAGCCCGACAGTGCGGGCAGGACGCGCGGCAGGGTCCACGGTCGGACGGTCACGGTGTCCTCCCTCCGGCCGGGGCGGTTCCGACGTGCCCGCCACCGGGCGGGACGTACTGGTAGACGACGGCGTCCTCGTTGGAGAACACCAGCCTCAGCTCGGACGAGGTGGCCGCGGCGGCCGCGAAGGCCTTGGTGGCGGTGACCGGCAGCAGCCCGGTCAGCTCGCACTCGGCGATCTGGGCCCGGGTCAGGATCACGTAGCTCGGTCCGCCGGCCACGTTCGGGCGTTCCAGCGCCATTCTCAGGACGTCGCCGGGGTTGGTCGCCAGACGCTTGAGGTCCTCGCCGGCGGCGTCGCCGAGGACGAGCCGGTCGTGGTCGTCGTAGCGCATCTCGCCTCCCGGCTCGTTGGAGGTCAGCGAGATGACCCGGGAGCCGGGCGGGGTGGTGGCGACGTACCGGAGCGCGGCGGCCTCCTGCGGGGTGAAGTAGTTCATGCTCTCCTTGCCGAAGTAGCCGAACAGCAGGCCGGAGAGCAGGCCGAGCAGGACGACGGCGGTGGCGCCGGTCCGCAGCGGGCCGATGGGCCGGGCGGCCCGGGGAACGGACGAGGTGCCGGCCGGCGGACCTGACTGCGGATGGGACGGCGCGTCGGGCGACGGGCCGGACGGCCGGACGGCGCGCGGGCTCCAGAGCAGGGTCGCGGCGAGGAAGGCGGCGGCGGGGAGGGCGAACAGGTAGGCCCGGAAGAGCATCTCCCCGTCGTAGGCGTTGGCCAGCAGCAGCACGAGCGGCGCCACCAGCAGGGGCAGCAGGCCGACCCGGCGCACCCAGCGGTGGCGGACCAGGGCGGCCAGGGCGAGCAGGAAGACGACGAGGGTCAGGGACCGGTCCGCCCAGGAGGTCAGGATCTGGCCGGGGGCGGCCTGCCCCAGGTGGGCGAGGCCGGCCACCGCGTTGTGGTCCGGCGAGCCCAGGGCGGTGACCAGGCTGGTCAGGTGCTCCGACACGAACGGCCGGGCCACGGTGGCGTCCCAGAGCACGGTCAGCCCGACCACGGCGGCCAGTACCGGCAGGACGGTGCGGCGGTTGCGGCGGCCCAGAGCCAGCAGGGCCATGCCCACGGCCAGCATGATCGGGGTCAGCTGGTGCGAGGAGACGATCGCGGCGATCAGCACCAGGACCAGGGCGAACGGCGCCGCCCGCCAACCACCGCGGGCCGATGCATCGTCGGCCGCCGACAGGGCCCGGGCTCCGGGCGGTCCCGCCCTTCGCTCCCGGGGTTCGCGCGAGTCCGCCGCGAGCGAGCGCGCCACCGCCAGGCGGCGCATGACCAGCGCGATCACGGTGAGGGACAGCACGTAGGCGAAGGCCTGCGGGGAGAAGTAGTCCTGGCCGACCCAGGCGGTCGTGTAGTAGAGCCAGACCCCGCCCCAGACCAGTCGGTGGTCGGTGGTGATGCTCCGGTACAGCATCAGCAGCGGGCCGATCAGCAGGAGGTTGGTGATCACCGGGTACCAGGAGGCGTAGCCCAGGACGGAGTCCAGGCCGGTGGCGCGCAGGATCACCGCATGGAGGTCGAAGAAGCCGGGCCACTGGTTGTAGACGTCGAGCTTGCCCGCTCCCGGCACCGACCCGTCGTGGCGCAGCATGGCGTCGACGATCGCGACGTGCTTCCAGGCCCAGGCGTACCGCAGGGTCGGGTAGAGCAGGCTGGGCGTCGCGTGGATCACCAGGATCAGCGCCAGGACGTAGGCGGCGGGCCAGCGGTGACGGATCTGCGGGGCGCGCAGCGCGGTGACGAAGCCGAGGGTGAGCAGGCCCAGTGCGGCGAAGTAGGCCGGCGGCAGGGCCTGGAGCAGGCCGAGGTCGCCCATCCGGGAGAGCTCCACCCGGGAGAGGGCCAGCAGCCAGAGCACCAGCGCGGCCGGCAGCGCGCACCGGACCACCCAGCCGGACCAGCCGGCTCCGGAGAGGGCTGCGCGAAGCCGGCGGGTCCGCCGGCCCTTGTCGCGGGGGGAGGTCGAGCGGTGGGCCGGTGGCCGCGGGTCGGGTCGGACGTCTTCACGTTCCAGGGCGTCGGTCACTGTGATCTCTCCTGACCGCGAGTCCTCGGCGGTCCGCCGACCGGGGTGCCGAGGGCCGCGCGCAGGCGGCGGTAGGCCCGCCACGCCCGGGTGGCGGTGCTCTCGTGGATGGGCGCGGTCGGGGCGCCCCTGCGCTTCGTCCAGTCGTCGAACACCTGCGGCGGTGTGTCGGCGCGGACCATCAGCCGGGCGATCCGAAGCGGGTCGTCGGCCGGGGAGCTGAAGGCGTTGCCGACGGCGGCCGCGGAGGTGTAGCCGGCCTGTGCGACCTTGCGGCGGACCTCCACGCCGGAGTACCCGTGCGGGTAGGAGAAGGAGGCGACCTCGTGGCCGAGGACGTCCTCCAGGACCGTCTTGCAGCCGGCGACCTCGTCGGTCAGCCGCCGGCCGTAGACGGTGTCCATGGGGACGTGGGTCCGGGAGTGGGCGCCGATCTCGACGCCCAGCGCGTCGAGGTTGCCGATCTGGCGCCAGTTCAGCATGGGTGCCGGCGGCAGCAGACTTCCGGTGCCCCGCGCGCCGGGCGGGTGGACGGCACCGGTCGTGATGTAGAGAGTGGCGGGAAGGCCCTCGTCCGAGAGGATCGGGGCGACCGTCCAGTAGAAGTCGGCGTAACCGTCGTCGAAGGTCAGGACCGCGGCGCCGGGCGTCAGCGGCGGACCGCCGCGCAGGGCGGCGACCAGCCGTCGCAGCGGCACCAGCGACAGGCCGCTGTCCTTGATCCGGTCCAGCTGCTCGCGGAACACGTGGGGAGTGACGGTGAACGGCGCGAGCCAGGACGGCGGGTCGTCCGAGACCGAGTGGTAGAGGAAGACGGGTATCGCGCTCATGGCCCGTCCCTGGTCGGCCGGACCCCTGCGGGCCGGGCTGTGGTGGGCTCGGCGCCGGTGGTCCGGTCACGGGCGGCCGGACGGACCGCGCCGGTCCGACGGGACGCGGTCCGTTCGGCCCAGCCGCCGGCCAACCCGGTGAGGTAGCCGGCGGCGGTCAGGGTGACGCCGGCGCAGAGCGCCGCCGCCGTGGCGGGCCGGCGCCGCCGCAGGCTGTCCAGCAGCGCGGCGGGCACGGTGTGCCGCAGGTAGGCGCGTTCGCTGGCGAGGCCGGCGGCGGCGCCGTCGTAGCGCACCACCGCGGCCTTGGAACGGCCTTCGGCGAAGCAGCGTGCGGCGAAGTAGGAGAGGGTGGTACGGGCCGGCGGCACCCGGTGGAGGACCGCCGCGGCCGGCTCGTAGCGCAGCACGGCGCCGGGGTGGCGGGCGGCGAGGCGGATGCAGAGCTCCGTCTCCTCGCAGCCGAGCGGACGCCGGCCGACCCGGCCGAGGTCGGTCCGGAAGCCGCCGGCGGCCAGTGCCTCGGCACGCCGGAAGGACATGTTGGCGCCGATGAAATTCCGCACCCCGGCCGGCCGGCTCGGCAGTCCCCGGTAGGAACAGCCGACCACCCAGTCGAACTCGGGCGGGAACCAGTCCGGCCGGCCGCTCTGCCACCAGGGCCGGACGTGGCCGCCGACGCCGAGCACCCCGGGTGTCCGGTAGCCGGCGAGGAGCCGCGCGGTCCAGGCGGGGTCGGCGGTGGCGTCGTCGTCCAGGAAGGCGATCAGCTCGCCGTGGGCCGCGGCCAGGGCGGTGTTGCGGGCGCCCGAGAGACCGCGCCGCTGCCGGTTGGGGAGGATCCGCCCGTCGGCCGACAGGTGTTCCCGGGCGAGGTGCAGCAGCTCGGGGCAGTGGTCGATGACGAGCAGCAGCTCGGCGGGCGGGTGGTGCTGGCCGCGCACGGAGGCGACGGCGGCGCACAGGTCGTCCCAGCGCTCGACGGTGTAGGCGCAGATCACGACGGTCAGGCTCGGTGCACGGCCGTCGGCGGCGCGCTCGGGAGTCCGGTCGTCGTTCCGGCCGGAGGACTGGTCAGTGGTCATGGTCCTGGTCTCCTTCCATCGCACGCAGCCAGCGCCGGAGGACGAACAGCAGTGCCGCCGCCATCGTGTACTCGGAGATCACCCAGGCGAGGCCGACGCCGATCAGTCCGTGGCGCGGCAGCAGCAGGACGACCAGGGTGACGATCATCGTGGCGGAGGCCATCCGCACCCCGATCATCCAGGGCAGCGCCCGGCGGACCCGGGCCACCTGGATGACCACGTTGGTCACCGCGATCGGCAGCGCGCACAGGGCGAGCAGACGCAGCACCGCCGTGCCGTGCTCGGCGTACGCGGGGCCGAAGACGCTCAGGATCTGGCGCGCACCGATCTCGATCACCAGCACGGCGCCGACCAGCAGCAGACCGGTGTGGCGCAGCATGCGCCGGGCGTACTCGGCCAGCCGCTTCGGGTCGCGGGCGCCCTCGACCACCAGCGAGTGGCCCATGCTGAACGTCGCGACGAAGAGGGTGGAGGCGATGACAAAGGCGAGCGAGTAGTAGGCGCTGCCCTCAGGTCCGAGCTGGGCGAGCACGATCAGGGGGACGGCGCTGTAGCTCGCGAAGCTGAAGAGGTTTCCGATGTAGTCGGCGCCGGCCCAGTGCAGGACCCGCTGGGGCGGTTCGGCGTCGGCGTCGCCGGCCGCCTCGTGGGCCGGCACGGCCCGACGGAACAGCACCACGTTGGCCAGCGCGATCGAGACGACCATGGCCACCGCCCAGGCGACCAGGATGCCGGTGCCGACGGCCAGGGCCGCGCATCCGGCGAGCATCAGTGACTTGGCGACGGCGAAGACGGCGTTCTCGCCGAGGACCCAGCCGGTCCTGCGGGTGCCGGTGAGCGCGCCGTCCTGGAGCACGAAGACCGCGTAGCCGGCGGTGGCCGCGACGAACGCGACCGCGAGCACCGGCGAGTCCAGGAAGCCGAGGTTGGGGGCGACCACCGGGACCAGCAGCAGGAAGCCGACCGCGACCGCGGCGCTGACACCGACGCTGATCGCGTAGCACCGCAGCACCAGGTGCCGGGTGTGCCGGCCGGCGGCCGGGACGAAGCGCACCAGCGCGTCCCCGAGGTTGAGGCTGCCGAGCGTGGCCAGGAACATCGCGGCCGACAGGGCCGCGTAGCTGCGCCCCACGGCCTCGACGCTGTAGTAGCGGGTGGCGAGTATCCAGAAGAACGCGCCGAGTCCGGCTGCGACGATCGAACTCGCCGCCAGTACATGGCCGTTGTGCATCAGGGAGTCCGCGCGCAGGCTCTGGGCGCCCGCCCTGATCCGGGCCCGCAGCAGTGCCGGGTAGGAGCACTCGCAGGGCAGCGCCACCGGGCAGGAGCACGGCCGTGCGGCTGCCGTCCGCCGCCTGGAGCGCGTGTGGTCAAGGATGGACATCACGGCCTCGCCAAGGTGTCGGCCCGGCGTTGCAACCGGACGCTGCGCAGGTAGCAGACCGGCCCGTAGAGCAGGCCGAGGAGTTCGAGCCGCCCGAGGTGGACCATCAGCGGGTCGCGGCGGGCGGCGGCCGGGTCACCGCGGTGCAGGGTCTGCCGGACCCCGTGCGGCACTCGGGCGAGCAGGGCGGCGAGCAGGCGCGGCTGCCGACGGGTGGCTGCGGCCAGATAGGCGCCGAAGCCGACGCCGAAGCCGAAGACCTGGGCGGTCAGCGCCTCCATGGAGCGGCGGTGCGGGTGCCACACCAGTGCGTCCGGCCGGTAGACGACCGTGTGACCGGAGGTCAGGACCTGGAGGAAGGAGAGCAGGTCCTCTCCTCCGCGCGCCGGGGTGCCGGTGCTGGTCGCGGGGTCGAAGCCGCCGATCGAGCGGAGGACGCCGGTGCGGAAGGCCATGTTGGCCCCGGTGCCGAGCCGGCCGGTGGCGAAGGGGAAGAGCGGGTCGTCGGACGGTTCGCCGAGCGACCAGCTGCGGCTGGTGAAGCCCTTGGCGTAGCCGCAGTACCGTTCCAGCGCGATCTGCGCCCGGGTGTCCAGCTCGGCGGGCAGCACCAGGCCGGTCACGCAGCCCACCTGCGGGTCCGAACGGAAGCCGTCGACCAGGGCGGCCACCCAGCCCTCGTCGATCAGGAGGTCGTCGTCGGCGAAGGCGCAGATCTTCCCGCGCGCGACGGCGAGGCCGCGGTTGCGGGCACGGGCCAGGCCGGGCACCGGCTCGCGCAGGTACCGGACCCGGCCCGGGTAGCGGAGCGCGACGAGCAGCTCGGTGGCCCGGTCGGAGGGGGCGTTGTCGACCACGATGACCTCGACGTGCCGGTAGGTGCCGGCCAGGAGGGCGTCCAGGGAGCGGGGCAGCAGGTCGACGCGGTTGTGCGTGCAGACGATGACGCTCACGAGCGGGGCGTCGGCCGGCGGTTCCGGCCGCACCGCGGCCGGTGCGCGCGGGTCCCGCTCGCGGGCCGCTGCGGCGGCCAGGGCCCGGCAGAGTGCGGCCGGGTCACCGGGCGCGGCCTCGGCGGTCACCAGGCAGAGGGGCTGTCCCCCGCGGCGGATCAGGGCCAGCACCCGGCCGCTCGGGGAGAACACGTCGCCCCGGCCGGGACGGTGCAGTTCGTCCGGGTGTTCGAGATCCAGCTCGGCGACCTCGACGGGCGCGGGCGGCAGCGCGATCGGGGTGGTCATGACAGCCGACCTCCAGACCTGGGATGGTGTTGTTGCCAGACGGTGAACAGGTAGCAGAACGGGCCGTACAGCAGCCCACGGCGTTCCAGCCTGCGGAGGCCGCGCAGGGTGTCGCCGTCGGCCGGCCCGGTTCGGGCGCCGAGCCGGTGGCTGACGTGCCAGCGCCACACGCCGTAGGGCAGCCTCCGGACGAGCTCGGTGAGCAGGCTCGGCCGGTGGGACACCGCCGCCGCCAGGTACGCGCCGAACCCGACCCCGAACCCGCTCACCTGGTGGGCGAGCGCCTCCATGGTCCGCCGGTGCCGGTGCCACACGATCGCGTCGGGCTGGTAGGCCACGGTGTACCCCGCGGTCAGGACCTGCTGGAAGGAGAGCAGGTCCTCCCCGCCCCGCGAGGGCGTCCCGGTGCCGGTGGCCGGGTCGAAGCCGCCGAGGGCCCGGAGTACCGCGGTGCGGAAGGCCATGTTGGCCCCCATGCCGAACCGGCCGACGGAGAACTGGACCAGCGGGTCGTCCATGGGCGCCGGGAGCGACCAGCTGCGGGCCTCGAAGCCCCGGCTGGGAGCGCAGTACTGCTCCACGACGAGCTGTGCCTTGGTGTCCAGCTCCGCGGGCAGCACCAGGCCGGTCACACAGGCGATCCGCTCGTCCGACTGGAACGCCTCCACCAGGGCGTTCACCCAGCGGGAGTCGGCGATGGCGTCGTCGTCCGTGAAGGCGCAGAGCTCACCGCGCGCGGCCGCGAGGCCGCGGTTACGGGCCCGGGACAGGCCGGGCAGGGGCTCCCTCACGTACCGGATCCGGTCTCCGTAGCGCGATCGGACCAACTTCTCGGTGGCGTCGTTCCTGGGTGCGTTGTCCACCAGGATCACCTCGACGAGGGGATCGCCGATCCGCACCAGGGAGTCCAGGCAGCGCGGCAGCATCTCGTCGCGGTCCCGGGTGCAGACGATCACGGAGACCGTCGGCGGGCCCGCAGGCACCCGGGCGCGGCCGACCCGACCGGGACGCGCCGCGGGTGTCGCGGTGGACAGGGCGGGAACACGCAGTTCCCGGTGAGCGGCGTCGACCAGCGCCCGGCGCAGCGCGGCACTGTCGCCAGCTGTTCCGGTGGCCGTGACCAAGCCGAGCGGGTGTCCGTGCAGCCGCACCAACGCCAACACGCGGCCGTCCGGGTCGGCGGCACCGAGACCTCCGGGGGAGCGCAGCTCGCCCGGTTCGTCCAGGTCCAGGTCGACGACACGGACGGGGGTGTAGAGCGAGTCGCGGGCGGCGGGGCGCGGGCAGGCAGCTGCGGTGCGCCGGTCGGGGCCATTCATCGTCGCTCCTCCGCGGGGGCGGCCGCCGAGGCCCGGGCGCCGGGACGCTCGGAGATCAGGGTCCTCAGCACCCGGCGGCCGTCGGAGATGGCGTGGAGGTGGGAGCGACCGCTGCGGCGGGGGAGTTCCAGGCTCGGCACTTCGGCGATCCGCAGTCCGGAGCGCAGGGCGTGCGCGATCATCTCGGCCTCGATCTCGAAGCCGGTGGAGCGCAGGTCGAGAGCGTCCAGGAAGGAGCGGCGGAAGGCACAGTAGCCGTAGCACAGGTCGGTGAGGCTCGCGTCGTACAGGCGGTTGACGACGGCGAGCAGGGCGCGGTTGCCGAGCGAGCGGACCTTGGTGAAGTCCAGCGAGCCGCCGCCGGCGATGCACCGGGATCCCTTGACCAGGTCGAAGCCGTGGTCGAGGAAGTGCAGGAAGTGCGGGATCTCGCCGGGCCACATGGAGCCGTCGGCGTCCATCATGACGATGTACTCGCCGGTGGCGGCGGCGAAGCCGGTGCGCAGGGCGTTGCCCTTGCCCGGGCCGCACTGCTGGACGCTGCGGACGGTCGGCAGGCAGTGCCGGGCCATCGGGACGGTGGCGTCGTCGGACGAGCCGTCGACCAGGATCACCTCGTCGACGCAGCGCGGGATCTGCTCGAACACCCAGGGGATGTTGCGGGCCTCGTTCTGGGCGGGCACGACCAGCGTGACGCCGTGCTTGCTGGCGACGCCGTCCCCGGCCCGGCGCATCGGCCGCCGGACGGTGACCCGGTCCTCGGCGCGGCGCTGAGGCCGGCCGTCATGGTTCGAGTACGGAACGACGTTGGGGGGCAGGGTGGTGCTCATCGAGAACGGCCTCTCGGGGGGAGGCGACGGGCGGGCGCCGGGCACGGCGCGGCCCCTGACGGAACGGGGCGGGCCCGGTGCGCGACTGATACGCGGGGCGGGCGGGGCCCCGGAGGGAAGTCCCCGGGAGGGGACTGCCGAAAACGTGGAGAGCGACTCGGGCGGCCGGATGGGGGTGCGCGCCGCCGGCTCTCTCGGGCGCCGAAGCGCCGGTCTGTCGAACTGGCCGAATGTGCTTCCCGCACGGAGGTGCGAGGTGTGCCAGGGCCTCATCGTGCCCAGGTGACCGGCATCACGTCAAGTGGTTTGTCATAATTGGTTCTTTATGCCCGATTCGGCATACGTCCGTCGGCGCCCCCCGCACGGGCACCGCACGCCGAGCGGCCCTCGCTCCCGACCGGTCCTCAGCCCCCGGCCGATCCCCGGCCCCCGGCCGATCCCCGGCCCGACCGCCCCCCGGCCCCACCGGTCCTCAGCCCCCGACCGGCCGGCCCTCCGGCTCCTCGGCGATCCGGCGGGCGATCTCGCCCGGCCGCACCGGCCGCCCGAAGTGCCAGCCCTGCGCCCAGTCGCAGCCGATGGTGCGCAGCCGCTCGGCGTCCCGCAGGGTCTCCACGCCCTCGGCGGTGACGGTCAGGCCCAGCGCGTGCGCCATCGACACCAGGCCGCTGACGATCCGCCAGCCGGTCTCCTCGTCCTTGGCCGGATCGTGCAGGTCACCCACGAAGGAGCCGGCGATCTTCAGCCCCGAGACCGGCAGGTCGCGCAGGTAGGCCAGGTTGGACCAGCCGGTGCCGAAGTCGTCCACGGCGAGCGAGACGCCCTGGTCGACCAGCCCGTGCAGGGTGCGCAGTGCCTCGTCCTCCGGGCCGACCACGGTGGACTCGGTGATCTCCAGCTGGAGCCGGGCCGGGTCCAGGCCGGTGGATTCGAGGATCCGGGCGAGGTCGGCCACCAGCGCGGCACTGCGGGCCTGACGGACCGCCAGGTTGACGTTCAGCTGCGGCGCGTCGTCGCCGAACCGCCTGATCCAGTCGGCCGCCTGGCCACACGCCTGTTCCAGCACCCAGCGGCCGAGCGGCATGATCAGGCCGGTCTCCTCGGCGGTGGTGACGAACTCGTCGGGGCCGAGCACCCCCAACTGCGGGTGGCGCCAGCGCACCAGCGCCTCGACGGCGGCCAGCCGGCCGTCGGCCAGCGCGTACAACGGCTGGTAGTCGATGAAGAACTCGCCGCGGTCGAGCGCGGCCGGCATCCGGACGGACACGGCGTAGCGGCTGACCGCGCGGGCGTTCTCCTTGGGGTCGAAGAGCGTCCAGCGGCCGCGGCCGGCCTCCTTGGCCCGGTACAGCGTCAGGTCCGCCGCGCGGACGGCGGCGCCGGGGGTGGTGGTCGAGACGCGCCGCTCCAGCACGCCCACGCTGGCGCCGACGGCGAGCTTGTGATCGCCGATCAGGACCGGCCCGGCCAGTGCCTTCAGCACGGTCTTGGCGGCGGCGACGGCCTCCTGCTCGCCCCGGCAGTTCTCCAGCAGGACGACGAACTCGTCGCCGCCGAGCCGGGCGACCAGGTGGCCGAGCGGGGTCAGGGCGGCCTTCAGCCGGGCGGCGACGGCGGAGAGCAGCTGGTCTCCGGTGTCGTGGCCGAGGCTGTCGTTGACCACCTTGAAGCCGTCGAGGTCCACATAGCAGAGACCGAACCGGGCACCCGGGTCCGGCTCCTCGAAGAGCTTCTCCAGCCGCTCGAAGAAGGCCGCCCGGTTGGGCAGGCCGGTCAGCGGGTCGTGGGTGGCCTGGTGGCGCAGCCGCTCCTGGAGCCGGTAGCGGTCGGTGATGTCCTCCAGCATCGCCACCTGGTACTGCGGGACGCCGTCGTCGTCACGGATCAGCGAGACGGTCAGGTGGGTCCAGACCACCTCGCCGTCCTGCCGGTAGTACGGCTTGTCGAACTGGAAGTAGTCCCGCTTGCCGCTGATCAGGTCCTCGTACGCCTCCCAGACGCCCGGGGCGTCCTCGGGGTGGACGAGGTCGCCGACCCGGCGGCCCTGCATGTCCTCCGGGCCGGCCCCGAACAGCTCCTGGAGAGCCTTGTTGACGGCCAGGATGTTGCCCTCGGTGTCGCCGATGCCGATGCCGATCGCCGCGCTCTCGAAGAGCGCGCGGAACCGCGCCTCGGAGGCGCGCAGCGCCCGCTCGGCCTCCTTGCGGGCCATGTCGGCGGCGGTGCGGATGGCCTCCTGCTCGCGCAGGGTCCGCTCACGGAGGGCAGCCGCCCAGCCGGCCGCGAAGGCGCCGCAGAGCGCGGGCCCGCGGTCGTCGGTGACCGGCTGCTCCTGGAGCAGCTCCACGGCCCGGGCTAGCACCACCGGGTCGGTGAAGTGCGCGTCCACCAGTTCGGCACCGGCCTGCGCGGCCAGGTGCGGCTCGAACGGGT
This sequence comes from Kitasatospora sp. NPDC032757, assembly GCF_055579305.1. Classification (NCBI taxonomy): domain Bacteria; kingdom Bacillati; phylum Actinomycetota; class Actinomycetes; order Kitasatosporales; family Streptomycetaceae; genus Kitasatospora; species Kitasatospora sp. NPDC032757. The sequence continues at coordinate 408,172 of NZ_JBVINN010000002.1, read as the reverse complement.
CGTCCTGCTGGGCACGGTGGAGCAGCGCGGCGGTCCGGGAGACGAGCCGGCCGAGCAGGCCGGGGTGGACCGCCGTGCCATGGTCACCGGAGAGCAGCCGCGACCAGTCCTCGTGGAACCGTTCGGCACTGCTCGGCACCGGCGCATCACTCACGGGCGGAACCCCACGCCCGCCACCCCGGTCATCCGCTCGGGGTGCTGGCCGACGGCCTCCGGCTGGTCGGGCCGCCACTGCGGCAGGTAGACGACACCGGGCTCGACCAGATCGAAGCCGGCGAACATCGCGGTGATCTGCTCGTGGGTGCGCATGGTCAGCGGAGTGGGCGTCATCCTGTACAGCTTCTGGTGGTCCTCGGCCTGGTCCGGGCGGCCCTCCAGGGAGGCGTGCGAGAGGACCAGCGCGCTGCCCGGCGGGAGGGCGTCGCGCAGCACCTCGACCAGCTTCCACGGGTCCTCGGAGTCGCTGACGAAGTGCAGGACGGCCACCAGCAGCACGGCCACCGGCTCGCCGGCCGCAAGCAGGGACCGCACCTCGGGGCGGGCCATCAGGTCGTCGATGTCCCGCAGGTCGGCCTGGACGACGGAGCTCTTCGGGTCGTCCTCCAGCAGCAGCCGGCTGTGCGCGACGGCGACCGGGTCGCGGTCGATGTAGACCACCTCGGCCTCGGGGCGGATCGCCCGGGCGATCTCGTGCACGGCGCCGAAGGTGGGGATGCCGGAACCGATGTCCAGGAAACGGGTGACGCCCCGTTCGGCGACGAACTGCACGGCGCGGCGCAGGAAGGCCCGGTTGGACCGCATGATCTGGGGCAGCTCCGGCCAGAGGGCGATCGCCTTGCGGGCCATCTTCCGGTCCACCTCGAAGTTGTGCGAACCACCGAGATAGTAGTCGTAGACCCGCGCGGCGTTCGGTTTGTCCAGGTCCGTGCCCTCCGGTACCCAGTTCGGTCGCCGCATCCTAAGGACTCCTTCACTCCGGTTCCGGGAAGCCAGCTGTCTGAAGGGACGGCTGGGACTGATGAGACTACAAGCACAAAAGATCCTCCCTTGCACGCCGAACGGGTGCAAGCGGAGCTCTCCCGTCCTGCCGGAGGGTCCGCCTCCGTTCCGGCCCGTGTCCGCCCGTGCGCCGCCCCGGGCCACCCGGCACCCGCCCGGCGCCCGCCCGCGCCCGGGGCCGGCTCCCCGCCCTGCCGGGAAGGCGAGCGGGCCGGACAATGGAGCCGATGGCCAGACTCATCGAGGACTACGCCCTGATCGGCGACCTGCAGACCGCTGCCCTGGTGGGCCGGGACGGATCTGTCGACTGGCTCTGCCTGCCCCGGTTCGACTCCCCCAGCTGCTTCGCCGGCCTCCTCGGCGACCGGCAGCACGGCGCCTGGCGGCTCGCCCCCGTCGGCGGCACGCAGTGTTCCGCCCGCCGCTACCTCGGCGACAGCCTCGTCCTGGAAAGTGAGTGGCGCACACCCGGCGGCTCGGTGCGGATCACCGACTTCATGCCCCAGCGCGGACCGGACAGCCGCACCCCGCAACTCATCCGGATCGTGGAGGGCCTCGGCGGCACCGTCCCGGTCCGCGGCGAGCTGCGGCTGCGGTTCAACTACGGCCGGATCGAGCCCTGGGTACGCCGCACCGGCCGGCACCGGGTCGCCGTCGCCGGGCCGGACTCCGTCTGGTTACGGGTCCCGCCCGGCGTGCACACCTACGGCGTGGACGGCATCACCGTCTCCGACTTCACCGTCACCGCCGGCGACCGCATCGCCTTCGTGCTCACCTGGCAGCCCTCCCACCTGACCGCCACCCCGCGCACCGACCCCGAGGAGACCCTGCTCGCCACCCTGCGCGACTGGCAGCGGTGGGCGGCCGGCTGCCGGTACCGCGGCGAGTGGCGGGACGCCGTGCTGCGCTCGCTGATCACCCTCAAGGCGCTCACCTACGCCCCCACCGGCGGGATCGTCGCCGCGCCCACCGCCTCCCTGCCCGAACGGATCGGCGGGATGCGCAACTGGGACTACCGGTTCTGCTGGCTGCGCGACTCCTCGATGACCCTCTCCGCCCTGCTCCGCGGCGGGTTCCGCGAGGAGGCCGCCGCCTGGCGCCGCTGGCTGCTGCGCGCCATCGCCGGCGACCCGGGCGACCTGCAGACCGTGTACGGGGTCGCCGGCGAACGCGTCCTCGGTGAGACCGTCGCCGACTGGCTGCCCGGCTACGAGGACTCCCGGCCGGTCCGGTTCGGCAACGCCGCCGTCGACCAGCTCCAACTCGACGTCTACGGCGAGGTGGTGGACACCCTGCACCTCGCACTGCTGGCCGGCCTGCCGATGGAACGGCACGTCTGGACCCTGCTGCGGACCCTGATGGAGTACCTGGAACAGCACTGGCGGGAGCCCGACGAGGGCCTCTGGGAGGTCCGCGGCGGGCGGCAGCACTTCGTCCACTCCAAGGTGATGTCCTGGGTCGCCGCCGACCGCGCCGTCCGGCTCGCCGAGGCCACCGGCCTGCCCGCGCCCGTCGACCGCTGGCGGGCCATGCGCGACGCCGTCCACGCCGACGTCTGCGCGCACGGCTACGACCGGCGGCGCGGCGTCTTCGTCCAGCACTACGGCGGGCAGGGGCTCGACGCGGCCACCCTGTTCGTGGTCAAGAGCGGCTTCCTGCCGCCGGACGACCCGCGGGTGATCAGGACCGTGGACGCCGTCCGGGACGGCCTCGACCACGGCGGCCTCGTCCGCCGCTACCAGGCCCACCAGCGCACCGACGGCCTGCCCGGCGGCGAGGGCGCCTTCCTGGCCTGCTCGTTCTGGCTCGCCGACGCGCTCGCCGCGACCGGGCGGCGGGCCGAGGCGCGCGAACTGTTCGCCCGGGTGGTCGGGCTCGCCAACGACCTCGGGCTGCTCTCCGAGCAGTGGGAGCCGCGCTCCCGCCGCCAACTCGGCAACACCCCGCAGGCGTTCACCCACGTCGCACTGGTCAACACGGCGTTCACGCTGGCCGAACCGGAGTGACGCGCAGGGGCCCTGCCCGGCGGGCGGACGGGAGTACCGTTCGGCAGGTGGACCCCAACCACTACCGATTCCGCGGCGCCTGGCGACTGCCCGCGCCGCCGGCCGCCGTGTACGCGGCACTGGAGGACGTGCGGAGCTACCCGCTCTGGTGGCCCGAGATCCGCACCGCCCGGGAGACCGGCCCGGACGCCGGCGAGGTGGAGGTGCGCGCGCTGCTGCCGTACCGGCTGGTCATCGGGCTGGAGAGGGTCCGGCGCGACCCGGCCGCCGGGGTGCTGGAGGCCGCCATGCACGGCGACCTCACCGGCTGGTCCCGCTGGACCGTCACCCCGGACGGCCCGGGCGCCGCGGACGGCGCGGGCAGCCGCGTGCTCTTCGAGGAGGACACCCGGCCGGCCAAGCCCCTGCTGCGCCGGCTCGCCCTCCCCCTGCACCCCGTCTTCCGCGCCAACCACGCCGCGATGATGTGGCGGGGGCGGCGGGGGCTGGCCGGGTACCTGGGCAGGGGCGGGGCGCGGGCCGCCGACGGCTGACCGCGGTCGGCGGGCGCCCGTCACCCCGCTGGCCTCGGTCGAACAGCCAGCCGCGCAGCAGCCGGGTGACGGTCGTCAGCCAGGCGGCCACCGGCTCCGGGCGGCCCGGTTCGAGTGATCGTCCGATGCGGCTAGCGTGGCTGTGGACGTCTTCGCCCGCCGCCGTACCGGGAGGCCCCTGCCGTGAGCGCTCCGCCCGAGGACTTCGGTTTCGACCGCCCCTTCGACCGCGCCGGCACCGGCAGCAGCAAGTGGGCGCGGGCCGGCGGCGGGGCGGACGGGGTGATCCCGATGAGCCTCGCCGACATGGACCTGCCCGGCCCGGCCGCCGTCGCCCGCGCCCTGGCGGACCGGGCCGGGCACCGCGCGTACGGGTACACGGTGTGCGACCCGGCCGGGCGGGCGCTGGTGGCGCGGTGGTACCGGGAGCGGCACGGGGTGACGGTGGATCCGGCATGGGTGGTGCTGCTGCCGGCCGGCCCGCGGACCGCCGTCCGGCTGCTGCTGGAGGCGGTGCGCCCGGCCGGGCCGGTGCTGTTCCCGGCCCCCGAGTGGGGCGGCTTCGCCCAGCTCTGCCGGTCCGCCGCGCTGCCGTACGAGGAGGTGCCGCTGCCCCGGGACGACGCGGGATACCGGCTGCCGGTGGCCGCGTTGGCGGGGCGCCGGGCCGGGGCGGTGCTGCTCAGCAGTCCGCACAACCCGTCCGGGCGGGTCTGGCACGAGGGCGAGATCCGTGCGCTCGCCGGGGCGGCGGCGGAGGCCGGCGCGGTGCTGGTCTCGGACGAGGTGCACGGCGACCTCACCCACCCGGGGCACCGGCACCCGGTGGCCGTCGCCGTGGCGGGCCCGTACCGGGAGCGGACCGTCACGCTCAACTCGGTGGGCAAGACCTTCAACACCTCCGGCATCCCCAGCTGCTTCGCGCTCGTCCCGGACGGCGCACTGCGCGAGCGGCTCACCGACGTGATGGCCGGTTACGGCCTCTGGGAGGGCGGGCTGCTGGAGCAGGAGGTGCAGCAGGCGGCGCTGCGGCACGGCGGCCCGTGGCTGGACGCGTTGCTGGCGCACCTGGCGGCCGCCCGGAACCGGCTGACCGGCCTGCTCGGCGGCGCCGTCGTCTCCGCGCCCGAGGCCTCGTACCTGCTCTGGGTGGACGCCGTCGCGCTGGGCCTGCCGCCGGCCGGGGCGCGGGGGGCGCTGCTGGAGCGGTGCGGTCTGGAGGCCTCCGACGGGGCCGACTTCGGGCCGGGCGGGCACGGCGCGCTGCGGCTCAACTACGCGCTGCCGGGCCCTGTCCTGGAGACCGTCCTGGAGCGGCTGGCCCGGCTCCGCTGAGGTCCGCCCGAGGCCCGGCCGAGGGGCTGCCCGGAGCCTGGGCGTGGCTCCGCCGGGGCCCCGGAAATGACTCCGCCGGGGCCCGGGCGAGACTCCCCCGGAGCCCCGGATCACCCGATTGCACCCCCTCTGACCTGCGACGACATCTCTTCACGAGATGTTTGCGGAGCGCCCCCGCATGGTCCGTAGCAGACTGGGCAGGGTAGACCGGGCCGCAATCGTGATCCCGAGGATGGTGAGTCCGGTGACACCCGTTCGCCCGACCAGCCCGACCGCCCGCCCCAGCACGGACCCGCCCCCGAGCGGGGTGACACCGCTCACCGAATCGGCGGCACGCCGCCACATGGCCGGCGTCTGTTTCAAGATCGGACCGCCCCGGCTGATCGGTGTCGAGGTGGAGTGGTTCGTCCATGACGACCGATGTCCCACCCGCCCCGTCCAACCGGAGCGGCTGCACGCCGCACTGGACGCGCTGCCCCTCGGAGGCCCCGACGGGACGTCGCTCCCCTCCGGAGCCCGCCTCACTCTCGAACCCGGCGGACAGGTCGAGCTCAGCTCCCCGCCCGCCGACGGCCTCACCGCCTGCGTCGACGACACCCGACGCGATCTCGCCGCCCTGCGGGCCGCCTTCGCCGCCCAGGGCCTGCGCCTCACCGGCACCGGCACCGACCCCCTCGCCCGTCCGCGCCAGATGGTGCTGGACCACCCGCGCTACCTGGCGATGGAACGGTTCTTCAACTCGGCCGGCCCCTGGGGCCGGATCATGATGACCGGCACCGCGTCCGTCCAGGTCTGCCTGGACGCCGGCGCCGCGGACGGTCCGCACGCGCTGGACCGGCGCTGGCGCCTCGCCCACCGGCTGGGTCCGGTGCTGGTCGCCGCCTTCGCCAACTCCCCGCTGCTGGACGGCAGGCCCACCGGCCACCGGTCCACCCGGCAGACCGTCTGGTCCCGGATGGACCCCACCCGCACGCTCGCCCCCGCCCCCGACCACGGCGACCCGCGCGAGGCCTGGACCCGGTACGTGCTGGACGCCGAGGTGCTCTGCATCCGCCGCCCCGACGGGCTGCCCTGGACCGCTCCGGCCGGGATGACGTTCGCCGACTGGCTGCGCGGCGCCGGCGAGCGCCCGCCCACCCTGGCCGACCTGGACTACCACCGCACCACGCTGTTCCCGCCGGTCCGCCCGCGCGGCCACCTGGAGCTGCGGATGATCGACGCGCAGCCCGGCGACGGCTGGATCGTCCCCGCCGCCCTGGTCACCGCACTGCTGGACGACCCGGTGGCCGCCGAGGCCGCACTCGCCGCGCTGGAGCCGCTGGAGTGCGCCGACGGCCCGCGTCCGCCGCGCAGCGACGCCTGGCGCCGGGCCGCCACCCTGGCCGTCGCCGACCCCGAGCTGCGCCGCGCCACCCTCGCCTGCTTCGCCGCCGCCGACGCCGCGCTGGGCCGCCTGCCCGGCGCCGGACGGCTGCGCACCGCCGTCGCCGAGTTCGCCGAGCGCTACCCCGCGCGCGGCCGCTGCCCGGCCGACGACCAGCTGGACGCACTGCGCTCCGGCACCCGACGCACTCCCCCGGAGGAGGCCGCACCATGATCGACGACGCCCGCCCGACCGGCGCCCCCGCCCCGGCAGCCGCGCCGCTGGAGACCCTGTCGCCGGAGGCCCTCCGGGAGATGATCGCCGCCGAGCTGCTGGCCGCCCGCGCCCGCACCGCCGCGCTCACCGACTGCGTCGAGGACCGTGACCTGACCGCCCAGCACTCACCGCTGATGTCCCCGCTGGTCTGGGACCTCGCGCACATCGGCAACCAGGAAGAGCTCTGGCTGCTGCGGAACGTGGGCGGCCGGGATCCGATGCACCCCGAGATCGACCCGCTCTACGACGCCTTCGAGCACCCGCGTGCCGAGCGCCCCAGCCTGCCGCTGCTGCCTCCGCACGAGGCCCGCGCGTACGCGCACGAGGTGCGCGGCCGGGTGCTCGACCTGCTGGGCGAGAGTCCGTTGGAGGGCGCGCCGCTACTGGACGCCGGGTTCGCCTTCGGCATGATCGCCCAGCACGAACAGCAGCACGACGAGACGATGCTGATCACCCATCAGCTCCGCAGGGGAGAGCCCGCCCTGGCCGCTCCCCCGCCGCCGCCCGCCCCCGCGGACGCGGCCACGCTGCCCGCCGACGTGGTGATCCCGGCGGGCCCGTTCACCATGGGCACCGACACCGAGCCGTGGGCGCTGGACAACGAACGACCGGCGCACCGGGTCGAGCTGCCGGCCTTCCGGCTGGACACCACGCCCGTCACCAACGGCGCCTACCTGCGGTTCATCGCCGACGGCGGCTACGACGACCCGCACTGGTGGACCGCCGAGGGCTGGGAGCACCGGCAGAAGGCCGGGCTGACCGCCCCGCTGTTCTGGCACCGCGAGGGCGGCCAGTGGCTCCGCCGCCGGTTCGGCCTGCTGGAGCCGGTGCCGGCCGACGAGCCGGTGCTGCACGTCAGCTGGTACGAGGCCGACGCGTACGCCCGGTGGGCGGGCCGGCGGCTGCCGACCGAGGCGGAGTGGGAGAAGGCCGCCCGGCACGACCCGGCCACCGGGCGCTCCCGCCGCTACCCGTGGGGCGACGCGTCGCCCGCGCCCGAGCACGCCAACCTCGGCCAGCGCCACCTCCGCCCGGCCCCGGCCGGAAGCTACCCGGACGGCGAATCGCCCGACGGGGTACGGCAGTTGATGGGCGACGTGTGGGAGTGGACGGCCAGCGACTTCCACCCCTACCCGGGCTTCCGGGCCTGGCCGTACAAGGAGTACTCGGAGGTCTTCTTCGGGCCCGAGTACAAGGTGCTGCGCGGCGGCTGCTTCGCCGTCGCACCGGTCGCCTGCCGGGGCACCTTCCGCAACTGGGACTACCCGATCCGCCGCCAGATCTTCGCCGGGTTCCGCACCGCCGCCGATGTGGAGTCGGACTGATGTGCCGCCACATCGCCTACCTGGGCGAGCCACTGGCACCGGGGGAGCTGCTGGTCGAGCCGCCGTTCGGGCTCTACCGGCAGTCCTGGGCGCCGCGGACGCAGCAGTACGGCACGGTCAACGCGGACGGCTTCGGCCTCGGCTGGTACGCCGACGGCGACGAGGTGCCGGCCCGCCACCGGCGGGCCGGGCCGATCTGGGCGGACTCCTCGTTCGCCGACCTCGCCCGGGTGATCCGCACCCGGGCGCTGCTGGCGGCCGTCCGCTCGGCCACCGAGGGGTGCGCGGCGGGCGAGGAGGCAGCCGCGCCGTTCGCCGGCGGGCGCTGGCTGTTCAGCCACAACGGCGCGGTGGCCGGCTGGCCGGAGAAGCTCGACGCCCTGGCCGGGCTGCTGCCGCCGGCCGAGCTGCTGGAGCTGGTGGCGCGCACCGACTCGGCGCTGCTCTGGGGCCTGGCGCTGCACCGGCTGCGCGCCGGCGCGGGCCTCGGCGAGGCACTGGCCGGCACCGTCGCGGACGTGGCCGCCCACACCACCGGCCGGCTCAACCTGCTGCTCACCGACGGCCGTGCCATCGCCGCGACCAGCTGGGGCGACACCCTGCACCACCGGACCCTGCCCGGGCGCGGGGTGGTGGTGGCCTCCGAGCCGTACGACGACCACCCGGACTGGACGGCCGTCCCGGACCGCTCGCTGCTGCTGGCAGGCCCGGACGGCATCACGGTCGAGCCGCTCGGAGCCGTTCGGGCGCTCTGAGTCTTCCTCCCTCTCCCCTTCACTTTTTGAACCGAGGACCCATCTGTCATGAGCACCTTTGATCTCACCCGGCTGCTGCCCGCCGACCACTTCAGCACCGCCTTGCGGCACGACGTGCAGCACGGTCTGACCTCCGAACCGAAGTGGCTCCCGCCGAAGTGGTTCTACGACGCCCGGGGCAGCGAGCTGTTCGAGGAGATCACCCGGCTGCCGGAGTACTACCCGACCCGCGCCGAGCGGGCCATCCTGACCGCCCGGGCCGGCGAGATCGCCGCCGCCACCGGCGCCCGCACCCTGGTCGAGCTGGGCTCCGGCTCCTCCGAGAAGACCCGGCTGCTGCTGGACGCCCTGCGCGACCTCGGCACCCTGCACACCTATGTCCCGGTCGACGTCAGCGAGAGCGCGCTGACCTCCGCCGGAGAGGCGCTCGCCGAGGAGTACCCGGGGCTGACGGTGCACGGCGTACTGGCCGACTTCACCGCCCGGCTCGGGCTGCCCCCGGACGGCGGCCCGCGCCTGGTCGCCTTCCTCGGCGGCACCCTGGGCAACCTGCTCCCCACCGAGCGGGCCGCCTTCCTGCGCGGCCTGCGCGCCGCCCTCGACCCGGGCGACTTCCTGCTGCTCGGCACCGACCTGGTGAAGGACCCGGGCGTACTGGTCGCCGCCTACGACGACGCGGCCGGGGTGACGGCGGAGTTCAACCGGAACGTGCTCAACGTGCTGAACCGCGAGCTGAACGCCGACTTCGACCCGGACGCGTTCGAGCACGTGGCGCTCTGGGACGAGGAGCAGGAGTGGATCGAGATGCGGCTGCGCTCACTGCGCTCCCAGACCGTGAAGATCCCGGTGCTCGACCTGCCGGTCCACTTCGACGCGGGCGAGGAGCTGCGCACCGAGGTGTCGGCGAAGTTCCGCCGGGAGCGGGTCGCGGAGGAACTGGCGGCGGCCGGCCTGCGGCTGAGCCGCTGGTGGACGGACGACGGGGGACGGTTCGGACTGTCGCTGGCCTCGCCGGCCGAAGCTCGGATTTGATAGTTCACTTTACTAATGGCAAAAGGGACTTGATGGGCATCCCACGTACAACATTTGAACATTGACGGGTTACGATCTCGGCACCAAGCTCAGCGTTGAGTATCAGGAGTCAAGATCGTGAGCGTCACCCAGCAGCCCACGGAGCCGACGGAGCCCTCGGCGGCGGAGGCCCGATCCACCGACCGCCTCGGCTTCGTCGTCTTCATCACCGCCGCCGCGGCCCTCGGCGGATTCCTGTTCGGCTACGACAGCTCCGTGATCAACGGGGCCGTCTCGGGCATCCAGGAGAAGTTCGGCGTCGGCGACGGCGTGACCGGCCTGATCGTCTCCTCGGCGCTGCTCGGCTCGGCGATCGGCGCCGCGGTGGCCGGCCGGTTCGCCGACCGGTACGGCCGGATCAAGGTGATGAAGGCGGGTGCGCTGCTCTTCGCGGTGAGCGCGGTCGGCTCGATGCTGCCGTTCTCCGCCTGGGACCTCGCCTGCTGGCGGGTCCTCGGCGGAGCGGCCATCGGCATCGCCTCGGTGATCGCCCCGACCTACATCGCCGAGGTGGCGCCGACCAAGTACCGCGGCCGGCTCGCCTCCTTCCAGCAGGCCGCGATCGTGCTCGGCATCGCGATCTCCCAGCTGGTCAACTGGGTGCTGGCGGACGCCGCCGGCGGCGAGACCCGTGGCCACCTGCTCGGCCTGGAGGCCTGGCAGTGGATGCTCGGCATCTGTGTGCTGCCCGCCGCCGTCTACTTCGTGCTCTCCTCGATGATCCCCGAGTCCCCGCGCTACCTGATCTCGGCCGGCCGCCTGGACGAGGCCCGCGCCGTGCTCGCCGACGTCGAGGGCAAGGACGCCGACACCGACGCCCGGATCGCCGAGATCCAGGGCCTGATCGACTCCGACCACCAGCCGCGCTTCCGCGACCTGCTCGGCGGCCGCTTCGGCCTGCTGCCGATCGTCTGGGTCGGCATCGGCCTCTCGGTGTTCCAGCAGCTGGTCGGCATCAACGTGATCTTCTACTACTCGTCGATCCTCTGGCAGTCGGTCGGCATCGACCAGAGCAACTCGCTGCTGATCAGCTTCATCGGCTCGGTCATCAACATCCTCGGCACGGTGGTCGCGATCCTGCTGGTCGACCGGATCGGCCGCAAGCCGCTCGCCCTGATCGGCTCGGCCGGCATGGCCGTCGCCCTGGCCGCCTGCGGCTGGGCGTTCTCCTCCGCCACCGGCAGCGGCGACAACGTCACCCTCCCGGACCTCCAGGGCACCGTCGCCCTGATCGCCGCCAACGCGTTCGTGCTGTTCTTCGCGATGTCCTGGGGCGTCGTGGTCTGGGTGATGCTCGGCGAGATGTTCCCCAACCGGATCCGCGCCGCCGCGCTCTCCGTCGCCGCCTCCGCGCAGTGGATCGCCAACTGGGCGATCACCGTCTCGTTCCCGTCGCTCTCGCGCTGGAACCTCTCGGCGACCTACCTGGTCTACGCGGCCTTCGCGGCCCTGTCGATCCTCTTCGTGGCACGGTTCATGAAGGAGACCAAGGGCATCCGGCTGGAGGACATGGGCTGACGCAAGCCATGGGCTGATCCGACAGTCCGACCTTCGGCCCCCGCACCCTAGCGCCCCCGGCGCGGGTGCGGGGGCCGAATCGTTCACTCTCTGCGGCGGGGCGCACACCTCCGGTACTCCTGGTGGCCAGGAGGGATGAGTCCTTGATCTTCAACCGGCTTCGCACCCGCAGCACCCGCAGACCCGTGGCAGCGCCTGCCGCCGGCTGTCCGTACGCCCATGCGCACCCCGCGCCCGAGCCCGCCGGGCCGGCGCCCGTCCAGACGCCCGGGCACCCGGTCGGGCGGCTGACCGACCACGGCACCGGCTCGCTCACCCCCCGCGACCAGGCGCCGGAGGCGGCCCACGTCATCGGGGCCGGCCACTTCACCGGCCCCGGTCACTTCACCGGCCCCGGTCACTTCACCGGCCCCGGTCATTTCACCGGCCCCGGTCATTTCACCAATCCTGCGGAGGCCGAAGCGTTCGTCCGGCAGTTCCACCGCGAGCAGCCCGCCGCCGGGGACCCGGCCGAGCGGGTGCGGGCCGTCCTCGACGAGATCGACCGCACCGGCACCTACGAGCACACGCCGGCCGAGCTGGCGTACGGCACCAAGCTGGCCTGGCGCAACGCGGCCCGCTGCATCGGCCGGCTGTACTGGCGCAGCCTGGTCGTCCGCGACCTGCGGCACCTCGCCTCGGCCGACGACATCGCCGCCGAGTGCTTCGAGCACCTGCGGGTGGCCGGCAACGGCGGCCGGATCCGCCCGGTGATCTCGGTCTTCGCCCCCGACCGGCCCGGCCGTCCGGCCGCCCGCATCCTCAACCAGCAGCTGATCCGCTACGCCGGCCACCCCGGCGCGGACGGTGGCTGGATCGGCGACCCGGCCGGCGCCCAACTGGCCGCCCGCGCCCGGGACCTCGGCTGGAAGTGCGGCGAGGGCCGGTTCGAGGTGCTGCCGCTGCTGGTCCAGGAGCGGCCCGGTGAGCGCCCCGAGTGGTACGAGCTGCCGGACGACACGACGTTGGAGGTCGAGCTCGTCCACCCCGACCACGACTGGTTCGCCGACCTGGGCCTGCACTGGTACGCGGTGCCAGCGATCAGCGACATGACGTTGGAGATCGGCGGTGTGCGCTACCCCACCGCGCCGTTCAACGGCTGGTACATGGGCACCGAGATCGGCGCCCGCAACCTCGCCGACGCCGACCGGTACGACATGCTGGCCACCGTCGCCGAGCGGCTCGGGCTGGACACCTCCAGCGACCGCACGCTCTGGCGCGACCGGGCGCTGGTGGAGCTCAACGTCGCGGTGCTGCACTCGTTCCAGGAGGCCGGGGTGACCATGGCCGACCACCACACCGAGTCGGAGCGGTTCCTCAAGCACGTCGCCCAGGAGAAGCGGCTCGGCCGGGCCACACCCGCCGACTGGAGCTGGATCGTGCCGCCGGTCTCCGGCGGGCTGACCCCCGTCTACCACCGGTACTACGACCCGGTGGACCCGTCGCTGCGGCCGGCCTTCGTGGCCCGCGAGCCCTGGTGAGTCCCGCGGACGGGGCGCGGCGGGGGCGCGGCCGGGTGGGGGGTCGGCCGGATGGGTCGGCGAGGGGGCGCTCAGCGGTGCGGGACGGTGCGTTCGTACCGTAGGAGCAATCCGTCGAGGAGCGCTTCGAGCCCGGTCTCGAACGCGCCCTCGTCGATCGCGCTCCGGTGCTCGGCCAGCCGGTGGGCCTCGCCGAGGTGCGGGTAGTCGGCGGCGTCGTACACCCCGGCGTCCTCGGGGAAACCCGCCGCGAACGAGGCGAGCGCCGAGCCGGCGACGAAGTACCGCATCAGCGCGCCGATCCGGGTGGCCTGCCCACGCGGCCAGCCGGCCTCGACAAGGCAGCCGAAGACGGCGTCGGCCAGCCTCAGCGCGTTCGGCCGCCGCCCGGGGCCCTGGGCCAGCACCGGGACGATGTCGGGATGCGCGGCGAGGGCGGCGCGGTAGGAGCGAGCCCAGTCGCGCAGCGCCTCCGGCCAGGCCGCTTCCCGGCCGAACATCGACAGGTCGACCTCGCCCATCACGCTGTCCACCACCGCGTCCAGCAGTTCGTCCTTGGTGGCGAAGTGGTTGTAGAGCGACGGCCCGCTGACCGACAGCTCGGTGGCGAGGCGGCGGGTGGAGAGCGCGGCCAGGCCCTCGGCGTCGATGAGCTGGAGCGCGGCGGTGACGATGCGCTCGCGGCTGAGCAGGGGGGTGCGCGGGCGGGCCATCGTCGCGGTGCCTCCGGGTCGAATGGGTTCGGGCGGGGTGGGTGCGGGCGGAGTGGGAGCGCGGGTCGGTCGGTAGACGGGTCGGTCGCTGCGCGGGTGGGTCGGTCGGTGCGGGCCGGTCTCGGACCGGTGGATGCGTTCGAGTGGGCGGGGACCGATTCTGGCAGGCGCCTCTTCCCAGTGCGCCCCGGTCGGGGCTACAGTCCCCCCATAAAACTTGCAGCGCTAGTTTAACGGGGTCCCGATGAACCTGGAGCTCTCCGAGGAGCAGGCCGCGCTCCGTGACCTGGCGGCCGCCTTCACGGACCGCGAGATCGTCCCGTACGCCGCCGAGTGGGACCGCGCCGAGTCCGTCGACCGCGCGATCATCGGCAAACTCGGCAAACTCGGCCTGCTCGGGCTCACCCTCCCCGAGGAGTACGGCGGCAGCGGCGGCGACCATCTCGCCTACTGCCTCGCCCTGGAGGAGCTCGGCCGGGGTGACTCCGCCGTGCGCGGCATCGTCTCGGTCTCGCTCGGCCTGGTCGCCAAGTCGGTCAACAGCTATGGCAGCGAGGAACAGAAGCGGCACTGGCTGCCCCGGCTCACCTCCGGTGAAGCCCTCGGCTGCTTCGCGCTGACCGAGCCCGGCACCGGCTCGGACGCCGCCAACCTCACCACCCGCGCGGTCCGGGACGACGGGGACACCTCCCGCCCGAAGGGCGGGGGAGACTGGCTGATCAGCGGCACCAAGATGTTCATCACCAACGGGACCTGGGCCGACGTCGCCCTCGTCTTCGCCCGGACGGGCGGGGCGGGACACAAGGGCGTCACCGCTTTCCTCGTCCCCACCGACCTGCCCGGCTTCACCCGCACGGAGATCCACGGCAAGCTCGGCCTGCGCGGCCAGGCCACCGCCGAACTCGCCCTCGACGGCGTCCGGGTGCCCGACTCCGCCCGGCTCGGCGAAGTCGGCAAGGGGTTCGGCGTGGCGATGGCCGCGCTCGCCAAGGGCCGGATGTCGGTCGCCGCCGGCTGCGTCGGGATCGCCCGGGCCTGCCTGGACGCCGCCGTCCGGTACGCGGGCGAGCGCGAGCAGTTCGGCAAGCCGATCGCCTCGCACCAGCTGGTGCAGGAGCTGCTCGCCGACATCGCCGTGGACGTCGAGGCCTCCCGCCTGCTCACCTGGAAGGTCGCCGACCACATCGACCGCGGCCTGCCGTTCGCCACCGAGTCCTCCGTCGCCAAGCTCTACGCGAGCGAGGCCGCCGTCCGGGCCGCCAACAACGCGCTCCAGGTCTTCGGCGGCTACGGGTTCATCGACGAGTACCCGGTCGGCAAGTACCTGCGCGACGCACGGGTGATGACGCTCTACGAGGGCACCAGCCAGATCCACAAGCTTCTGATCGGGCGCGCGCTCACCGGCGTCAACGCCTTCTAGCCCCGCTGTTCCCGCTGTTCCTGCTCTCCCCGCTCTTCCCGCAGTTCCCGCTGTTCCCGCTGTTCCGCTGTTCCCGCTGATAAGGAGCCCGACGACGTGCGTCCTGTCTACTTCGCCGCAGCCCGCCGCACACCCATCGGCCGGCTGCGCGGAGCGCTCGCCACGGTCCGCCCCGACGACCTCTCGGCCACCGTGCTGCGCGCCCTGCTCGCCGACGTGCCCGCCCTCGACCCCGCCCGGATCGACGACGTCTACTGGGGCGCCGCCAACCAGGCCGGCGAGGACAACCGCAACGCCGCCCGGATGGCCGTCCTGCTGGCCGGCCTGCCCGACACTGTCCCCGGCGCCACCGTCAACCGGCTCTGCGCCTCCGGCCTGGAGGCCGTCACCATGGCCGCCCGGGCCATCGGCTCCGGCGAGGCCGACGTGGTGGTGGCCGGCGGCTGCGAGTCGATGACCCGCGCCCCCTTCGTCCTCCCCCGCCCCGACGAGGCGCTGCCGCACAAGATCGAAACCTTTGACACCCGGCTCGGCTGGCGTCTCACCAACCCCCGGATGGCCGACCTGCACGGCATCCTCTCCATGGGCGAGACCGCCGAGGAGGTCGCCACCCGCTACGGCATCACCCGCGAGCGGCAGGACGCCTTCGCGCTCCGAAGCCACCAGCGCGCCGCCGCCGCCCGCAAGGACGGCCACTTCGACGCCGAACTCGTGCCGGTCGAGCGGCCGGACGGGGTGACGGTCGGCCAGGACGAGAGCATCCGCGAGGACACCAGCCTCGAAAAGCTGGCCCGGCTGAAGCCGGCGTTCCGGGCGGGCGGCACGGTGACGGCGGGCAACGCCTCCCCGATGAACGACGGCGCGGCCGGCCTGGTGCTGGTCAGCGAGGAGGCTCTCGGCGAACTGGACCTCCAGCCGCTCGGCCGCTACGTCGCCGGTGCCTCCGCCGGGGTGCACCCGGACGTCATGGGCATCGGGCCGGTGCCGGCCACCCGCAAGGCGCTCGGCCGGGTCGGCTGGTCGGTCGACGCGGTGGAGGAGGCCGAGCTCAACGAGGCCTTCGCGGCCCAGGTACTCGCCTCCGTCGACCAGTTGGGCATCGATCCGGAGCTGGTGAACCCGACCGGAGGCGCCATCGCACTCGGCCACCCCCTGGGCGGCTCCGGCGCCCGTATCCTCACCACCCTGCTGCACCGGATGCGCCGCAGCGGCGCCCGCCGCGGACTGGCCACCATGTGCGTGGGCGTCGGCCAGGGCACCGCCGTTCTCGTGGAATCGGCCTGAGGGCCGCGAGCCCACGATCGTCCCCCATTCCCCATTGATCGAAGGAGCAGCTGTGACTCGCTTCGCAGGCAAGGTCGCCGTCGTCACCGGCGCGGCGCAGGGTATCGGTGCGGCCACCGCGCGGCTGCTGGCGGAGGAGGGCGCGGCCGTCGCCGTCGTCGACCTCACCGCCGAGCGCGCCGCCGGCACCGTCGAGGAGATCACCGCGAAGGGCGGCACCGCGCGGGCGTACGGCTGCGACGTGGCCGACTACGACGCGGTGGAGGCCGTGTTCGCGCAGGTGGCGCAGGACCTCGGCGGGGTGCACGTCCTGGTGAACAACGCCGGGATCACCCGGGACAACCTGTTCTTCAAGATGCCCAAGTCCGACTGGGACGCGGTGCTGACGGTCAACCTGACCAGCGCCTACAACTGCAGCCACGTCGCGCAGAAGTACATGGTGGCGCAGAAGTACGGCAAGATCGTCTCGCTCAGCTCGCGCTCGGCGCTCGGCAACCGGGGCCAGGCCAACTACGCCGCCGCCAAGGCCGGCATCCAGGGGCTGACCGCCACCCTGGCCATCGAGCTGGGCCCGTTCAACATCAACGTCAACGCCGTCGCCCCCGGCTACATCGCCACCGCGATGACCGCCGCCACCGCCGAGCGGGTGGGCGCCTCGGCCGAGGACCACCAGACCGAGGTCGCCGCCCGGACGCCGCTGCGGCGGGTCGGGCAGCCGGAGGAGATCGCCTCGGTGGTCGCCTTCCTGGCCAGCGAGGACGCCTCGTACGTCAGCGGGCAGACACTGTACGTCAATGGTGGGGCACGCTGACCACTTCTGACGTTTCGTCAGATGGCCGTCCCCGGTGATGGGTTACCTTCACCTGGGACGGCCTTTACCTTTTCCGGTGGCCAGGCGTGACCATGCCGGCAGTACGAAATGACTATGGCATGATCATGTGGCGCTCGATGGGATGGCCGGACCGACCCGACCGAAACAGGTCGGGCCCTGCGTCCCAAGGAGTCCCATGGGCAGCCCCGCCACCCTCCGCCGCGCCCTGGCCCTGCTCGCCGCCGGGGCCACCGCCCTCACCGCCGGCACGCTCTCCGTTCCGGCCGTGAGCGCCACGGCCTCCGGCAGCCTGGCCGGTGTGCACGTACGCCCCGCCTCCGCCGGGCACGTCAGCGCCACCGGGCGCACCGCGCCACTGCCCACCTCACAGTGCGTCAGCCAGATCGGCATCCACTGCTACTCCCCGCTCCAGTACCGGACCGCCTACAACCTCGACCCGCTGTACCAGCAGGGCATCACCGGCAAGGGCCGCACCATCGTCATCGTCGACTCCTTCGGCTCGCCGACCATCCAGCACGACCTGGAGGTCTTCGACAAGCAGTGGGGCATCCCCGACACCCAGGTCGAGGTCGTCAAGTGGGGCAACGTCCCGCCGTTCGACCCCACCAACGCCGACCACACCGGCTGGGCGGGTGAGACCACCCTCGACGTCGAGTACGCCCACGCCATCGCGCCCGACGCGCACATCGTCCTGGTCGAGACCGGCGTCGCCGAGACCGAGGGCACCACCGGCCTGCCCGAGATGATGGACGCCGAGAAGGCCATCATCAAGTCCGGCCGCGCCGACGTGATCTCGCAGAGCTTCGGTGCCACCGAGAACACCTTCCCCGGCTTCGACAAGGGCAACTTCAAGTCGCTCACCGACCTGCGCTACGCCTTCAAGGAGGCCGCCGACCGCGACGTCACCGTGCTCGCCGCCTCCGGCGACAACGGCGCGACCGACGCCCAGGAGAACGGCGAGGACCTCTACCCGTACAAGGTCAACTCCTGGCCGTCCAGCGACCCGCTGGTCACCTCCATCGGCGGCACCCAGCTCAGCCTGGACGACGCCGGCAAGCGCACCGCGCCCGACAAGGTCTGGCACGACAACTACGGCGCGGGCGGCGGCGGCGTGTCCGGCGTCTTCGAGCGCCCGTGGTACCAGGCCGGCGTGGCCGGGGTCACCGGCAACCACCGCGGCACCCCGGACATCAGCATGAGCGCGGCCGTGGACGGCGGCGCCTGGACGTACGAGTCCTACGACCCGACCTCCGTCGGCTGGCACCTCACCGGCGGCACCAGCGAGGCCACCCCGATCTTCTCGGGCGTCGTCGCCCTCGCCGACCAGCTCGCCGGCCACCGCCTCGGCCAGCTCAACTGGCGCCTCTACGGCCTCAACCTGCTCCCGCAGCAGTGGAGCGGGCTGGTCGACGTGACCGCCGGCGACAACTCCTGGGACAAGGTGACGGGCTACCAGGCCGCCAAGGGCTACGACCTCGCCAGCGGCCTCGGCACCATCGACGGCACCAAGTTCGTCCACGCCCTCGCGGGCCGCTGACCGCACCACCTCTCGGAGGGGGAGCCGGCCCACCGGCTCCCCCTCCGGCGCGTCCGGCCGCCCCACCCGCACAGGAAGTCGGCCGGGCCGACTTCCCACTCCGCTCCCCCGGCTCGGGCGCGGTCCACGCGCACGAAAAGCCGGACCCGCCGACTTCCCGTGCGCGGGGGTCAGGCGGGGTCGGTGGCGGCCAGGTGGGCGAGGTGGCGTTCGGCGGCGCGGAGCTTCCGGCCGTCGGGGCCGGGGAGGTAGGCGCGCAGTTCGATGATCTCGGGGGCGATGCGGAGGGCCGCCGCACGGTCCGGGATCGCCCGCCAGCAGGCTTCGGCGTTGGTGGCGGCCTGCTGGGTCTCCGGATGCTCCGCGCCCTGGGACCGGAGGAGGGTGAGGGCCACCTCGCGGTAGATGTCGGCCGCCTCGATCGTCTTCCCGGCCAGGCGGCACACGTGCGCGCGGACCTGGCGGACCTGGAGGACCGGTTCGGAGACGGCGCCGTGCTCGGCGATCGCCTCCAGTTCGAGGGCGAAGGCGAGGTCGGTGGCGGCGCCGTGGTCCCCGGCGTCGGCGCTGCGGACGATCCGGCCGATCACCTCGCGGTAGTCCTCGCGGGGCTGGGAGGCGTCCGGTCCGGCAACCTCGGGCTCGGGCCCGGTCGGCGCAGCTTCGGGCCCGGTCGGCGCCGCCTCGGCGGGCGCAGGACCGGCCGGGGCAACGCCGGCCGGAGCAGCCGGCACCGCGTCCGCGAGGACGACGCCCTCGGTGACGCCTTCGGTCGCGGTGACGGCGTCGGTCGGGGTGACGTCCGCCGGCGTGGAGTCCGCCGGGGTGACGTCCGCCGGGGTGCGCTTGTCGAGGGTGACGACGCCGTCCGAGGTGGGCCGCCAGGCGTAGGCCTTGCGCAGGTCGACGGGGTGGGGCGGGGGCGGCGGCGTGGGCGGGACTCCGGGCTTGAACAGGTTCACCGGGCCGTCGGACGGCGGCAAGGGCACGACGGCGGGCGCGGACCCCGCGAAGGCGGCCGCGGCGGGCTTGTCCAGCGTGACGACGGGCCTCGGGACGAACGGGACGGCGTCACGCGGAACGGCGTCCCTCGGAACGGCATCGCGCGGACCGTCGTCGTGCCGGGCCGGCGGGCGGGGCAGCACGGCGGCCGGGCGCGGACCCTCGTAGGCGGCGGGGTCCAGGGCCGGACCGTCCGTCCGGCGGGCGGTGTTGCGGAAGAACGGACGGTTCGGCGCGTGCGTGGCGAGGATGACGACGTCCGGGCGCAGCACCGAGTACACCTGCTGGCGGAGCTGTTCGGGGGCGAGGACGGCGTCGGCCCCCGGGCGGCCGCCGTGCAGGGCCTCGATCAGCGCGCGGGTGAAGGTACCGATCTGCTCCGGGTCGGGGCTGACCACCGCCCAGAGCGGGAGGCCGTCGGAGAGCGGGGAGACGGTGCCCTGGAGGAACGGCCAGGCGTTCTGGTCGGCACTCAGGTCCGCGATCACGAGGGTCTGCCACTCGGCGGGCCGGTGCCGCAGTTCGCCGGCGATGGACTGCCAGGCGAGGCCGTCCTGCCGGACGCTGCCGGGCTTGGAGTCGCGCAGGGTGAGGTGCAGTTGGCCGCCGCGCTTGTCGGCGAGCAGGTGGCCGCCGAGGTGGACGAGAAGGGGGCCGGGGTGGCGGGCGGCGGCGCGGAGGTGGGCGAGCACGGTGTGCGGGTCGCTGGCGCCGGGGAGGTGGACGGCGTCCACCGCGTCGGCCGCGAGCAGGACCTGCGGGGAGACGGCGGCGAGCATCGCGGAGAGCACGGGTGCCTGGGTCGGTCCGCCGCGACCCCAGGTGCGGCGGCCGGAGTTGCCGTAGCCGCCTTCGACGACCAGCATCCGTCCGCGCGGCGCGGCCCCGAGACCGCCCGGGCCGGCCGCGCCGCCCGCCGCACCGACGGGGACGCCGTGGGCGGGGGTGGTCGCGGGGAGCGGGACGGTGAACGGCAGCGGGGTCGCCGACGGCGGCGGGGCCACGACGGACATGCCGGTGACGGTCCATCCGGTCGGCGGCGTCATCGGCGCGGGCGGCGCCTGGGCCGGTACCGGCGCCGAGGCCGGGACGGGCGGCTCGTACAGGGCGGCCGGGCCCGGCAGGCGCTCCTCGTACGGGTTGCGCGGGGGGCCCGGCGGCACGGCGTCCCAGGGGCCCGCGTCGGCCGCGGGATCGGGACCGCCGGGGACAGCCGTCGTCTCCGCCATCTCTGGTCACCGCCCCGCCCCGCCGTCCAGCGGCGTCTGACTGCCTTGCCCCGTGGTGCCTGCCACCACATCCGTCAGCGCCACCCTACGAGATCCCGGCACGCCCGAGCCAGGCCGGGGCGGTGATCAGGGCCGGGGCGGCGTCGCCCACCTTCCGTCCCGCCCGCCCTCCGGGGCGCGCCGACCACCCGCCGCCCGCCTGCCGCAGGCCCGCCGGCGCCCCCGGACCGGCGGGCGTCCGCGCCCGGTGCCGGGCCGGGCGGCGCCCGCACCGCCGGCGGCACCGGCCGCCCCGCCGGCCGAAGGGCGAACGGCCCTGCCTCGATGCCCAGTTGCCCTCGACGGCCCGCCGGCAGGACGTCGGGCCGAGCAGGGCCCCGTGCGGCGGCCGACCGGAGCGGCCGGGGCGACCGGTCCGTGCGCGCACGACCTGGCGCCGCGCCCGGGTGCGCGGTCCGGGGACGTGGCCCGCGGCCACCGGGCTCCGCGGGTACGGATCGGCCTCGTACCGGCCGAGGTCGGCGCGGGCCGATCGGGCTCGTACCGGCCGATCCGTACGTCCGGCCGGCATCCGCCGCAGTGCTGGTCCCCGGCCTGCACCCCCGTGCCAGGCCGTCGTCAACCGTCACTGCACCGCCGGTCGTCGTGCGACAGGGTGTCCACGCCGGCACCCGCACCGCCACCGCCCCCGTTCAGGGACCGCGGCTCCGTGGGCACGGCTTCCTGAGAGAACGTCGGACTCCGTGCGCGACGATCACCGCCTGCGTCGGCGGATCACCGGCTGCCGTGACCCGCCTCATCGTGGATCGCCGGGATCCAGGTGCTTCCGCAGGAACGAGACCTCCGCCGTGACGGCCTGTTCGTGCGCTTCGAGGAACGGGGCGTAATGACGGCCCGGCAGATGCACCACCTCGGACTCCGGCGCGTTCCGGGCCGCCCGGACGGCGGGGCCGGGGAGCACGCTCTGGTCCTGGTCGCAGACGACCACCAGCAGCGGGCACCGTATCCGGGCGGCATGGCGGCCGGGCCGGTACCCGCCGATCCGCAGGGAGATCCGTGCGGCCACCGTCTGCTCCCAGTTCGTGTGGCGGCGGTCGGGATCGAGGGCCCGGTCGCAGTCCGTCGCATCGGGTGTGGTGAGCGAGGCGACGGCGCCGCGCGGTCCGGAGGTCGGGACGAGGATCGGCGGACGCCCGACGAGGCCCCCGAGTGCGTCCGCGACGCCCCGGCCGAAGAGCCCCAGCAGCGCGAGGGGCGTCATGGAGCGCAGCGCGTGGGGAGCGACCGCGCGGCCGTCGACCAGCGGGGTCTGGGCGATCGCACAGGCGAGTCGCGGGTGGTCGGCCGCGACCCGGAAGACGTGGCCGCCCGCGAGCGAGAAGCCCCAGAGCGCGATCCTGTCCGGGTCGACGTCGGGCAGGCCGGCCGCGCAGGCGATCGCGGCGTGCCAGTCGGCGACCTGCTCGTCGAAGCGGACGATCTGGCGCGGCGTGCCCCCGCTCTCTCCGAACCGCCGGTGGTCGAACGCGAGGACGGCGAAACCGGCGTCGTTGAACCGTGCGGCGAAGAGGTCGGAGGCCGGTTCCTTCGTCACCGAGGTTCCGCCGGCCATGATCACGCAGCCGCCGTTGGACCCCGGGTAGTGCCAGGCGACGCACGAGGTGTCGCCGCTGGGGAAGCGTACTTTCTTCCGTTGCTCGAGTGCGGGCACGTGGGCCTCCGTGGGGATCCGTCGTTCTCGGGCTGCTGGGAAACCGCGGGCCCGCGGTGTTGTCGCACCGCAGGCCCGCTGCTCCGGGCCGCCGGTCGCGGCGCCGGAGGTGCTGACGGTCGACCGGTCAGCCGGTCAGGCCGGGGAACCAGATGCGCGGGTCGAGGATCATCGGCTGCTCCTTCCGTGTCGCGGGCCCCCGACGTGCGCCGGGGGACGGGGCGGAGGGGATGACATCCATGCTTGGGGCGTTGCCGCCGGAACAGGCTCCGCAGCGCGACGAAATGGGCGAAACTTGCCTCCATGGCGCACGCATCGGCGAATTCCGTACTGAGCCTCCTGGATCAGCGGCTGGTGGCCGCGTTGCAGTGCGACGGCCGCCTCACCGCGGAGCGGGCGGCCGACGTGCTGGGGCTCAGCCCCGCGACGGTCCGCCGCCGCCTGCAGGCGCTAGGCGCCGACGGCACCGTGCGCGTGGTGGTCTCACCCGTGGCGCGACCGCGCAACGGGGGCTCGGCCGGGGCCCTGTTCCTGCGCATCCGGGTCCTGCGGGGGAAGCTCGACACCATCGTGGCCGCGCTCGCGGCGCGCGAGGACATCCCCTTCATCGACGTCACCACGTCGGGTGACGAGATCTTCGCGGTCGCCCGCACCGAGCCGGGCTCACGCGACCCGCTGGTCTTCCGCCAGCTGCCGTCCACCCAGGCGGTGACGTCCCTGGAGAGCGCCACGATCCTGCACGTCTTCCGGCTCACCTCCGAGTGGCGCCACCAGGTGCTGAGCGCGGCCGAACGCACGGCGCTCGTCACGGGCGGGCCCGTCCCCGGGGCGGTCGCCTCCGGCTCCCCGGGCCCGTACGGCGTCGACACCGATGCCCTGGAACAGTCCCTGATCGACGCCCTCACACCCGATGCGCGCCTGCCCGCGGCGGCCCTGGCCGCGCGCACCGGCCGCCCGGAGAGCACGGTGCGCCGGCGCCTGGCCCAACTGACCGCCCAGGGCCGTCTGATCACGCAGGTCCTGGTCGATCCCCGCCGCCTCGGGCTGCCCATCGAGGCCAAGCTCCTGCTTCACGTGGCCCCCGACCATCTGGCCGCCGCCGGGCAGGCGTTGGCCGACCACCCCGCGGTGCACGGCGCGTTCGCGACGTCGGGCCCCTCCAACCTGCACGCGGCCGCGTACTTCCCGGACCTGACGACCCTCTACGGCTTCCTCTCCCGCGACCTGGTCGGCCTGGGCATCACCCACGTCGAGACGGCCATCGTCAGCCGCGCCGCCAAACGCACTCCCCAGCCGGTCCAACCCGTCCCGTCGAGGTGAGGGCGAAGCCGTTGCTCGAGGTCAGAGAGGGCTGAGGAGGCAGAACTCGTTGCCCTCCGGGTCGGCCAGAACCGTCCAGGAGATCGCCGACCGGTCGATGCCGGCGTCGGTGGCGCCCAGGGCGCGCAGTCGGGCTTCCTCTGCTGCCGGGTCGTCACCCGGGTAGGGGCGGACGTCGAGGTGGACGCGGTTCCACACGCTCTTGGTGTCGGGGGTGCGGATGAACTCCAGGTAGGGGCCGACGCCTTCGGCGGAGCGCATGGTCGCGTGGTCGTCGGTGACCTCGTGCAGCGTCCAGTCCATCGCCTCGCCCCAGAACCGGGCCATCGCTCGTGGGTCGGCGCAGTCGACCACCACCGCGGCGATCGGCCCGGTGCCCTCGTAGACCGGGCGGGGCTCCAGGACGCAGAACTCGTTGCCCTCCGGGTCGGCCATGACCGTCCAGGGGACGTCGCCCTGACCCACGTCGGCGAGCGTCGCGCCGAGGTCCTTCAGGCGTGCGACCAACTCCGCCTGATGGGCGGTCGAGGTGGTGGCCAGATCAAGGTGCACCCGGTTCTTCACCGTCTTGGGTTCCGGGCGGGCGATGATGTCGATGCAGACGGCCACGGGGGCGGGGTAGGCGAAGCCCACGGGTTCGAGGTTGGTCACACCGGGGCCCTCGCTGTCGAGCCCCCAACCGAGTGCCTCCGCCCAGAACCGGCCGAGCGCGGAGTCGTCCTGGGCCTTCATGTTGATCTGCACAAGTCGTGTTGCCATGCCGCAAATCCTAGGGTCCGCCTGCAAAGATGATCAAGGGATGAGAGGTCATGTCCGCCGCGTGCGTCGTCATGTGAGCACCAAGCTCCACCTGGCCTGCGACGGACGCGGCCGACCGCTCGGCTTCGCCCTGTCGGGCGGCAACACCAACGACTGCACCCGCCTGGAAGCGGTCCGTGTCCCGAGGGTCGGGCCGGGCGCCCGCACACCCGGCCCGACCACGTCATCGCCGGCATGGGCGAGTCCTTGTGAACGCAGGCGAAGCCCGACCATGCCGCCCGCACCTGACCGACGGTGCCCCGCGTCACGCCCCCGACAGGAGGTCGCGGAGCAGGGCGACCGTGTCGGCGTCGAGGTCGCGGCCGGTGCGGCGGCTCAGGGCGTCGAGGCGGTTGACGGCGCGCAGGAGCTGGTCGCGGGCGCCGGCGGAGGCGTAGGCGTAGAAGAGGTCGCGGTGCAGCAGTTCGACGTCCGGGGCGACGGCGAGGCCGCGGAAGACGGCGGCCTCGGCGCTGCGGTGGTCGCCGTACTGGAGGCGGCGGGCGGCGAGTTCGTGGGCGGTGTCGACGATCGCGGCGATCATGTCCTGCCGTTCGGCCTCGGCCCAGCCGTAGGCGGCGGGCGGGGCTTCGGCGAAGGGGGCGCCGCGGACCAGGGCGAGGGCGTGGGCGAGGGCCGCGTCGGCGGTGGCGCTGGTGCTGCGCATGCCGCGGCGGTAGAGGCTGCGGAACTCGTCCCAGTCGCAGGTGACGGTCGGAGCGAAGGTGTAGCCGTCGGGGGTGTCGGTGGGCAGGAAGGCCCGGCCCTCGGCCGAGCTGCCGAACCAGGCGGCCAGGTCGGCGAGTTTGGCGGGCAGCGGGCTCTTGGCGTCGGCGGCGGTGGGGTGCGGGTCGAGGTGGGCGGCGCCGGGATGGAGGTCGTGGTCGAGGGCGTTGTGGTCGGCGCCGGGTCGCAGGGCGAGGTAGGCGGCGAGTTCGGTGAGCCGGGGCAGGACGGCCGGTTCGGCGGTACCGGCGGCGCCGGCCACGTCGACCGGGCCGAGCAGCCGGATCCGGGGGGCGGTGCGCACGGCGTGCGCCTCCGGGGACCGGAGGATGGCGAGCAGGTCGTCGCAGTCGCTGCGGGCCGGGGTGGTACGGGCCGTCGGCGCGGAAGCCGGCTGGGGCGCCGGCTCGGCGGAGCGTTCCGCGGACGGCTCGGGGAGCGGCTCAGGGGCCGGCTCGGGGCGGGCGGGGAGGCGCGGGTCGACGCCGGTGGGCGCGGGTGCGGGGTCGTGGGTCGGCACGGGCTCCGGCGCGCGCTCGGGGGCGGGCGCCACCGGCCCGGACGTCACGGGCCCGGACGGGGCGGGCTCCGGCGTCACGGGCTCCGGCGCCGGCGCGGCGGGCGGTACCGGCTGGACGAGCTGGACGGACTGGACCGGCACCACCACGTCGGCCCCGGCCGGGAGGCGGAGGTTCTGCGTGGTCTCGTCCAGGTCCGCGTCCTCGTCGGCCTCCGCTCCGGCCCCGGTTCCGGCTCCGGCTCCGGCTGCGGTTCCGGCTCCGGCTCCGGCTCCGGACAGGACCACCGAGCCCGCTCCGCTCTGCCGGCCGAGGCCGTTGGCGAGGAAGCGCGCCCCCGGGCCACCCGCGGCACCCGCCGCGAACCCGGCAGGCGCGGCCGGGTCGGTGCCGGCGAACGGGCTCGCGCCCGTACCGATGACCCGGGCGAGCAGACGCGGGCCGGCCGCGTCCGAGCCGCCGCTCTCCTCCCCCGCACCGCCGGCGACACCCGCAGCACCGAGGAACCCGGCACCGACCGCTGCCAGGACCGGTACGGGGGAGGGGAGTTCGGCCGGTTCGAGGTCGATGCCGGGGCCGTCCAGGGTCCAGGCGGGGGCGGGGTGCTGGGTGGTGTCGTCGGCTGCCCGGAGCAGCTCGGAGACCTGCTCGTACTGCGGGCCGGTCAGGCGTTGCAGCTCCAGGGTGAGGTGCAGGCCGGGGATGGTGGCCTGGCCGGTGCTGGGCAGGGTCCAGCGGGCGACCGGGCCGGTGCCGCGCTCGGGCGCGCGGGTGACCACGGCGACACAGGTGCGGGGTCGGGCGTCGAGCAGGCGGCCGAGCTCGGCGGGGATGTCGCCGCCGGGCTGGTGGGCGCAGAGCACGATCTCCGGGACCCAGGACTCGTCGGCCTGGCCGCGGCTGCGCGCGTCCCGGGGGCTGGCGGCCTCCGCGGCGACCAGGGTGGCGCGGGCCTTGGCGGTGCGCGGGCCGAGGGCGGCGAGCGCCGCCTCCAGGGTGGGGTGGTGGTGGACCCGTTCGGCGGCCGGGCCGCTGATCGGCAGCTCCTCGGCGAGGTCGACGAGGTGCAGGTGGAGCCGGTCGGCGAGGGGGCTGTGAGCGAGTTCGACGGCCAGGGTGCGCAGCACGTCGCGGGCGTCGTCCGGGTGGCCGGAGAGGTGGAGCAGCCGGACGGTCTCCAGGTCGGCGAGGACGACCGAACCGTCCGGCGCGGTGCCGAGGGTGACCAGGGCCGGGTAGGGCGCGGCGGACTTGCGGGCCTGGGAGGGCGAGAGCAGCTCGGTGGAGTCGGCCGCGCACCACCAGACGTTGGGGGCGTGGGCGGCGCGGAACGGCGCGATCGGAGCGGCCGGGCCGGAGAGGTGGAGTTCGACGGTGTGCCCGGGGGTGACCCGGGCGGCCACGACGGCGGGCAGGCGCTTGCCGCCGCGGACGGTGTTGCGGGCCAGGGTGCGCAGGGCACGGTCGAGCAGGTCGAGGCCGCGGTCGTCCTGACGGGTCTTCAGCTCGGCCTCGAAGGCGGCGGCGGGCGCGGCCGGCAGGGCGATGCGGTGGCGCGGGCGGCGGGCGCGCAGCTGGGTGCCGCGCTTGCGGGCGACGGTGCCGATCATCATGGCGGCGAGCAGGACGCTGACGGTGGAGGCGGTGAGGGCGACGGTGTAGTCGTCGCTCGGGGCCGCCTCGGTGTGCGCGGCGGGGGCCGGGGCGTGGGTGGGCGGCGGGGTGGGCGCCTGGGTGGCGGGAGCCGGTGTGGCGGGGGGCGAGGCGGGCGGCGCGGGCGTGGTGGACGCCCCGGGTGCCGGTAAAGGCGCCGGGGCAGGAGCAGGAGCCGGATCCGGTACCGGCGCGGGCGCGGGAGCCGGAGCGGGAGCAGCAGCCCCCGGAACCGTCAGCACCATCCCCGGCACCACCACGTCCGGGTCGGTCAGCCGCTCCCCGTCCGGCGCCTGGACACCCCTGTTCGCCTCGAACAGCTTCGGCCAGGCCTCGGCATCCCCCAACTCCCGCTGGGCGATGGCCGACAGGCTGTCCCCGGCCGCCACCGTCACCGTAGCGTGCCCGGCACTCCCGGCCGTCCCCGCCTGCGGCACGCCGGACGCCGGCGCCTGGGCAGGGGCCGGCGCCGGGGCCTGGGCCGCAGCCGCGTCCGCCTTGGCGTCGCCCGGCATCAGCAGCTCCCACCCGGGCTGGATCGGCCGCTCGGCGTCGAAGCGGACGCCCGAACCGTCCATCACCCGGCCGTCGTTGAGCTTGGCGATCTCCACCCACCGCTCTCCCGAACCCAGTTGGCGCTCGGCGATGGACCAGAGGCTGTCGGCGGGCCGGCTGTCCCGGACGGTGTACGTGGGGTGCTGGTCGGCGGCGGGCGCGAGTGCGGGCGCGGCCTGGGCGGCGGGCAGTGCGGCCCGCTGCGCGCCGATGGTCAACTGGGCCGGGGCGGAGGCGGCATGGGCCCGGTCGGGAGTGGCGGCGAAGGACGATCCGGCCACCGGCAGCAGCGCGATCACCGAGCCGACCAGGCCGGCGGCCAGCCGCTGGCTCCAGCCGAAGGCCGGGATCCGCCGGGCGATCCGGCCGCGCAGCTGGGCCGGGATCTCCAGCAGGACGGAGACGGCGAAGCAGAGCCAGCCCAGCCAGCCGACCACCACCAGCAGCCAGAGGAAGAGCCGCCCGTCGTCGGGGCCGGTCAGCGCCTGCCCGACGCCGTCCGGCGCGACGTCACCCATCGCGGCGACGGCCTGGGTGCCGTACATCAGAAGCGCGGGCACGCCGACGAGCAGGGCGAGCAGGGTGAGCAGCGCCGCGACGGCGGTGAGCAGGGCGCCGCCCCGGCCGCCGCGGCGCGGGGGCAGCGACGCCGGCGGACGGCCGGACGCCGGCGCTCCGGCCCGGCGAGCGGGCCCGCGGCGGGCCGAACGTCCGTCGCGGGCTTGGTCCTTGGCACGTGGCGCGACCATCAGTCGGTCTCCGCTTTCTCGACTCCGTGGACGAGGGTGGCACTCCCCTTGCCCGTGACCTTCTGCTTGCCGAGCTCGCCCAGCAGGGCCGGCTTGTAGTCGGCCTCCACCGTGACGGTGACGGCCGTTCCGTCCGGTGAGAACGCCACGGCCGCCGCCTTGAGGTGGTACAGGGCGAGGTAGCTGTCGGCGGCGTCCTTGACGTACTGCTCCTTGATCCGGTACCCCTCGCCGCGGAGCACGGCTGCCTCGTCGAGCTGCTGGCCGCCGACCCGGGCGGCCTCCTGGGCATAGGCGTCGGTGCGCTCGGCGACGCGCAACCGGCCTCCGGCGTCCACGACGAGGGCGATGACCAGGACCAGGAAGGCCGCGCAGATCGCCACGAAGATGGCCATCGAGCCCCGGTCGGACCGGCCTCGCGCCCACCCCCGGCCCCCGCGGCCCCGCCGCCGTTCTCCCCCGGGTCTGCGCGCCATCACGCCCCCTCCCGCACGTTCGTCTCCCCACCGGTCCCCACCGGAACCGCTCCGCACCCCTGCCTGCCCGCCCCCGGGAGCCCTCCGCTTGCGTCTCCCCCGCCCGGGGCGTCCCCAATCCCCGCCCGGAAACCTCGTCCGCACCACCCGTCTCACCCACCCCGGTAGCGGTCGACCACCGAGATGAAGGTGCCGACGAGCCTCTTCGTCCCGGGCATGCCGGGCCCGGGCACGAGGTCGCTCAGGCCGACCTCGCACACCACGGTCACCTCCACGGTGGCCATCACGGCCCCGTGGCTCTCCAGTCGGCCGGGCTTCCAGGTGACGCTGCTGCTCCGGCAGTCGACGCCCTGCTGCTGGAGGGTGGCCCTGGCGGTCCGCTCGACCAGCGCGTCCGTCCCGTCGGCGCTGCGCACCAGCGACGCCGTCCGGGCGGCCGAGCGGGCCGCCGCCTCCACCGTGCCGGCCGCGGTCTGCACCCGGCCCGCGGCGACGGTGACCAGGATCAGCGCGACGACGCCCGGGGCGACGATCGCCGCTTCGATCGCCACTCCGCCGCCGTCGCGCCCCCGCGCCGACCGGGCGGCCCGCCACGCCGCGAACCGCCGCCCCGGGCCCCGGAGACCGCCCGCCCGCTTCACGGCACCACCTTCGGCGGCAGGAACCGCTCGCGCGGCGCCTCGGCGTACTGGGTGACGGTCGGCTTGAGGAACGGGACGACGGAGGGCGCCGTGAGCTCCACCGTCACCCTGATCAGCTCGGGTGTGCTGCCGGCCTTCGTCACCCGGTACTCGCGGACGCCCTGCCGGCCGAGGAAGTCCTCGGCCTGCCTCGTCGCCGCTTCGTCCTTGGCCTCGTCGCTGCGGTTGCCCTGCACGCGTCCGGCGTCCACGCCCTCGCGGGCAGCGGTGAGCGCGACCTGGCGGTAGTACCACCACATCGACACCTGGACGACGAGCAGGATCAGCACCAGGACGACCGGGAAGACGATGGCCAGGCTCAGGCTCACCGACCCCCGGTCGCCGCGGCGACGGGGCCGGTGCGTCACGTGGCCGCGCCCCCGCCCGGGAGGTTCGGGTCCTGCTCGACCTTCTTCACGACCTTGTCCTTCAGCGCGTACAGCGCCACCGCGACGGCGCCCGCGACGAAGACCAGCGCGATGATGGCGAGGGCGAGTTCGATGCTGATCGCGCCGCGGTCGCCGCGCGCCCGGGCGGCCTTCACCCGGCCGACGCGGAACTGGAAGAGCAGCAGCGCGAACTGGACGGGTAGCAGCGTGGGCCGGATCAACCGGCCCGCCAGGGACTTGAACTGGTCGTACATCGGGAACTCCCGGGGTTGGGTGTGGTGTCAGCTGCTCGGTCGGTGAGGCACGCCCCGTGCGGCCTGCTCAGGCGAGCATCTGGTGGAGCGCGGGGAAGACGATCAGGACGGTCATCAGCAGGGTCAGGGCGGCCCCGGGCGCGACCATCCGCTCGCTGTCGGCGTTGGCCCGGGCCAGGTCCTCTGCCAGCAGCTCGCCGCGCAGGCCCTTGGCCCGGGCCCGCAGGGTGTCGTAGACGGCGGCGCCGTCGGTGCCGGAGAGCCGCATGATGTCGGCGACGTCCTGCAAGGGGGTCAGCCCGAGTTCGACGGCCAGCGCGTCCAGTCCGGCCCACGGCGGCAGCCGGTCGGTGGCGGCGCGGTCCAGGGCGTCCCGGATCCGGCGGAAGACCGGGCCGCGCCCGACCGAGGCGGCGCGGCGCAGCGCCTCGGCGGGCCCGAGGTCGGCGGCCCGCTCCAGCGCGACCAGCTCCAGGTAGGCGGCGATGCCGTGCAGGTACTCGGTGCGCGCCTCCTTGGCCTCGCCGCGCACGATGGCGTCCGGGACGAACCAGAACAGCCCGCCCAGCAGCGGCCCGACGACCAGCGGCAGCGCGAACGGCAGGCCCATGTCCAGCAGCAGCGCCATCGCCGCCAGGTAGGCCGGCAGGACGAGGCCGATCACGGCGAACAGCAGCTTGTGTGCCATGAACCGGGCCGGGGTGCGGCCGATCAGCGACAGCTCCCGGTACGGGATGCGCACGCCGCGCAGGCCGGCCGAGCGCTCGCCGATCCGGTCGAACCAGCGCGGCCGCTCGTCCGGGTGGGGTGTCCGGTCGGCGGGCGTGCGGTGCAGCCGGTCCAGGGCCTGGCTCAGATCGGGCGGGGCGGGCCGGAGTTCGGAGATCAGCAGGGCGACGCCGCCGGCCGCGATCGCGCCGACCAGCACGGACCAGGGCGAGATCATCGGGCCTCCCCGAGAAGTGACTGCTCGTCGGCGGAGCCGTCCGGGCCCGGACCGGCGTCCGCGGGCCTGCCGGAGCGGCCACGGCCACCGGTCCGGCTGCGCCGGTCGGCCTCCAGCAGCCGAGGCACCGGCGGGTGCGAGGCCAGTGCGCGCATCCAGGCGATGATCGCCACGAAGAGCGCGGCGACCACCGCGAGCACGATCTGCCCCAGCACGGTGCTGTACGGCCGGGTGTACTCGGTGTTGAACGAGCCGAGCACCACGACCAGCACGATGATGCCGACCAGCCAGCGGATGGTGGTGCGGTGCTTGGCCCGGTCGGCCTCGATGGTGCGGCGCTGGCGGACCTCCTCGCGGACCGAGTCGGCCATGTCGGAGAGCGCCCGGGCCAGGCCGGGGCCGCTGTCCCCGGCCCGCAGCAGCAGCGCGGCGAGCACCTTGTCGGCGGTGGCGTCGGCCAGGCTGTCGGCGAAGGCGCGCAGCGCCTCCTCCGGCCGCCAGCGGGCCTGGAGCCGGGCGGCCAGCTCCCCGACCTCGTCCTCGATCGCGGCGGGCGCCGTGCGGCGGCTGGTGACGATGGCCTGGTTGAGGCCGACACCGAGCAGCAGCACGTCGGCGATCCGCTGGGTCCACTCGGAGAGCGCCTCCAGCCGCTCGATCCGGTGGGTGTCCGGGCGGGTGGTGTCGAACAGCCAGGGCAGGCCGAAGACGGCGCACGGCACCAGCAGCGCGGTCAGCGGGATGCCGGTGAACAGCCAGCCGAGCGGCGCGCCGGCCAGCGCCAGCGGCAGCTGGACCCGGCGCAGCCGCACCACCCGGGCCGGGGCGGTGCCGGGCGCGCCGTACCAGAACACGTGGAGGCGGCCGGCCAGCGGGCTGGGCCCGTCGGCCTCGGTGTCCTCGTCCACGGGCTCGCTGCCGCGCGCCCAGGCCACCAGGGCGGCCAGGCCGAGCGCGACCAGCAGGCCGCAGAGGGCGAAGAGCAGCATCACCGGGGGCCACCGCCGATCCGCAGCTGGAGCGGCTCGGCCCAGCTCCCGTACCGGGAGCCGAGCAGCGCGGCGTCGAAGCCGGCCCGGCGCAGGTCGTCCAGGCAGTTCGGCGGGGTGTGCGGGACGGCGCGCGGCTCGCCCAGCTCGGGGCGCGGGCCGAACACGGTGTTGAGGGCGGGCCGGCCGCTCTCGCCGAGGCCGGTCACCTCCAGGACGTGCGAGACGAAGCGGTGGCGCCGGCCGCCGACGGCCGTCTCGTCGACCATCGACACGTGCACGATGAGGTCCACGGCGTTGGCGGTGAGCCGGTAGGCGAGCGCGTCGGTCATGTGCGAGCCGTACTCCAGGCAGAGTTCGGCGATGCGGTCGACCACCATGTGCGGGCCGCGGGCGTGCAGCGTGCACATCGAGCCGCCCTCGCCGTTGGTCATGACGCGCAGCATCGGGACGACCTCGCCGGAGCGGACCTCGCCGACGATGATCCGTGACAGCGTCATCCGGAGTGCGGCCGGGATGAGGTCACCGATCGTCAGCTCACCGGCCATCCGGCCCTCGACGCGCTCGCCGTTGCCCTCCCGGGCCTCCATCGGAACGACCTGGCGCAGGTGGCCGAGGGTGTGCAGCCAGAGCTCGAACTCCGACTCCAGGGTGCCGATCCGCTCGTCCGGCGGGATCTCGGCGGCCATCGCGCGCAGCAGGCTGGTCTTGCCGACACCCTGGGTGCCGGTGATCATCACGTTCTTCCGGGCCCGGATCGCCGAGGCCAGGAAGGCGGCAAGGGTGGAGTCCAGGGTGCCCAGCCGGACCATCTCAGGCAGGGTCGCCGAGGCCACCCGGTGGCGGCGGATCGCCACGTACGGGCGCGGGGTCACCTCGGTGAGCGCCTGGAGGCGCATGCCGCCCTCCAGGCGCAGCGCGAGGGTCGGGCTCGCGGTGGAGAGGCTGCGCTCGCCGCCGCCGTGCTGGCGGGCGAGGTCCTGGAGCAGCTCGACCAGTTCGGCGTCGGTGTCGGCCACCGGCGGGACCTGGCGCAGCGGCTGGTGCACCCGGGAGACCCAGACGTCGTCGCAGCCGTTGATCAGGATGTTCTCGATCTCCGGGTCGTCGAGGTAGGGCTGCAGCCGGCCGGCCCGGAAGAGCAGGTCGAAGACGGCCTCGGCGAGCGCGCGGTCCTGGTCGCGGGTGGGCGGGATGCCGTGGGTCTGCGCGTAGGCGTCGGACCAGCGGGCGACGGCCTCCTCGATCAGGGCCCGGCCGCGCTGGCGGCGGGTGGCGCGGTCCGGTTCGGTACCGGAGGCGGCGGTCAGCCGGGTGATCTGCTGGTGCAGTTCGGCCGCGACCTGGCGCTTGAGCTCGCGCGCCACCTGCGGGTCGACGGCCGGGCGGGTGCCGGCGCCGCGCCGGTCGAGGGAGGGCAGCTGGGACGGAACGGCGGTGGGGGTCGCGGCGCCGCCCTGCTGGGCGCCCGCGACGGGGCCGGGCGCGACGGGGCCGGGCGCGACGGGGCCGGGCTGGACGACCGGCTGGGGCGCCGTCCAGGGCAGTGCGGCCGGGTCGGCCGCCGCCGGGTGCTGGTGCAGGGGGCTACCGCGCACGGAGCACCTCCCCGTGGCCGAGGTGGGACTGCTGCGGGCCCTGGCCGTACGGCTGCGCCGACCGGTACTGCTCCGGCTGCTCCGGCTGGACGTGGCCGTACTCCGGCGCGGGCCCCTGGCCGTACTGCCCACCGTCCGGCGGCCCGTACGGTGGCCCGGCGTGCGGCCCGGCGTACGACGCGGCCGCGTACGGCGGGCCTGCGAACGGCGGGCCTGCGTCCGGCAGGCCTCCGGCGGTCGGCGCCCCGGTGGTCGGCGCTGCCGACGACGGGCCTGCCGACGACGGGCCCCCGTCCGCCGGGCCCGCGTACGGCGGCCCGGGCTGCTGCGGCTGGACGTGCGCAGGGAAGGGCGCGGGCGCGGCCGGCTGCGGCGCGAACCCGGCCAGCGGCGCCACCGGGCCGGTGGCGATCACCGGCGGCACCGGCGGCGGCACCTGACCGTACGGCTGCGGCGCCGGAGGAGGAGGCGCGTAGGTGAGCGGCTGCGCCCCGGCGTCGGCCGGGGGCGCCGCGGCGAGCTGTGCGGGTGCGGGCGCCGCCGTGGGCGCCAGCCGCTGCCGACGGCGGCGCACCAGCAGCTGCACCTCGTCCGCCGCCGAACGGGCCGTCCGCATCAGCTCCGAGCGGATGAACCGGCGGTCGGTGATGTCCCCGCCGTCCGACAGCACCCGGGCGGTGCGCACGGCGTGCGGCAGCAGCCCGAGCACCGGAAGTCCGAACTCCCGCGAGACCTCCGCACCCGAGTACGGTCCCTCGGCGACCAGCAGCAGGCCCAGCGCGTCCGCACCGGTGCCGGCCGTGGCGAGGTCCTCGGTGAGCGCGGACAGCCGCGGCCGGACGGCACTCAGCCCGCGCAGGGTGCTGCGCACGGTGACCGCGACC
The DNA here is from genome assembly GCF_055579305.1 of Kitasatospora sp. NPDC032757. Taxonomy (NCBI): domain Bacteria; kingdom Bacillati; phylum Actinomycetota; class Actinomycetes; order Kitasatosporales; family Streptomycetaceae; genus Kitasatospora; species Kitasatospora sp. NPDC032757. Next base: position 373,208 of record NZ_JBVINN010000002.1, on the reverse strand, counting down.
ACGTCGGCCCGGCGGGCGAGGACGGCGCTGGTCCCGGTGGCGCCGGAGCGGCCGAGGTCGAGGATCACGTCGTAGCCCTGCTGCTCCAGCCCGTGCAGCACCTCCATCAGCGGCTCCCAGGTGTAGGCGAGCCCGGGCGCCTGGGTCGGGTCGGTCAGGCCGGGCAGCAGCAGCCGTTCGGCGTTCCCCTCGGGCGAGAGGTCGATCAGCTGCTCCCAGAGCGCCTGGGCGAGCAGCCCGCGCCGGTCCGCGACGGCCAGGTTGCGCAGCCCGTAGACCGCCTCGACCCGGCCCTCCAGCGCACCGGCCAGCACCGCGCCGCCGTCCGGGTCGCACTCCACGAGCAGGATGCGGCGCCCCGGCTGCAACGGCCAGGCCAGCAGCAACGCCAGGGCCGTCGTGGTGGCGCCCGGTGCCCCGGGGCCGCCGACCACCGCGATCACCGCCATCTCAGGCCCCACCCGCCCCGGGCGACGCCGACGCGGCGCCGGTCGCGGCCCCGGAGGGCGCCGCCGTGCCCGAGGGCGCGGGAGCCGCCGGGGGCGTGACGCCGGCCGCTCCGCGTGGCGACAGCACCACCTGGATCCGCCCGCTGGCCACCCAGGAGGCCAGCCGGGAGGCATCCGCCGCCGGCACCGCCACGTCCACCACCTGGCTGCCGTCCGTGTCCACCCGGCCGACGGTGACGACCACCGCGGCCAGCGAGTCCGGCCGGCCGGTGTCCGGCGTGTAGACCACGACGATCGGCAGGCCGGGCTGGAGCCTGGTCGCCGGCAGCTGGGTGCGCTTGGCCGAGACGCCCACGATCAGCTGGCCCGGCTGCACGGCCAGCGCCTGGGCGAGGTCCGCCTTCAGCAGCAGCGAGCCGCGCTTGAGGTCGGTGGTGGCCCGCATCCCGACCGCGTCCTTGCGGTCCTTGGCCGACACCGGCTTGAGCACCGGGTCGCTCGCGATCCGCGCCTCCACCAGGTCCGCTTCGGTCAGCACCTGCCCGTACGGCACGTCATGGGCGAGCGCCAGCACGGCGACCCGCTGCCCGGTGCTGTTGTAGAGCGCCGCGCCGCCGAGCCCGCCGGCGGCTATCAGTGCCACCGCCATCGCCAGCACCGCCGGCCGCCGCCGCCGGGCCCGGAGCGTGCGCCCCGGGGTGTGCGGCGTGGCCGGTCCCTGCTCAGGCACCACCACGGACACCCCCGGCGTCGCTGTCTGTACGGTTCTCCACCGGGTTCCGGCCCCTCCCACGTCGTTCTGGCACGTTGCTGTGTTGCGGCCCTGCCGCCGGGCTCAGTTGAGGACCTGCACCTCGGCCACCCGCATGGCGAGGTTGGCGGAGAGCGGCACCTTGATCGGGGCGACCTTCTGGTTGCTGCCGGTGACGGTCACCTCGCCCACCCAGTTGGCCGTGACCGTCCCGGCGAAGGTGCCGTCGGCCTTCGTGGCCGAGCCGGTCGAGAACACGTGGCCGCAGGTGGGCGACTTGGCGGCGCCGTACGTCGGGTCGTACGGGGTGCCGGCCGCGCCCTCCTTGTCACAGGTCTCCTTCGCTCCGTCGCCGAGGTCCCAGACCACCGACTCCAGCCGGGGGGTGACCGTGACGGTGACGATGCCGTTGCTCACCCACTTCGGCGCCGGCGCCTTGGCGTTGGTCAGCCAGAGCCAGACCGGCACGCCGACCACGGCCGTGCCCTCGGGGGCGATGCCCGGCTCGGGGAACGGCAGGGCGATCTGCTCGAACATGAGCTTCTCGGCCTCCGCCACCGGGTCGAACGGCGGCTCGGCGGGCGCCTGGGCGAAGAACTTCGGCGCCGTCGTGCCCATGCTGCCGTCGGTGAAGCGGCAGGTCTCGGCGTAGACGGTGCCCTCGGTGGGCTTGTGCCCGGCCCAGACCGGGTCGTCGGCCGGAGGCTGCGGGGTGACCGTCCGGTAGTAGCAGCCGGTCGCGCTGCTGAACCAGCCCAGCTCCGGGTCCCGGCAGGGCCAGTCCTCGCCGTTCCAGCGGCAGAGCTGCGGACCGCCGGAGCCCCCGTCGCCCGTCCCGCCGTTGCCGCCGGCCGGGGTCGGCGTGCTCCCCGGCGTCTTGGTCCCCTCGCAGATGACGTTCACCGCGCAGTGCGTGACATCACCGGCCGGTGGTTCGTCCGCCATCGCGGGCGCCGCCGGGGCCATCAGTAATCCGGCGGACAACAGCGCGCGGATCACGATTCGCCGTTCGAGTTTCAGCACGATCGGTTCACCTCCCGCTTGAACTCGTTGATCAGCCAACGCGTTTGGAACTTCCGCAGGGAAACGGTCGCGAGGTACCGCGTCAGCCGCTGTTGTGGATCCTTTACCGCGTGCGTGGTGGCGTCGGCCTGGTGCCAGCCCGTCACATCGAGGCAGTCCTCGATCACGGCGGTCTGGGGATCCGACTTCAGGTCGACGGTCTTCACCACCGGGGAATTCCTCGGACTTCCGATCATCACCAGTTTGGCGTCGCGCAGCTGACGGAGATTGACGAGCGAGTCGCGCAGCGCCGTCCCGGAGGAGTACGTCTGCAGCCGGGACCCGTCCGAATCGGTACGGCCGAACTCCTCCGTCTGAGCTTGCCACCAGTCCTGATAGGTGCTCAACGCCAGCCGCCCCTGGGCCCCTTCGGGCCCGTCGGTCGGCGCGATCCCGATGTTTGCGGAACCACCCGAAGGAGTTACCGGGTTCACTCCCGCAACAGTGGGCGCACCCGACCCGAGACGATCGACGGAACCGGCGTCACCACTGGCCGCACAGGAGCTCAGCAGCATCGCCAGAACCAGCCCGGCGACCCCAACCGCCCCAGGGCGCAACACATTTCCGCGCCGCCGCATCGCCCCACCTCATCGCGACCGACCCCGTCCGTGGTCCGTGGTCGCCAGAAGAATTCCGCCGTCCCGCCGGTGTTGCTGCGAGGGCATCGATTCTTCGCCAACCCACCCCTTCACGGCAACACCCCGGGCCCCTGACCTTACGCGGAAGGCGGATCCGTCGGGGCACTTTCCCGCCACAGAACGGCCAACAGTTCTTCGGAAAGCGACAATCCGGCCAATGCGCCCCGAACCGCGGCCCGATTTCGCATCAACAGGCGCCCGCCCTGCGGCGGTACGAGCAGGCGTGCGCCCGGTATGCCACCGCTCGGGGCGGTGCCGGTCCCGGGACCGCCGCCGTCGAGCAGCGCGGCGACGGCCGGTTGGAGGTCGAGCGGGGCGACGACGGCGGGCGCACCGGGGAGCCCCTGCTGGAGCACGGTGGTGAGGGCACGGCTGAACGATCCGTCGCCCCCGGGCAGGACGGCGTCCCGGCCCCGTCTACCGGCGGTGTAACGGCCGACCCGGCCCCAGAGCGGCACCCGCGGGTAGCTGAGCAGTTCGCCCGCACCGTCCTCGCCCCCGCCGCGTTCGAGCGCGGCCCAGGTGTCCCGGTCGGCGACGGCGTCGACCAGCAGCAGCGCCTCCTCCTGGTCGCCGTGGACCATCGCGCTGACCACCCAGTCCCAGGCCAGCCCGCGCCGGTAGGCGTTGTCGGCGGTGGAGCCGCCGGTGACCAGGGCCAGCCGCCGGCCGCGCGGATCGGCGACCAGCTGGCCCACCAGGCAGACCAGCAGCCACCGGCCGGGCCGGGCGGCCGCCTCGCGCACCGCGGTGAGCATGGTGTTGGCGTCCGCCCCCGGGTCCACCACGGCGACCCGGCAGCCGACCGCGCCGGCGTCGAAGCACATCCCGGGCAGCACGTCGGCGAGCAGCCGGGCCCCGGCCGCGGCGAGCGCGGACCCGCCGAAGCCGCGGTCCGGACCGCCGTCCGCCCCGATCACCACGAGATCGATCCCACTGACCACCCGCACCGCCCCCTCCTCGCCGGCCCCGCCCTACCCGGGGCCGCCCGCCGCACCACCGCACGCTCCGTCCGGCCGTGCGTCCGGTCCTGCCGTTCCCGCGGCCGCCCCGGCCCGCGGCTCCTGCCGTACGGCCGTTCCCGGCCGTACGGCGCTTTCTGTCGTACGGCCACACCTCTCGCGCGGCCGCACGGGTCGGACAGCCGTTCCCGTCGGACAGCCGTTCGTGTCGTACTCGCGGCGGGGCGCCCGTGCCCCCGGCACGTTCCGCACCGCCGCGGACAAGCTACCGCCCCGCGGGCCCGGCGACGGGGCTCCGGGCCCACCCGCTCCGGGACCATGGGCCCTATCGGCCCGCAGTCCGGCAAGAGGACGATCGGAGGCATGGACCGTGACGAGCGTGTGGAGCCCCTGAGCGAGGCCGAGTGCCTGCGGCTGCTCAGCACCGTGCCCGTCGGGCGCGTGGTGTACACCGAGCACGCGCTGCCGGCCGTCCTGCCGGTCTCCTTCGAGGTCACCGCGGACGGGCGCCTGCTGCTGGCCGTACGCCGGGGCAGCACCACCGCGCGCGGGCTTGACGGCACCGTCGTCGCGTTCCAGGCCGACCGCTTGGACCCGGTCACCCGGACCGGGTGGAGCGTGCTGGTGCACGGCCGGGCGGACGTGGTGCGCGAGCCCGAGCAGGTGCGGCAGGCGCTGCGTTCCGGGCTGTGGCCCTGGACCGGCGACCCTGAGCCGTTGTTCGTCGCCCTGGTGCCGGAGCTGGTCAGCGGCCGTCAGCTGCTGCCCGCCGGCCGGACGGCACAGCGCTCCTGACGCCTGCACGGCCACGGCCGGGCCCTTGGCAGTCCTGGTCCCTTCCGGCCCCGATCGCTTCCGGCCCTGATCCTTTTCCGGCCCTGATCGTTTTCCGGCCGACCCCTGACAGGTGACCGGCGAGTAGGCATACTCTGCCGGAGTCCGCACCCCCACCTGCCACCAGGAGCGTTCCGTGACGACCTTCGCCTCCCTCGCCGACCTCACCGCGGCCGTCGGCACCGAACTGGGCACCAGCCAGTGGCACACCGTCGACCAGGAGCGGATCAACCTGTTCGCCGAGGCCACCGGTGACCACCAGTGGATCCACGTCGACCCCGAGCGGGCCAAGGAGAGCCAGTTCGGCTCGACGATCGCGCACGGCTATCTCACGCTGTCGATGATCCCGGTGCTGGCCAAGGAGTGCTACGGCGTCGAGGGCGTGCGGATGGCGCTCAACTACGGCTCGGAGAAGGTGCGCTTCCCGGCGCCGGTGCCGGTCGGCACGGCGATCCGGGCCACCGCCGAGCTCGTCTCGGCCACCGAGGTGCCCGGCGGCGTCCAGGCCGTGGTCCGGTTCACCATCACCAGCGCGGAGAGCGCCAAGCCGCACTGCGTCGCGGAGACGATCACCCGCTTCTACGCCTAGCCGGCCGGTCGCGCCCGGCCGCGCCCTCGCCACTCCCCCGTTCTGTACGCCGAACGGCACGCACGGGGCCGCCCACCGGGTCCGGGCGGCCCACTGCGAGTAACCTCCGACGAGATGGTTGTCGTACTGCATCGGCCCTGCTGCCGTGGGTACGCGCCCCGGCATGCCCGGTAGCCGTAGCCGTCCTTGGAGGTGCCGTGCCCCGCCCTGCCCCGTGGTACTCCCGCGTAGCCGGTCTGACCTCGCAGTTCTCCAGCCCGCCGGCGCTCTCCGGACTTCCCCGCGCGGCCTGGCACCGGGTCCGGACGGACGCCTTCGGCGCCGAGCCCCGGGGCGAGCGGCTCTCCCGAATCCACCGCTCGCCGCAGTTCGCCGACGGCGCCTTCCGCAACCCGCTGCCCACCCGCCGGCTCGTCTACGAGCGCACCCCGCTGGAGATCACCCGCGCCCAGCTGGCGGCCGACAAGACCCGCCGGATGCCCACCGCCGCCGTGCCGCTGCACCGGCTAATCCCGGTCGACCTCGCCGCACCGCCCGCCTCCGGCCTGCGGCTCACCTGGCTCGGCCACGCCACCGTACTGGCCGAGATCGACGGCCGCCGGGTGCTGTTCGACCCGGTCTGGGGCGAGCGCTGCTCCCCCTTCGGCTGGACGGGCCCCAAACGGCTCCACCCGGTGCCGCTCCCACTCTCCGAACTCGGCCCGGTCGACGTCGTGGTGGTCTCGCACGACCACTACGACCACCTCGACATGGCCACCATCCGCGCCCTCATCGGCACCGGCGCGGTCTTCGCCGTCCCGCTCGGCGTCGGCGCCCATCTGGAGCACTGGGGCGTTCCCGCCGACCGGCTCGTCGAGCTGGACTGGTGGGAGTCGGCCGAGGTCGCCGGGCTCACCCTGACCGCCACGCCGGCCCGGCACTACTGCAGCCGCGGCCCGCGCACCAGCGCGCTCTTCCTCTGGGCGTCCTGGGTGGTGGCCGGCGGCGGGCACCGGGTCTTCCACAGCGGCGACACCGGCTACTTCCCCGGGTTCGCCGAGATCGGCCGCCGGCTCGGTCCGTTCGACGCCACGATGATGCAGGTCGGCGCGTACTGCGACTTCTGGCCCGAGGTCCACATGACCCCGGAGGAGGGCGTCCGGGCCCACCTCGACCTCGGCGGCGAGCTGTTGCTGCCGATCCACTGGTGCACCTTCAACCTGGCGCCGCACCCGTGGGAGGAGCCCGCCGAGCGGGTGGTCGCCGCGGCCCAGGCGCTCGGCGCGCGCCTGGCGGTACCCCGTCCCGGCAAGCCCTTCGAACCGGCCGATCCGCCCGCGCTGCGGCTCTGGTGGCGGGCGGTCGCGGCGCTGCCGCAGGACGACGCGACGCTGGTCGTCCCGGACGGCCTCGCCCCGGCGGCCGGAGCGGAGGCGAGCGGCGCGCCGGCTGGCGCTGCGCCGGCAGGGATGGCGGCGGGCACCACGCCGGCGGGGGCGGCGGGCGACCCGGCGGCAGGCGGTGCGGCGGCGGCCGCGCCCGCGACCCGGCCCAAGGCGGCGGCCGAGGACGACGGGGTCACCGTCTGACGCGGCCCGGCGCATCGGGAGGGGCAGGAGTCCACGCGAACTCCGGCCCCCTCCGCCCGTCCGCCGCTCCGGCGCTCATCCTCCCCGCGTCGCCGCTCCCGCGCTCGTCCTTCCCGCGTCCGCCGCTCCGGCGCTCGTCCTTCCCGCACTCACCCTCCCCGCGCTCACCCTCCGTGCTGCCCGCGGACGGTGCGTCCCTCAGCCGGCCGTCCCCCGGGCCGCCGGCTCCCCCTTCGCCCGGCGGCGGATCCGCCGCCAGGCGCCCTGCTGGACCAGCAGCGTCAGCACCCCGGCCACCACGATGCCCAGCATGTTCAGCACCAGCTGCAGACTGGAGCCCCAGAACTGCCGGAAGTCGCCGTACCCGAGCGCGACCGCCGCGTTGGCGGCGGCCGGCACGGTGGTCACCGAGATCGCGACGCCGACCAGCATCCCGGCCTTCGAGGAGGTCAGCGAGAGCAGCCCGGCGATCCCCGCGAGGAAGGCCACCACGAACGAGGTCGCGTCCGGCTGCCAGATGAACGACGTGTTCGGCCGGGCCCCGTCGAACTGCCCCTGGCTGAACAGCCCCAGGCCGTCCATCAGCAGCGTGAAGCAGACCGTCAGCGCCATCGCCACCGCGAACCCGGCCACCAGCGCGTTCAGCGAACGCAGCGCCGGCCGCGGCCGGCGCTGGACCACCGCGACGCAGAGACCGGCCAGCGGCCCGAACTCCGGGCCCACCGCCATCGCGCCGACGACCAGGACCGCGCTGTCCAGCACCGCACCGCAGGCGGCCAGCATCGTCGCGACGGTGAGGAAGGCCAGGTAGACCCCGGTGAGGGTGGACTCCTCGTGGGTGATCTCGGAGACCGCCTCCCAGACCAGTGCGTCGGCGCCCTCCCCGGGCGCGAGGCGCTCGGCCTCGTCGGCGGCGGCCGAGAGGGTCAGCTCGATCTCCTCGACGTCGATCGCCCCGCGCTCGGTCAGCCCGGTCTCCCGCAGCGCCCCCAGCACCTCGTCCGCCGACTCCCGCGCCACGTCACAGAGCACCACGTCCCCGGCGGGCCGGACGGCGGCATCCGGCAGCAGCACCACATGGGTCACGCCGACCGAGCCGTCCAGGCAGGTCAACACGGTGTCCCGGAGGTCGGTGGGCACGATGAGGCGCAGGTGCAGCACGGGTGCTCCGGACGGTGCGACGGCTGATGACCCCGCTCACCCTAGACGGCCCCGTCACGCGGACGGGCCGCCCGGCCCGGTGAACCGGCTGGGTGCCGGGTCCGCCGGGCCCGGCACCGGGGCCCACCTCGGACCCGGCCGGTCCCGCACCCGGCCGGTCCGTCAGCCGGCGAGCAGGTCGCGCAGCGAGCGTGCCTCCTTCACCAGGCGGCCCGACCCCGCCCGCGCCGCCACTGCGGCCACCTCGGGTATCGGGCCGCGGGCCGCACAGCGGCGGGCGGCGTCCGTGGCCACGGCGAGGAGGTCGGTGGTGCCGCGGGCGGGCTCGCCGGCCAGGAGCACCGGGAGGGCGGGGGCGAGGACGGACCAGACGGTGGCGTAGGCACCGGTGTCGGCGGCGGCGGTGACGGCCGCGGCGAGGCGGTTCGGCTTGACGGTGCCACGGGCCACCAGCTCGCCGAGTTCGCGGCCGAGCAGGGCGCCGTCGAGATCGCCGCGGGCGGCGAGGACCAGCAGGGCGTCGACCGCGGCCGTACGGTCCTCGGGGGAGCGCGCGCCCAGGCCGTAGGCGACGGCGAGGTGGAGGGCGAGGCCGGCCGGGCCGCCGGCCTCGGCGAGGACCGGCAGCAGGGCGGCCGCGCCCCGCCGTTCCCGGTCGGCGGAGTCGGCGAACCAGTCCAGCCAGCGGGCGGCCTGTTCCTCGCGGTGGTGCGGGAGCATGGCGACCCAGTGCACGGTGGGCTGCCAGAGCCACTCGTCCTGCTTCCGGGCCCGCGCCACGCTGGGCTCGGTGCCGTCGAACAGGGCCCGGAACCTCGCGTCCAGGCGCTGCCCGGCCGGGCCCTTCGGTCCGGCGCCGAAACCGGGCTGGGCCACGGAGACCCGCTTGAGCCCCTCCCACCAACGCTCCCAGTACGGCCGGACGCTCTTCGCCCCCCGGCCGGGTTCGAAGACCACCCGCTCCGAGGACTGACCGGGCAGGCCGCCCTCGCGCAGCCACTGCGCCGCCCAGCGCCCGGCCGGCGAGGCGAGCCGCCCGGCCGCGGCGAGCACCGCCTCGTCGGTGGTCGGGGTGAGCCGCAGCAGGGCCGCCTGGAGGTCGACCTGGCCGGGCGTCACTCCCCCCGATTCGTAGCCGGCCAGCCGCGAGACCAGCACGGCCGCGTCCAGCGCGCCGGTGGCGTCGGTCGGGGTGGCGAGCAGGAACGGCGGCCGGGTCGCGGTCACCTGCCAGGCCGCCTCCTCCAGCCGGGCGGCGAGCACATGACCGTGGACGGTGCCGGCCTGACCGCGCAGCGGCGATCTGCCCCCGCCGCCGAGGAAGTCCCGGAGCCGGTGAGGCGGGGTCTGCCCGGCGACGGCGGCCGCGACGTACAGGACGTCGCCGGGCCCGCAGTCCTGCCACCGGCCGACGCCGCTCCACTGGTGCACCCTCAGGACCGGCTCCAGCGCCTCGGCGAGCGCCGTGCGGTCGCGGTGGGCATGCCGGACCAGGCCGTCCAAGGTGCGTTCGAAGACGGCGACGTCCACCCGGCCGGAGAGCATCAGCACGGACAGCTCCTCGGCGACCTCCTCCGGGGTGGCGAGCGGCTCCCCCAGCGGCCTCGGCTGCGGGACGGGCGGGAGCAGCTCGCTCCACCCGGTGTCCGGGTCGTCGCCGCCGAGCGGCGCGCCCAGCAACTCGCCGGCGCGCGCGTGGTGGGCCGGGTTGAGCGCCTCGGCGGCGAACCGCAGCTCCGGAAGCACCGCCTCACCGGCCGCCCCGAGGTGACGGGCCACCACGTTGAGCGCCCGCTCCTGGAGGGCGCTGTCGGAGTGCCCGAAGGCCTCGGCCGCCGCCAGCACCGCCGGGCCGGCCCGCTCGGGCGAGCGCCGGGCCGCCTTGTCGAGCCAGCCCAGCTGCGCACGGACGAGCTTCTTCTCCGTCCGGAACAGCACCACCGCCGAGGCCTCCGTCAGCACCTCCGGCCCGACCAGCCCGGCCGCGTCCAGCCCGGCCAGCGTCTGCTGGGCGTGGCCGGCCACCACGGAGAGCCCGTCCAGCAGGGCGACCAGGCTGCGCAGCCGGGCGGTGTACTCCTCCGGGGTGGGCGCGAGGGCGGCCAGGACGGCGAGGAAGGCCCGCTGGTCGGCCGGCTTGCCACCGCGCACCAGCCGGGCGAGGCACCGGTCGAGCAGCTCGGCCCGGTCCAGCTCACCAGCGGCCGCCAGCGCGGCGACCGCCTCCGGCCAGCAGTCCCCGGGCCGCTCGGTGAACCGGTGTTCGAGCCGCCAGCCGATGTCCGCGAGCTCGAACACCCGGGGCGCCAGCACCGGCGTGAAGTCGTCCTCGCGCAGGCGCTCCAGCAGCGTCCGGCCCCAGCCGCGGTTGTCGTCGCCCCTCGCGAGCTGCTCCAGCCACTCGGCGGTGAAGGCCTCCGTGTCGGGCACCGGGCAGCCCGTCCGCCGGACCACGTCCTCGATCAGCGGGTAGAGGTCCCAGTTCCAGCCCGGCCCGCGGCGCGCCGCCAGCCGGGTGGCCACCTCGACCTGCCACTCGACCGGTTGCGCGCCGACCACCTGGGCGAGTGCCGGGTGGCGGGCGAAGGAGCGGCCGGCGAAGTCCCGCCCGCCGATCCAGGTCGCGGCCCCGGCCGGCCCGGCGTGGCAGCCGGCGCCGGCCACCAGTAGCGCCCCGGCCTGCGCGATCGCCTCCTTCGACCACTCGCCCCGGACCTTCTTGCGCAGCTCCTTGAACGCTGGCAGACAGGCCCGCCGCTCGGCCGGGCCGAGCCCCGCCACCAGGGCCGGCACCTGCGGCGTCCGCCCCTCGCGGACCGCCGTCACCAGCTGCTCGACGCCATTCATGCGCCCGCTCCCACCGTGCTCGTCGCGTCCGCCGCACTCGCCGCGTTCTCCCGGACCATCCCGACCGCCAGCGCGTGCTTGCACGGCCCGCGCCCGCCCCGGTACTTGGCCCACCAGAGGCAGGTGCAGCTCAGCGCCCCCGCCGCGTCCGTCCGGACCCGCTGGAGGTGGTCGTCCACCGTGACGGTGGCGAGCGCGCCGCCCTCCTCCAGCCGGACGGCGCCCGCCGCGACCAGCGCGTGGGCGGCCCGCAGCCGCGGGTTCCGCGCCTCGGCGCGGCCGGCGTCGTACGGCAGCTGCCGGTGGAAGTACGCGGCCTCGGCGGTGTCGTAGCCGATCTGCCCCGCGGTGCCGAGCCGGGTGAGCGCGGCCCGCACCCGCGCCGGGGTGAGGCCGGACTGCTCGGCCAGCTCGGCGACCTCGACCCGCGGCTCCCAGGCCAGCAGGACGGCGACCAGTTCGGCGTCCTGCTCGGCGGTGCCGGTGGCCAGTGCGCCCAGCACCCCTCCCTCGCCGGAGAAGCCGCGCGAGGCGTCGGGCGACAGGGTGAGGGTGAGCCGCATGCCGGGCAGCACCACCTCCCAGGCCGAGGCGGCCGGGCCGTCGCCCGCCACCGGCCCGTAGACCCGCAGCGCCAGCGCGTGCCTCAGCACCCTCTGCAGGGCGGCCAGCCGCTCCGGGCCGGGCAGGCAGACCGCACCGGGCACCGGCCGGGTGGTCGGGCGCAGCGTCCGGCCGGCGGGGACGACCCAGCCTGCGGCGGCCCGGGTCCGGCCGCCGCCGCGCGGCAGCGAGCGCAGGAAGCGGACGGCCTCGGCGGCGGGCAGCTCGGCGCGCAGGTCGAAGCCGGCGGCCGTCACCTGGGTCTCGGCGAAACCGCGCAGCCAGCGCTCGGGCAACGGCACCTTCTTCTCGACGACCGGCCCGTCGAAGGTGGTGACCTCCAGGGCGTCCGGGCCGACGGCGAGGTGCAGCGGGTCGCCCGGGGCGATCCGGGTGAGCGCCTCGCGCAGCGGGTTGTTGACGTCGACGTTGGTGGTGCCGTGGCCGATCTCGTCGCCGTCGAGCCCGGCCCCGAGGACGTCGAGCCGGGCGTAGACGCCGCAGCAGCCGGAGAAGGACTCGAACCGCAGCCGGTCGCCGTTGGCGGTCACCACCGGGTCGAGCGAGGCGCGCAGCTGCGGCTGGTAGTAGCGGGCGGCGGCGACGTCCGCGACCGCGAGCAGCGCGGCGGCGGCCGGTGCCGGGTCGGCCAGGAAGCCCGCGAAGAAGCGCGGGTTGGCGACCGCCCCGAGCGGGGTGGCGCCGCCGGAGGTCTCCAGGGCGAGGCGCGGGCCGTCGGAGCCGTCGAGGACGGCGGACGGGCGCAGATAGGCGTACGCGTGTGCGGCTTGCGACATGCCGAGCACGCTAGGAGGGGGTACTGACAACGCGTCGGCCGCCGCCTGGTACTGAAACAGGTTCTAGGCCGGGATTAACCCGAAAGGGTTACCCAGGTCACACCGCCGGACCGTTGGCTTCTGCCACTATGGGCCGGTGACCGACGTGACCGAACAGGAAAGACGGGCCACCGATACCGCCGGCCCGTTCGCCGAGCTGCTGCGGATCGAGCGGCTGGACGAGAACACGTTCCGGGGCCGGTGCCATGCCGGCGCCCCGATGCGTGCCTTCGGCGGCCAGGTGGCCGCGCAGGCGCTGACCGCCGCCGGGCTGACCGTCGGGCCGGACCGCCCGGTGCACTCCCTGCACGGCTACTTCCTGCTCGCCGGCGACCCGACCCGCCCGATCCGCTACGAGGTCGACCGGGTCCGCCAGGGCATGTCGTACGCCACCCGCCGGGTGACGGCGGTCCAGGGCGGCGACGCGATCTTCACCCTCTCCGCCTCCTTCAAGCGGCCCGAGCCCTCCGCCGACCGTCACCGCGAGATGCCCGCCCTGCCCGGGCCCGAGGAACTGCCGGACGCGCTCTCGCTCTGGGACGAGGCGGACCGCGCGGCACTCACCCGCACGAGCGGCTTCGGCTCGCTGGAGCTGCGGTTCGTCCCGCCGGACGCGCCCGGCGTGCCCCCGGCCGTGCCCGGCATGCCCCAGCAGTTCGTCTGGCTGCGCACCGGCTCCCCGCTGCCCGACGGCGACCCGCTGCTGCACGTCTGCGCGCTCACCTACCTCTCGGACCTCACGCTGGCCTCGACGGCCGGGCTGCACATCCAGCCGAACTTCTTCCAGCGCACCGAGGCGCCGCGGCTGATCCTGGCCTCGCTGGACCACGCGATGTGGTTCCACCGCCCGTTCCGGGCCGACGAGTGGCTGCTGTTCGCCCAGCGCAGCCCGTCCTCCTCGGACGGGCGCGGGCTGTCGTTCGGCGAGTTCTACGACCGGGACGGCCGGCTGGTGGCCTCGGCGGTGCAGGAGGCGCTGGTCCGCGACCGCTCGGCCCGGCTGCGCTGACCGGCGGCCGCCCCCGCCTGCACCCCGGTGCACGGCGGGCGGACGAGAGGCGGCCGGTCGGCGTCATACTCCTGGGCGGCCCCGGGCCGTATCATGGTGCGGGTGACCAAGGTTGACCTGTCACCACGGCCGGTGGAGACGATGTCTCCGCGTCAGCTCGAACGCCGCGAGTCCCTGATCGCGGCCGCACTCGCCCTGGTGAACGAGATCGGCGTCGAGCGGCTGCAGATGAAGCAGGTCTGCGAGCGGTCCGGAGTCGCCCTGGGGACGGCGTACCGCTACTTCTCCTCCAAGGACCACCTGTTGGCGGCGGCCATCGCGGAGTGGCACCGGCTGCTCCTGGCCGACCTGGTGGCGGAGCTGCGCGGGCCCCGGGCCGGGCTGGGCGCCACCGACCGGGCGGTGCGCTTCGTCCGCGGCGGCATGCGCGCCTACCAGCGCCAGCCCGAGCTGGCCCGGCTCCGGGTGGCCGTCGCCGCCTCCACCGACCCCTTCGCCAGCGAGGCCCTGCAGGGAATGGCCCGCGCCGACAGCACCGCGCTCCAAGCGGTGATGGCCGAAGTCCCGGCGGCCGCGAGCGACCTCGTGCGGCACATCGTGGGCCACGCCTGGCAGGGCGAGCTGACCGCCTGGGTGACCGGCCGCACCACGCTCGGCGACGCCCGGCGGCGGCTGGAGGACGTGGTGCGGCTGGTGCTGACCCCGTACGAGACGCCGTACCCGGCCCCGTACGAGGTCCAGCCCGCCGGCTAGGGCCTCTCTTTCGGATCTTGTCGGATCAGCGCAGGAACTCTGCCCCCGAGGGCTGGGAGCTCCCCGACGTCGTGCGCCCGACGGGTCCTGAAGGTGAAGCCCTGTCCGCGCCCCACTGCGCGTCAGTCAACGGCACGGTCGGACCGGCGGTCCGATGATCGGAAAGAAACGGCCTGGCCGGCCCCACGCGCCGGCTACCGCCGCCGGTCCGCCAGCGCCTTGGACGACGCCTCCCACTGGTGCGGAACCGCCGGGAGGGACGACGGTTCGCCCGCCCCGTCCTGCTGCAGCGAGACCGTGCGCGTGGGCGCGGGGATCGAGATGCCCTCCGTCCGGTACCGCTGGTGCAGGCGCTTGATGAACTCGTGCTTGATCCGGTACTGGTCGCTGAACTCGCCGACGCCCAGGATCACCGTGAAGTTGATCCTGGAGTCCGCGAAGGTGTGGAAACGGACGGCGGCCTCGTGGTCGGGCACGCCACCGCTGATGTCGGCCATCACGCTGTCGACGACGTCGAGGGTGACCCTCTCCACGTGCTCCAGGTCGCTGTCGTAGCCGACCCCGACCTGGACCAGGATCGACAGCTTCTGCTCGGGCTGGGAGTAGTTCGTCATGTTCGTCCGCGCCAGGCGGCCGTTGGGGATGATCACCAGGTTGTTCGACAGGTTGCGCACCACGCTGTTGCGCCAGTTGATGTCGACGACGTACCCCTCCTCCCCGCTGGTGAGCCGGATGTAGTCACCCGGCTGGACCGTCTTCGAGGCGAGGATGTGCACACCCGCGAAGAGGTTGGCGAGGGTGTCCTGCAACGCCAGCGCGACCGCGAGACCGCCCACCCCGAGGGCGGTGACCAGCGGGGCGATGGACACCCCGAGGGTCTCCAGGGCCACGAGGACGCCCATCGACAGCACCACGATGCGGGTGATGTTGACGAAGATGGTCGCGGACGCCGCGACGCCCGTCCGGGACGCGGCCACCGACTGCACCAGCCCGGCCACCACCCGGGCCGCGCTGAGCGTCGCGATGACGATGAGCACGGCCGTCAGCGACCGGTCGACCAGCACCCCGATCCGCGCGGTGAGCGGCAGGGCCGAAGCGGCCACCGCGGCCCCGGCGATCACGGCCGCCCAGGGGACGATGGTGCGCAGCGCGTCGACGATGATGTCGTCCCCGCTCCACTTGGTCCTGCTCGCGTGCTTGCCCAGCCACTTCATCAGCGCCCGCAGCACCAGACCGGCCACACAGCCGGAGGCCAGCGCGATGCCGGCCACCACCCAGTCGTGCAGGAGCAGGTCCCGGGTCACCGACCCGCCCCCGCAGCGTGGAGGGCGAGGGAACGGGCCGCCGCCGGCCGCCGTACGTGCTGTGTCGTCACCTTGTCGCCTGCCAGGTCGTGTCGTGCGCAGCCGCGTTGGAGCGGACGTACGTATTCCGAACGGACTGCCATCCTGCCCCATGGCCCGGCTGCCGCCACAGCCGGACCCCGGCGTTCCGTCCGTGCGACAGCGGGGCCGCCTGTTCCGGGCGGTCGACGCGGCCCCGGCGTTCGGCGGGAGGCCCCCTCCGCAGCGCCGAGGCACGCTCCCTCCTGCCCGCCGGTCGACGCTCCGGCGCGTCCGGCGGCCGGCCCGCGATCCGGCATGTCACCTCGGGTTGCTCTGAAGGGAGTTGGGCCGCGTGCTTGACCTTCACATCGGTGTGAACACGTACTGTCGCGAGTGACCGAGACACCCACGGCCGCAGAGGAGCCACCTGCCATGTCCGAGAAGCCGACCACCCCCGCCCCGCTCGCCCGGACCGTCCTCGGCTCCGGCCCCGGCCTGCTGCTCGCCCACGGCGCGGGCGGCAGCGGCATCAACAACTGGGGCCCGCTGCTGGAGGACCTCGCCGCCCACCGCACCGTCGTCGCGCCGGACTTCCCCGGTTCCGGTGACTCCCCGTACGAGCCGCAGGCGCCCACCCTGGACGAGCTGGCGGACCGGCTGGTCGCCGCCGCCGTCGAGGAGGGCCTGGAGACCTTCGACCTGGCCGGCTACTCGATGGGCGGCGCCGTCGCCGTCCGTGCCGCCAACCGCCACCCGCAGCGGGTCCGCTCGCTGCTGCTGATAGCCCCGGTGGCCGGCGGTGACCACCGCCTGCGGATGACCGCCGAGCTGGTGGTCGGCCTGAGCGACCACCCGGAGCTGATGGCCCGCTTCATGCTCTCGGTGCTCTTCGGTTCGACCTGGGTCTCCTCGCTGACCCCCGAGGAGCTCGCCGGTCTGTACGACAACCTGCTGACCCCGCTCCCGGACGGCGTCCGGCAGCAGTTCACCCTGGTGGGCGAGGTGAACGTCCGCGGCGATCTGGGCTCCGTCGCGGTGCCGACGCTGGTGATCAGCCCCACCGAGGACATGCTGGTGCAGCCCAGCCAGCACCGCGTCGTCGCCGGGGGCATCCCGGGTGCCCGGCTCGCCGAACTGGCCGCCGGCCACATGGCCTTCGTCGAGCTGCTGCCCGAACTGCGCAAGCTGGTCATGGACTTCCTCACCGGCCTCCCGGAGTAGCCGGAGCAGCCGGCCCGCCGGCGGCGGGCGGGAACAGCGGCGGGCGGGCGGACGTTCCGATGATCATGCGCATCGGAGAACTCGCCCGCCTGACCGGGGTGTCCACCCGCCTTCTGCGGTACTACGAGGAGCAGGGCCTGATCCTCCCGGAGCGGTCGGCCGCCGGCTACCGCGAGTACGGCGACGACGCCCTGGTCCGGGTGCGGCAGGTCCGCGGCCTGCTGGCGGCGGGCCTGTCCACCCGGGTGATCGCCGAGATCCTGCCGTGCGCCAGCGGCCCCCTCCCCGCCCTGGAGGCCTGCCCCGACCTGCTCGCCACCCTGCGGGGCGAGCTCGCCGAACTCGACGCCCGGATCGACGACCTGGCCCGCAGCCGGCAGGCCCTCGCCCACTACCTCGACACAGCCGAGCCGACGACCCGGGTGAGCCCCGAGCAGGCCGCGCGCCCGACCGCCGAGCCGGCGCGGCGCATGTACGCCGCCGCCTGACGGGCCACCGTCGCGCGGGGCACCCGCGCACCTGGCTGCCTCGTGGCCCGGAGCGGGCCGACCCGCCGAGGCCCGCGCGCGCCCCGGCGGGGCCGCTCACCTGCGGCCCTGTCGGCACGAACCGACGCCCGCCCCCCATCCGGACTTCACCCACGCGTAGCGATCGTTCACACCACCCTGGAACGCTCCCTGACATGAACGCCAACCCTCCGGCGACCCTCCAGGATCCGCGCTTCCCGCTCCCCCAGCGCCACCGCCGCTACCTCGCCTGCGCCGCCGTCCTCGCCTCCATCGCCCTCGGCACCCTCGGCGTCGGCGCCACCGTCGAAACCGTCCAACACGGCCCGGTGACGGCGGCCACGGCCGGACGGTGATGTGATCAGCGCACATGCACGCACGGCGGGGTCGCCGATATGGCCACGACCAAGAAGTACACCGTGACCCTGCCCGAGAAGCTCGCGGAGCAGATCCGGACAAAGGTCGGCCCGGGCGAGTCCAGCCGTCATGTCACGCCCGCTGTTCCTCCCTCGGCCCGGCCGGGGCGGGGACCGTCACCGGCTGGTCCCGGCGGGAGTGGCGGCCGGTGCCCGGGGGCGGGAGGAGGTCGGCGGCGGGGGCGTAGCGGGCGGCGGGGGCGCGGACGAGCCAGCCCGGGGGGCGGGTGCCGCGGGGGGTGGGGGCGAGCAGGCCCATCCGGTGGAGCAGGTCGAGGGTGTCGCGGCGCAGGGCGGTGCGGTCGGCGAGGTAGTCGCGGCGCCAGCCGGCCGGGAGGCCGTACTCGTCGGCGATGTCGCCGAGGACGCCGTCTATCAGGGCGTCGGGGACCGGGACGTCCGCGTCGGTGGTCTCGCCCGGGAGCGGGCGGACCTCCTCGACCAGGCGCTCGACCAGCAGCAGGGCGGCCTGGGCCACGGTGCCGGGGCCCGGCAGCGCGAGGTCGGTGAGTTCGTCGGCGGGGTCGAGCAGGGCGACGCCCTCGGCCCGCACCTCGGCCTCCAGGCCGAGGAAGTCGGCGAGGGCGGCGGGGCCGGTGTGGTGGTGGTCACGGAGCCAGGCGCGCTGGTCCTCGGGCAGGTCGGCGGCGAGCACGGCCGGGGTCTCGGCGAGGCGGCGGCGGACGGCCGTGCCGGGATCGGCCTGGGTGGCGCGGCGGATCAGGTCGGTGGCGTCGGCGGCGAGGGCGGGCGGGCCGGCGGGGACGGCACGGGCCAGCTCGCGGTCGACCGTCAGGACGGCGCTCTCCTCGGCCAGGTCGGCGGGTATGCCGTCGAGCACCTGCCACTCGGCGAGCGCGGCCAGGGCCGTGGCGAGGTCGGCGGGGGCGGCGCAGCGGTCCGGCCCCGGCGCGGCGGAGCGCATCGCGGCCAGCAGCCGGCCGAGCGGGAGCTGTTCGGGGGCGTCGACCAGCAGGGCCAGGGCGAGGGCGAGTTGGGCGTATCCGCCGGGGGTGAACGGGGCGCCGGTGCCGGGGTGTTCGAGCCGGCGGCCGGTGCCGGGGCCGAGGCCGGCCTTGCAGAGCCGGGCGTGCCAGGGACCGACCACGAGGCGGTAGCCGAGCAGGGTGTCGAACCGCTCGGTGAGCCAGTCACGGTGACGGCGGATCAGCGGGAAGCCCTCGGCGTGCGGCCCGGAGGCGGTGACCAGCGGGTGGGCCAGCAGCAGCCGGGCGGCGATCCGGCGCTCGGCGGCAGCGGAGCGATCCTGCGTCCCGGCGGCGGAGCGGGCGCGCTCGGGTTTGCGGTGCTTACCGGGCGTGCCCGGTTTGGCCCCTGAGAGGACGGCGGACGATGCCCCGGCGTCCCGCCGGGCCCGGCGCGGACCGCGCGCCGGGCGGGCCTCTCGGGCGCGCAGCGCGGCGGGCGCGTGCGCGGTGGGGCCGTGCCACCAGCTGACCTCGGCCTCGGCGGGGCCGGGCGCGGCGCCGGGGGCCGGCTCGGCGGGGACGCCGAAGTGGCGGGCGGGGTAGAGGCCGAAGGAGGCGGTGCAGAGGTCGTCGGCGGCCCCGGGACCGGCCTCGGCGAACCACTGGGCGAGCCGGAGCAGCCCGGGGTCGGGCGAGAGTCCGCCGGCGTCCGCGGCCGGGCCCGGCACCTGCGGAGCGTCAGGACCGGCTTCGCGTACGGCGACGACGGCGACGGTGGTGCTCCGCCCCGCCCCGCCCGTGCGTCCGTCCGACGTGCCGCCGGCCACCTGCGTGGTGTCGGCCGCGTACTCCTGCTGCTCCATGTCGTGGACCAGACTAGACGGTGGGCGCGGCCCCGGTGGCAGCAACCGGACCGGGCGGCGGATCGGCCGGCCCACCGCCCGCCGAGCGCCGCGCCCGCCGCCCGCCGACCGCCGCGCCCGCCGCCGCGTCACCCCGCGGGCACCGCCGGTGCTACGCGCCGGTAACAAGCCCTTCCCCGGCGCGGGCCCGGTCGCCTAGGGTGCGGACGAACGGGCCGCCGCCCCGGCGCCCGGGCCCCGCCCCACCCGGACCCCCGGAGGACACCGCCGCATGAGCATCCGTACGACCACCCGCGCCGTTCTCGGCGGCCGCGGACCAGGGCGCCTGCGCGCCGCCACCGGGCTGCTCACCGGCTTCGCCGCCACCTCGGCGGCCCACCTGGGCGCGCTCCTCACCGACACGCCCGTGCTGCGGCACGCCACCAAGCCGGCCCTGATGCCGCTGCTGGCCGCGCACAGCGTCACGGCCGCCACCGCGGCCGGCCGGGAGGCGCCGAAGCTGCTGGCGCCCGCGCTGCTGCTGAGCGGGGGCGGCGACGTGCTGCTGCAGCTCGGCAACGACACCGCGTTCCTGGCCGGCATGGGCTCCTTCGCGGCGGCGCACGTCTGCTTCGTGACGATGTTCGTCCGGCAGGGGGCGCTGACCGACCGGCGGCGGGCGCTGGTGGTCGCGGCCGCGTACGCCACGGCCTGGGCGACGATGGTGGGCCGGCTCTGGCCGGACCTCGGCGACCTCCAGGTCCCGGTGGCCGGGTACAGCCTGCTGCTCGCCTCGACGGCCGTCACCTCGGCCGGGCTGGGGTGGCGGACGGGTCTGGGCGGGGCGCTCTTCCTGCTCTCCGACACCCTGATCGCCACCAAGCTCGCGAAGTGGCGGGAGCTGCCGGGACATCAGTTCTGGATCATGGCCACGTACATCCTGGCCCAGTACCTGCTGGCCACCGGCGCCCTGAGCGCCGCGGAGGACAGCGGATCCCCGCAGGCGCTGCCGGCCATCGCCTGAGCGGCACCCGGGAACACGACGGTGCCGCCGGACGTGACGTCCGGCGGCACCGTCGAAGCCGCACGCGCGGCGGCCCTTCAGGCGGAGTCGGCGCCTCCCCGCCGCCGCAGCAGCCAGAACCCGCCGATGCCGCCGATGACCAGCGCCGCGCCGCCGGCCAGCTCGGCCGGGTTGGCGGCGACCGAACCGCCCAGGCCGGTCTTCACCGCGCCGTGCGGGGCGATCTGCTGGCTGCCCGCGCCGGACTGGCCGAGCGAGCCGGCCCACTCCCCGGCCGCCTGGCCCCACTCGCCGAGGCTGCCGGCCGGCGACGACGTGGTCGTGGACGTGGTCACGGTGGTGACCGTGACGCTGGTGGAGAAGGCGGCTCCGTCGGGGCAGGTGCCGTCGACCTTGTTGTCGCCGCTGTTCTTGGCCGCCAGCCGGGCGGAGCCGGTGTGCTTGCCGTCCGAGCCGAGTGTGAGGGTGGCCGGGCCGCCCTCGAAGGCCTGGGAGTTGGCGGTGATGGTCTTGGCGTTGGGCTTGTCGGACTTCTCACAGGAGACCGTGACCGTCACGGTCTGGCCCGGTGCGGCCTGGGACGGGCTGACCGTGGCGGCGCCGTCCTTGGCCAGCGCGATGGGGGCCGTCAGGCCGGTCAGCACCGTCGCGCCGATCAGGGCGGCGGCGGCCGTACGCGTGGGGCGCATACCGGAACCTCCGGGATTCTCGGGCGCAGCCGGGGACTCCGATGTCCACGTGATCGAACAACTACACCCAGTCATTCACCGACGCTAGGCACCCGGCCCCCGCCCGGCCACCGCTCTGGACCGTTCGGGGGACCACCCGCTACCGGGAGTGACTCAGAGGTCGAGGTCGACCACGACCGGGGCGTGGTCGGACGTGCCCTTGCCCTTGCGGGCCTCGCGGTCGACGTAGCTGTCCGTCACGGCGTCGGCGAAGGCCTTGTTGGCGAAGGTGAGGTCGATCCGCATGCCCCGGTTCTTCGGGAAGGCCAGCTGGCGGTAGTCCCAGTAGGTGTACGGGCGGTCGTACTTGAGCGGGCGCGGCACGACGTCCTGGAGGCCCGCCTCGGCGAGGGCGGTGAGGGCTGCGCGCTCGGTGGGGGTGACGTGGGTGAGGCCCTCGAAGGCGGCGACGTCGAAGACGTCCTCGTCGGCCGGGGCGATGTTGAAGTCACCGAGGACGGCGAACGGGCGCGGGCCCGCGGCGTCCTCCAGCGAGGCCTGGCGCAGGGCCTCCAGCCACTCCAGCTTGTAGCGGTAGTGGGCGTGGTCGACCTCGCGGCCGTTGGGCACGTAGACCGACCAGACCCGGACCGGGCCGCAGGTGGCGGCGATGGCGCGCGGCTCGACGTCGGGCAGCAGGGCGTCGTCGGCCAGGTAGCCGGGCTGGCCCGGGAGGTCACGCACGACGTCGTCCAGGCCGATCCGGGAGACGACGGCGACGCCGTTCCACCGGCCGGTGCCGTGCGCGGCCGTCTCGTAGCCCAGCTCGCGCACGGGCTCGTACGGGAAGGCGTCCGCGGCGCACTTGAGCTCCTGGAGGCAGAGCACGTCCGGCTTGGCGCTCTCCAGCCATTCGAGGAGCTTGGGCAGCCGCGCGGTGACGGAGTTGATGTTCCAGGTGGCGATGCGGACGGTCACGGCGGGCGGCCTTCCCGGTGGTTCGGACGGGTGCTTCGGACGACGGGTGGGCGCCCGGAAGGACGCCCACCCCGAATCTACCGCCGCCCACCGACAAACCGGCCGGCGTCAGGGTGCGGGCCGCACCACCGCCGCGGCGCCGCCGCCACGGCGGACCGGTTCGGCGGCCGCCACCCAGCGGCCGTCCGGCAGGCGTTCGACGCCGGTCGCGGCGCCGATCTCGGGCGTGCTCGCGAACACGTGGCCGAGCGCCTCCAGCCGGGCCCGCTCGGGCAGGGCGAGGAAGGCCGGCTCGGCCTGGGTGGCGGCCGTGTTGCGCTGGCTGGCGCGCGGCGCGGTGATCGCCTGCTCCAGGCTCAGGCCCCGGTCGAGGCGGCCGAGCAGCACCTGGAGGGTGGTGGTGATGATGGTCGCCCCGCCGGGCGAGCCGGCCGCCAGCACGGGCTCGCCGTCGCGCAGCACGATGGTCGGCGAGAGCGAGGAGCGGGGGCGCTTGCCCGGGCCGGGCAGGTTGGGGTCGGGCACCCCGGGGGTGAGCGGGGTGAAGTTGAAGTCGGTCAGCTCGTTGTTGAGCAGGAAGCCGCGGCCGGGGACGGTGATGCCGCTGCCGCCGGTCTGCTCCAGGGTGAGCGTGTAGGAGACGATGTTGCCCCAGCGGTCGGCGACCGTCAGGTGGCTGGTGCTGAGGCCCTCGTAGGGCTCGGCGGCGGGCGCCGGACCGGCGCTCGCGCAGGCGGCCGGGTGGCGCGGGTCGCCGGGGGCGAGCGGGCTGGTGAGCGCGCGGTCGGGGCTGATCAGGCAGGCCCGGGCGGCCGCGTACCGCGCGGAGAGCAGCTCCTTCGCCGGCACGTCGTTGAAGGCTGGGTCGCCGACCCAGCGGTTGCGGTCGGCGAAGGCGATCCGGGAGGCGTCCAGGAAGTGGTGGTAGTACTGCGTGCCGTCGTACCGGCCGACCTCGCCGTCCTCCAGGATGCCGAGCGCCTCGCCGACGGTGGTGCCGCCGGAGCTGGACGGGGCGATCGAGTAGAGGTCGTAGTCGCGGTAGGCGACGTGGGTGGGCTGCTGCCGGCGGACCTGGTAGCCGGCCAGGTCGGCGGCGTCCACCTTGCCGGGGCGGGCGTTGCGGCCGGAGGCCGGGTCCACCGGCGGGTGCTGGATGGTCCGGACGATGTCGCCGGCGAGGTCGCCCTGGTAGAGCGCCTTGGTACCCTCCTTGCCGAGCTGCCGGTAGGTGGCGGCGAGGTCGGGGTTACGGAAGGTGGAGCCGACGACGGGGAGGCTGCCGCCGGGCAGGAAGAGCTTCGCCGTGTCGGGGAAGTCCTTGAACCGGGCCTGGTTGAGCGCGGTCTGGTCCTGGAAGGTCTGGTCGACGGCGAAGCCCTGGTCGGCGATCCGCTGGGCGGGCCGCAGCGCGTCGGCGAAGGAGCGCTTGCCCCAGAGCCGGACGGCCGTCTCCCAGGTCGCCGGGGATCCGGGCACGCCGACCGAGAGCCCGCTGGTGACGGCGTCGGCGAACGGCAGCGGCGTGCCGCCCTCCAGGAACAGCCCCTCGTCGGCCGTCCGGGAGGCGGTCTCCCGGCCGTCGATGGTGGAGACCCGCCCGCTGGCGTGGTCGTAGTAGACGAAGTACCCGCCCCCGCCGATCCCGGCCGAGTACGGCTCGGTGACACCGAGCGCCGCCGCGACGGCGACCGCGGCGTCCACGGCGTTGCCGCCCTTGCGGAGCACCTCGATCCCGGCCGCGGTGGCGTCGGCGTCCACGCTGGCCACGGCGCCGCCCCAGCCCACCGCCTCGGGCACCTTGGGCGGGGACTGCACCGGTGGTCCCGCCGCGCCGGCCGGCCCCGCGGCGGAGCAGACCAGGGCGGTGGCGAGCAGGAGCGGCGGGGCGATGCGGGCCAGAGCTCTCATCCGGAAAGGCCTCCCGAGTCGACGTCAACTCCGTTGTTTCACAGGAGCCATGGCCCCGACAACAGGGCCGCACGGCTACCAACGGGTAGTTGACACCTCGGGCACCCGCGCACGGGGAGGCCGGACCGGCCGGCCTCCCCGTGCGCGGGCCCGGGCGCCGGGCGCCGGGCGGGAACGGTCGGACGCGCCCTACGGCACCGAGCGCTCCACCCGGCGCCGCTTGATGGTGCGGAAGCGGCGGGCGACCTGACGGGCGAGGTCGGCGGCGCCGACCAGGCCGGCCTCGTTGCCGAGGGCGGCGTGGACGATGGCCGCCTCGGGGCGGAAGCCGCGGCCGGTGAGGGTGCGGCGGAAGGCGGCGCGGGCGGGGGCGAGGAGGAGGTCGCCGGCCTCGGAGACGCCTCCGCCGATGACGAAGCGGCCCGGGTCGAGGGCGGCGGCCAGATTGGCGATGCCGACGCCGAGCCAGGTGCCGACCTCGTAGAGGAGTTCGGTGGCGGTCGGGTCGCCGGCCCGGGCGGCCTCGGTGACCAGCGGGCCGGTGATGCCCTCGACGGCGCCGCCGGCCCGGGCCAGCAGCGGCTGGACCACCGGGGACTCCTCGGCGACCAGTTCGCGGGCGTCGCGGACCAGGGCGTTGCCGGAGGAGTACTGCTCCCAGCAGCCCCGGTTGCCGCACGGGCAGCGGTGGCCGCCGGGCACCACCTGCATGTGCCCGAACTCGCCCGCCAGCCCGTACTTTCCGCGGTCGACGTAGCCGTCGCGGACGACGGCGCCGCCGATGCCGGTGCCGAGGGTGAGCATCACCATGTGGTCCTCGCCGCGCCCGGCACCGAAGCGCCACTCTGCCCAGGCGGCGGCGTTGGCGTCGTTCTCGACGATCACCGGGAACCGCAGCCGCTCGCTGAGCGCCTCCTGGAGCGGCTCGTTGCGCCAGTTGAGGTGCGGGGCGAAGAGCACCTTGGAGCGGTCCGCGTCGACCCAGCCGGCCGCGCCGATGCCGACCGCGTGGACGTCGTGCCGGTCGGCGAGCCGGAGCACCAGCTCGACGATGACGTCCTCGACGATCTTGGCGCTCTTGCTCTTGTCGGGGGTGTCGGTGCGCAGCTTCTCCAGCACCTTGCCCTCGCCGTCCACCACGCCCGCGACGACCTTGGTGCCGCCGATGTCGACGCCGATGGTGGGCAGCCGCAGGAGGCCTGCGGGCAGGGCGCGGCGGCGGCGCTCGGCGCGCGGGCCGAGGCCGAGCAGGGTGGGCAGGACCGGCGGCCGGGTGGCGGCGTTGGGGCTGGTCACGGCTGCGGGCGCTCCTCTGGGGTGTCGTCGGACTGCGGTCGGGCGAGCTCGTGCGAGAGTTCGGCGAGGTCGGAGCCGCCGGCCATCTCGGTGGTGAGCTGTTCGAGGCCGATCTCGGCCCGGGGGTGGCTGCCGGCCATCCGGCCCCGCCGGAGCAGGGTGAAGTGGTCGCCGACCAGGTACGCGTGGTGCGGGTTGTGGGTGATCAGGACGACCCCGAGGCCGGCGTCGCGGGCGGCGGTGACGTACTTGAGCACCACGCCGGACTGCTTGACGCCGAGCGCGGCGGTCGGCTCGTCCAGGATCAGCGCCTCGGCGCCGAAGTGCACGGCGCGGGCGATGGCCACGCACTGGCGCTGGCCGCCGGAGAGGGTGCCGATGGGCCGGTCGACGTCGTGCAGGTCGATGCCCATCCTGGCGAGCGCCTCGCGGGTGGTGGCGCGCATCCCGTCGGCGTCCAGCCGCAGGCCGCCCCAGCGCTTGTACCCCTGCTCGGAGCCGAGGAAGAAGTTCCGCCAGACCGGCATCAGCGGGACCACGGCGAGGTCCTGGTAGACGGTGGCGATGCCGCGGTCGAGGGCCTGGCGCGGGGAGTCCAGGCGGACCTCCTCGCCGCCGATGGTGTAGGTGCCCTCGTCGTGCCGGTGCAGCCCGGCGATGATCTTGATCAGGGTGGACTTGCCGGCGCCGTTGTCGCCGAGCACGCAGCTGATCTCGCCGGCCCGCAGGGTGAGCGAGACGTCCTCCAGTGCGCGGACCGTGCCGTACGTCTTGCCGACGCCGACGAGTGAGAGCAGTTCGGTCATCGCGGTCCCCTCTCGGCGCGGCGCTTGACCCAGGAGTTGAGCAGGGCGGCCAGCAGCAGCATCGCGCCCAGGAAGAACTTGAACCAGTCGGGGTTCCACTGGGCGTAGATGATGCCCTTGCTGACCATGCCGAAGATCAGCGCGCCGAGCGCGGAGCCGGCCACCGAGCCGTAGCCGCCGGTGATCAGGCAGCCGCCGATGACGGCCGCCACGATGTAGATCAGCTCGTTGCCGACGCCCTCGCCGGACTGCACGGTGTCGAAGGAGAAGAGCAGGTGCTGGCCGAGGACCCAGGCGCAGAAGCCGACGCCGAGGTAGAGCACGGTCTTGGTCCGGGCGACCGGCACACCGACCGCGCGGGCCGCGGCCGCGTCGCCGCCGACCGCGAAGATCCAGTTGCCGAAGCGGGTGCGCAGCAGCACCCAGCTGCCGATCACCAGCAGGCCGAGCCACCACCAGACGGTGGCCTTGATCGTCAGCCCGCCGACGGTGACCTCGGAGGCGAACAGCCAGCGGCAGGAGGCGAAGCCCTCCATGTCGGAGATCGGCTTGGTGGAGACGGTGCCGGAGATCAGCTTGGTGACGCCGAGGTTGGCGCCGGTGAGCATCAGGAAGGTGCCGAGGGTGACGATGAAGCTGGGCAGCTTCGTCCGGCTGAGCATCCAGCCGTTGAAGCCGCCGACGGACAGCGTGACCGCGAGCGAGACCACCACCCCGACCCAGGTCACGGCGGTGAGCTGGTAGCTGACCATGGACGAGGTGAGCGCGGCGGTGGTGACCAGCACGCCGGCCGAGAGGTCGAACTCGCCGCCGATCATCAGCAGCGAGACCGGTACGGCCATGATTCCGATGGTCGACGCCGCGTAGAGCACGGTGCCCAGCGAGGAGACCCGCAGAAAGGGTTCGGCAACGGCGGCGAAGACCAGGAAGACGGCGGCGGCGGCGATCAGCGCGCCCAGTTCGGGCCGGGCGAGCAGCCGCCGCAGCGCCGCCGGGCGGTCCTGGGCGAGCAGGTCCGTGGTGCTCAACGCGTCCCCCTCGCGACGTACTCGGCGAGCGCGTCGGCGTTGTCCTTGGTGAGGATCTGCGGGCCGGTCAGCACCGGCTTGCCACCGCCGAGCATGTCGAGGTTGGAGCGGTAGAGCCAGAGCAGGTCGACGCCCTCGTACCCCTGGAGGTACGGCTGCTGGTCGACGGCGAAGCCGACGCTGCCGGACTTCAGCCCGGCGACCACCTGCGTGCCCAGGTCGAAGGTGTCCAGCTCGACGGTGCGGCGGGCGTCCTGGATGGCCTGGAGGCCGGTGGCGGCCATCGGGCCGGAGAGGGTCAGCACGGTGTCGATGGCCGGGTCGGCCTGGAGCTTGGCGGCGACGGCGGCCCGGGCGTCGGGCATGTTGACGCCGTCCACGTAGAGCACCTGGAAGGCGCCGCCGGCCAGTCCAGCGCCAGACCGGGCGCCGGAGCAGCGCTGCTCCTGGCCGACGTTGCCCTGCTCGTGGATCACGCAGAGCACGTTCTTGCGCCCGCGGGCGGCCAGCTCGGCGCCGGCGGCCTGGCCGGCGGTGGACTCGTCCTGGCCGATGTGGGTGAGCGCGCCGAACCTGGCGGAGTACTCCTGGCCCGAGTTGATGGTGATCACCGGGATGCCGGCGGCCTTGGCCTTGCCGAGGACGTCGCCGAGCGCGTCGCCCTTGGCGAGCGTAACCAGCAGGCCGTCGACCTTCTGGTCGATGGCGGCCTGGACGAGCTGGACCTGGTTCTGGGTCTGCGCGTCGTTGGAGTACAGGAAGGTGATGTTGTCCTTGGCCGCAGCCTGCTCGGCACCCTTGCGCACGGTGTCCCAGAAGGCGTCGCCGGCGCCCGCGTGGGTCACCATGGCGACCTTCCAGCGCGGGGTCGTGACGGCGCCGCCGGCGGCGGCCGAGGCCTTGGCTCTGGCCTGCTCGGCGCGGAGGCCTCCGGTACTGCTGCATCCGGCGACGGCCGCGAGCAGGGCCAGGGCGGCGCAGACGGGCCAGATCCGGCGGGATGCGCGAAAACGGGTTGTGCTCATGACCATAGTCTCGCTGCCCGCTCGTGGGGCGATTGCACCGCCTCGCCCGCCGGCCGGCTCCGTACGGGCGGTATCGTGCCCTGGTGGGGGGCGATCCTGGGAGTCGGCTGGGCGCATCGTCCGGGCGCGGGCCGTCAGGGTGGCAGACTAGGGCGGACCTGAAAAGGGATCATCACTGAAACGTGATGTTCCTCTCAGGTTCCGCACAGATTCGGATGGCAACCGATCCCCGTTCCAGGCCGTCCGATGCCATTGGAGCGAGTTCCGGGCGAGTGGGGCCCGGGACGGCTTTGAACCCGGATACGAGAACTTGATGCAACTGACAGGCACGCCATTCTTCCTCTGCACGGTCATTCTCGTGCCGATCTCCATCGCAGCGGCCCTGCTGCTCTGGGGCAAGGTGCGCGGACCCCGGCCGCTGCAGATCCTGTCCCGGCTGGCGATGATCGTCTTCTGCCAGGTCACGGCCGTGCTGATGGTTTTCGTCATGGTCAACAACGCCAACCTGATCTACGGCAGCTGGGACGACCTGCTCGGCACCGGCAAGCACGTCCGGGCGGTGCCCTCGGTGCCGCCGGCCGACCCGGGCACCGGCGGCACGGCCGGCCAGGCCGGTGGCCAGGCGGGCAGCGGGGACGCCAAGCAGCCGCCCAAGGTGACGCAGCAGTTCCGGGGCGTGGACGACCCGAAGGTACCGAACGACGTCCAGAAGACCGACCTCAAGGGCCAGCTGTCCGGCGTCGACGGCGAGGTGCTGGTCTGGCTGCCGCCGCAGTACCACGACCCCGCGTTCAAGGACAAGAAGTTCCCGGTCGTCGAGCTGATCCCGGGCTTCCCGGGCTCCTCCTCCACCTGGTACGGCACGCTCAAGGTCTCCGAGCAGCTCAAGCCGCTGATGCAGCAGGGCAAGGTCGCCCCGTTCATCCTCGTCTCCCCGCGCACCCTGCTGCTGGGCAACAGCACCGACGCCGGCTGCACCGACGTGCCCGGCAAGGTCAACGCGGACACCTGGCTGACCCGGGACGTCCCGCAGATGGTGCTGGACAACTTCCGTGCCGACGCGGCCCCGGACCGCTGGGCGGTCGCCGGGTACTCGGCCGGCGCCCACTGCGCCACCAAGCTCGCCCTCGCCCACCCCAACCGCTACCGGGCCGGCGTCAGCCTCTCCGGCTACAACGACCCCGCGACCGAGAAGGACTCGCTGGTCGGCAAGGACCAGAAGCTGCGCGAGGCGAACAACCCGGTCAACATCGTCAAGAACGCCGCCCAGCCGCCGAAGGTGGCGCTCTACATCTCCGGCAACAAGGGCGACGGCTACGAGGACGGCCAGGCCATCGCCGCGGTCGCGAAGGCGCCGACCACCGTGCAGGTCCAGGAGACCACCGGGCCGCACTCCAGCGACGTCTGGAAGAACATGGTGCCGGGCGT
The DNA here is from genome assembly GCF_055579305.1 of Kitasatospora sp. NPDC032757. Taxonomy (NCBI): domain Bacteria; kingdom Bacillati; phylum Actinomycetota; class Actinomycetes; order Kitasatosporales; family Streptomycetaceae; genus Kitasatospora; species Kitasatospora sp. NPDC032757. The sequence goes on along the minus strand of NZ_JBVINN010000002.1, from coordinate 343,743 downwards.
CTTCGAGTGGATCACCGGTCTGATCCCCGCCCAGCCCTGACGGAGTGTGACGAAGGGCCCGCCGCGATCGTCAGCGGCGGGCCCTTCGGCGTCAACGCCCCACGGGATCAGGCCAGTTCGAGGGCCAGGTAGAAGTCCACCCGGTCCTCCAGCCGGGAGAGGTCCCGGCCGGTCAGCTCCTCGATCCGGCCGATCCGGTAGCGCAGCGTGTTGACGTGGACGTGCAGTTGGGCCGCGCACCTCGTCCACGAGCCGTCCGAACGCAGGAACGCCTCCAGGGTGCGGACGAGGTCCGCCTGGTGCTCGATGTCGTAGGCGATCACCTTGTCCAGCAGCCGGCTGCGGAACGCCCGGCGGACCTCGTCCGGGACGGCGGCCAGCAGCAGCACGTGCGAGGCCAGCTCCTCCGGACCCGCCACACAGACCCGGCCGACCCGGGCGGCGGCGATCCGGCGGGCGTGCCGGGCCTCCTCCAGGGCGCCGCGCAGACCGCCCGCCTCGGAGGCGGGGGCGGAGACGCCGAGGGTGATCCGGCCCTCCGAGCCGAGGCCGGCCTCCAGCGGGGAGAGCAGCTCGCGCAGCGTGTCGGCGGGCACCGTGCTGTCCAGCGCGGGCAGCACCACGACGGCGCCGGTGCCGGCCCCCGCGATCAGCGCGCGGTCGGTCGTCCCGCCCAGCGCCTCCTCCAGGACGGACCGCACCGTCCCCTCCGGCAGGCCCGTCCCCTCGGCACTGAGCACCAGCCAGGAGCCGTCCTGCGCCTGGGGCTTGGGCTCGGCGTTCTCGTAGCGGGCGGCCATCGCCGAGGAGGCGTACAGGGTGCGGCTGATCTCGGCCGGGTCGGCGTCGCGCTGGAGCAGGGTGAGCACCTCGTCGGCGAGGCGGCGGCGCAGCCGGCGGCCCTCGTCACGGCGCTGCCGCTCGGCGGCGACCAGCCGGGCCAGGTTCTCGGCGAGCTGCTGGCGCTTGCCGGTCCACTCGGTGACGTCGCCGGCCACCGCGAGCATCCAGTCGGCGAGCGGGGACTCGGCGTCGGGGGTGGCGGAGGCGGGCAGCAGCGAGTAGGAGCCGGTGAGCAGCCGGGCCCGGTGCGGAGGACGGCGGCGCTGGCGCTGGGCCCCGAGGTGGGCGCGGACCAGCTGGTCGCGGTCCTCGGCGGAGAGCCGGTCGGCCGGGCCGGCGATCACCGCGCCGGTGGGGGTGAGCACCCAGCAGTCGAGGTCGAGGTCGCCGCCGAGCAGGTCGAGGACGGCGTCCAGGCCGCCGCCGCCGGCCGCGGAGACCAGCAGGCGGTGCCGGTCGACCAGGGCCGCGAGGTCGGCGGCGCGGTCGGCGGAGACCTGCCGGCCGATGAACTCGGTGACGGTGCCGAAAGCGATGTCGTCGGGTACCGCCAACAGGGGCATGCGGTGGCGCCGGCAGGCCTCGACGAGGTCCTCGGGGACGGGGCCGACCTCGGCCTCCCCGGCCGCGAGGGCGACCGCGCCGCCGGCCACGATGGTCCGCACGAACCGCTCGGAGTCGGCCGGCCCGGTGCGCCAGAGCATGCCGGTGAGCACCAGCTCGCCGCCGTGCAGGTAGCGGCCGGGGTCGTGCAGGTCCGTGGTCATGACGCCGCTGACCTGGCGGTCCAGCTCTTCCTCGGCCGCGAGCAGGCGCAGTCGCGGGGCTCCGGGGGCGAGCAGGTCACGGACACGCATCCGGGACTCCTATCGGGCTGGGGGTGAGGTGGTGGGGGCCCGAGCGCTCGGGCCGGGGAGACAGTGTGCCCGAACATCTGTGCTCGGCGTTACGTACCGACCGGCGCCGGGATCACGGGGCCGTAGCTTGGAAATCACGGCCGGATTACGGTCGTAGGTAGCACCCGGTGAACGGCTGGGCTGCGAGATTGTCCGCCTTAGAGGAACGTACAGGATGCCGGGCGGGACCACAGCCGGGGCTTCATGCCATCGGTGACTGCCAGTGGGCCCCGTCACAGAGGTTCACTGGCCACACGCCGCCGGACACATCCCGGTGACCAGGATCCGACGCCGAGGCAACGAAGCGGTTTGCGAGGTCCGAACACCGAGTTCCGGGCACTGTGCCCACCCGTCCGGCCGGCGACGACTTGAGGAGACACCCGCATGGAGTTCCTTCGGCCCGCTACCTGGGACGAGGCACTCGCGGCGAAGGCTGAGTACCCGACCGCGCTGCCCATCTCGGGCGGTACGGACGTCATGGTCGAGATGAACTTCGACGTGCACCGGCCATCCGCGATTCTCGACCTGAACCGCATCACCGAGCTCACCGAATGGTCGAACGACGGCGACGTCGTCAAGCTCGGCGCCTCGGTCCCCTACACCCGGATCATCGACGAGCTGTCCGGGCCGCTGCCCGGCCTGGCCCTGGCGGCCCACACCGTCGGCTCGCCGCAGATCCGCAACCGCGGCGGCGTCGGCGGCAACCTCGGCGGTGCCTCCCCGGCCGGTGACGCGCACCCCGCGCTGCTGGCGGCCGGCCGCGACGTGTTCGTCGAGGCGGCCTCGGTGCGCGGTACCCGGCTGATCCCGATCGACGAGTTCTACGTCGGCGTGAAGCGCAACAGCCTGGAGTCCGACGAGCTGATCCGGGCCGTGCACATCCCCGTCGCGGACGGCCCCCAGCAGTTCTCCAAGATCGGCACCCGCAACGCCATGGTGATCGCGGTCTGCGCCTTCGGTTTCGCCCTTCACCCGAAGAACGGCACCGTCGGCACCGGTATCGGTTCGGCTGCCCCCACGCCGCGCCGCGCCGTGGAGGCCGAGGAGTACCTGCAGGGTGTGCTCGCCGAGCGCGGTCTCTGGGAGTCCGGCGACCTGCTGGGCGCCGAGGTGATCCAGCAGTTCGGCGAGCTGGTGAAGGCGGCGGCCTCGCCCATCGACGACGTCCGCGGCACCGCCGACTACCGGCGCCACTCGCTGGCCGTGATGGCCCGCCGCACCCTCACCTGGTGTTGGAACGACTACAGCAAGCAGATCAGGAGCGCGGCATGAGGGTCACTTTCACCGCCAACGGCAAGCCGGTCGAGGCCGACGACGTGTGGGAGGGCGAGAGCCTGCTCTACGTGCTGCGCGAGCGGGTCGGCCTCCCGGGCTCGAAGAACGCCTGTGAGCAGGGCGAGTGCGGCTCCTGCACGGTCTACCTCGACGGGGTTCCGGTCTGTTCCTGTCTGGTCGCCGCCGGCCAGGTGCAGGACCGCGAGGTCCGCACCGTCGAGGGCCTGACCGACGAGAACGGCGAGCTGGGCCTGGTCCAGCAGGCGTTCATCGACGCCGGGGCCGTCCAGTGCGGCTTCTGCACCCCCGGCCTGCTGGTGCAGACCGACGCCCTGCTGGAGAACGACGCCCAGCCGAGCGACAACGACATCCGCGAGGCGCTGTCGGGCAACCTCTGCCGCTGCACGGGCTACGAGAAGATCATGGACGCGGTGCGGCTGGCTTCCGCCCGCAAGTGCGCCGGTAAGGGGACTTCCGCATGAGCGAGCGACGCGAGCGAATCATGAAGGGCGGCGCGCTGTGCGAAGCGCCCGCCGAGCGCAGCGAGGTGGCCGCATGAGCACTCGTACCATCCAGGGGCAGAAGAACCTCCAGAACATCAACCAGGCGTCCAAGGACGGCATCGGCGGCTCGCCGCTGCGCCCGGACGGCAATCTGAAGGTCAGGGGCGAGTTCGCGTACTCGTCCGACATGTGGCACGAGGACATGCTCTGGGGTATGGCGCTGCGCTCGCCGCACCCCCGCGCCAACCTCCTCTCGGTCGACATCTCCGAGGCGCTCAAGGTGCCGGGCGTGTACGCCGTCCTCACCCACGCCGACATCCCGGGCTCGAAGTACTACGGCCTGGAGATCCAGGACCAGCCGGCCCTGGCCATCGACAAGGTCCGCTGCCACGGTGAGGCGATCGCGCTGGTCGCGGCCGACCACCCGGAGACGGCCCGCCGCGCGGTGAAGAAGATCAAGGTCGAGTACGAGGTGCTCACCCCGATCACCACCGAGGAGCAGTGCCTCGACCCCGAGACCCACGGCTACGTGCACGAGCCGCACGAGTACAAGTCGCACGGGTACGGCAACATCTGCCACGAGCAGAAGCTGGTCTCCGGTCTCGGCGTGACCGACGAGGTGCGGGCGATGGCGGACGTCATCGTCAAGGGCACCTACGAGGTCGGCATGCAGGACCAGGCCTTCCTCGGCCCGGAGTCCGGCCTGGCCGTGCCGGCCGAGGACGGTGGCATCGACCTCTACATCGCCACCCAGTGGCTGCACGTGGACCGCCAGCAGATGGCCCCCGTGCTGGGCCTGCCGGAGGACAAGGTCCGCCTCACGCTGGCCGGCGTCGGCGGCGCCTTCGGCGGCCGCGAGGACCTCTCGATGCAGATCCACGCCTGCCTGCTCGCCCAGCACACGGGCAAGCCGGTCAAGATCGTCTACTCCCGTGACGAGTCCTTCTTCGGCCACGTGCACCGCCACCCGGCGAGGATGACCTACGAGCACGGCGCCACCCGCGACGGCAAGCTGGTCTTCGCCGACGCCCGGATCGTGCTGGACGGCGGCGCCTACGCCTCCGCCTCGCCCGCCGTGGTCGGAAACGCCGCCTCGCTCGGACACGGCCCGTACGTGATCCCGAACGTCAAGATGCACGCCATCGCGCTGTACAGCAACAACCCGTCCTGCGGCGCGATGCGCGGCTTCGGCGCCGTCCAGGCCGCGTTCGGCTACGAGACGCAGATGGACCGCCTCGCCGCCGAGCTGGGCATGGACCCGGTCGAGCTGCGCCAGCTGAACGCGATGGCCGAGGGCGACCACATGCCCACCGGCCAGCAGATCGACTCGCCGGCCCCGGTCGCCGACCTGCTCCAGCGGGTCAAGGACATGCCGCTCCCGCCGCCGCTGGACACGGAGCACCTGGACGTCCGGCAGATCCCCGGCGCACTGTCCAACACCTCGCACGGCGAGGGCATCGTGCGCGGCGTCGGCTACTCGGTCGGCATCAAGAACGTCGGCTTCTCCGAGGGCTTCGACGACTACTCCACCGCCCGGGTCCGCCTGGAGGTCATCGGCGGCGAGCCGGTCGCCATGGTGCACACCGCGATGGCCGAGGTCGGCCAGGGCGGCGTCACCGTGCACGCCCAGATCGCCCGCACCGAGCTCGGCGTCGAGCAGGTCACCATCCACCCGGCCAACACCGAGGTCGGATCCGCCGGTTCGACCTCCGCGTCGCGCCAGACCTACATGACCGGCGGCGCCGTGAAGCTGGCGGCCGAGGCGGTCAAGCAGGCGCTGATCGAGAAGGGCCGGCGGCGCTACGGCTGGTCCCAGAACGACCTGTCGCTGGTCGGCGGCAAGGTCGTCTCCGAGTCGGCCGGCCCGCTGGTCTCCATGGTGGACCTGCTCGGCGACGAGGCGATCGACCTCACCCGCGAGCACCACCACCGCCCGACCGTCCCCTTCGACAAGGAGACCGGGCAGGGCTTCGGCCACGTCCAGTACACCTTCTGCGCCAACCGCGCGGTGGTCGACGTGGACGTCGAGCTGGGCCTCGTGAAGGTGGTCGAGCTGACCGCCGTCCAGGACGTCGGCAAGGCGCTCAACCCGCTCTCCGTCGTCGGGCAGATCCAGGGCGGCTGCACCCAGGCGCTCGGCCTGGCCGTGATGGAGGAGATCGTGGTCAAGGACGGGAAGGTGCGCAACGCCTCCTTCACCGACTACCTGATCCCCACCATCCTGGACACCCCGCCGATCCCGGTGGAGATCCTCGAACTGCCCGACCCCAACGCCCCGTACGGGCTGCGCGGGGTCGGCGAGGCCCCGACCGTGTCGGCGACGCCGTCGATCGTGGCCGCCATCCGCAACGCCACCGGCCTGGCGCTCGACCGGATCCCCGTCCGGCCCGAGCACCTGACCACCGAGATCCCCGGCTCCCTCTAGCCCCGGATCTCCGCACACCTCCCCGGGGCGGCGACAGTCTTCCCCGCCGCCCCGGGGCAGCACCACCCGAGCAGTGAAGAGCACCACCGATGCACCACCGGAAGCAACGCGAACGCACCATCCCGCTGCCTCTCCCACGCCGGGGTTCCGCAGCGGTGCGCACCACCTTCCCCCAGCCTTCGGCAGGGGGTGCCCCCCAGCACCGCAGCACTGCCACAGAGTGCGCCCAGTGAGTCGAATCGTCCCCCTCTGCCAACATCGTTGACTGGCTGTCAGGTCGGCTCGCCCACCCCAACCCCCTTTGACACTTGGGAGTGGACATGACCAGGATCCCCACGGAGCCCGGCACCACTGAAGACAGACCCGCCGAGGACGAGACCCCCACGTCGGTCCCGGCACCGCAGCCGAAGAACGCCCTCGACGCGTACTTCAAGATCTCCGCCCGAGGCTCGACCATCGGCAACGAGATCCGCGGCGGCCTCACCACCTTCATGGCGATGGCCTACATCGTGCTGCTCAACCCGATCATCCTGAGCGGCGCCGACGTCAACGGTCTCAAGCTGGACCACGCGCAGCTCACCACCGCGACGGCGCTCGCCGCCGCGGTCACCACGATCCTGATGGGCGTGGTGGGCAACGTCCCCCTCGCGGTCGCCGCCGGCCTCTCCGTCTCCGGCGTGATATCCGCGCTGGTCGTGCCGCACACCACCTGGCCCCAGGCCATGGGTCTCTGCGTGGTCTACGGCCTGCTGATCGTGCTCCTGGTCGTGTCCGGGCTGCGCGAGAAGATCATGAACGGCATCCCACTGCCGCTCAAGCACGCCATCACCATCGGCATCGGCCTCTTCGTGGCGCTGATCGGCCTGGTCAAGGCCGGCTTCGTGCACACCGGCGGTCCCACCCCGCTCGCGCTCGGCCCCTTCGGTGAACTGGCCGGCTGGCCCGTGCTGGTCTTCTGCCTCACCGTGCTGACGATCTTCGTGCTGCTGGCCCGCAACGTCCGCGGCGCCATCCTGATCGGCATCGCCGGCGGCACCGTGCTGGCCTTCGTCATCAACGCGGTCGCCGACCTCCCGGCGAAGACCTGGGTCAGCTCCGCCCCGGTGTGGCCCGGCAGCCCGGTCTCCTCCCCCGACTTCAGCCTCTTCGGCGACGTCGACGTGTTCGGCGCCTTCGGCGGCAAGGGCCTCGGCGCGATCAGCGCCTCGGTCGCGGTCTTCACCCTCGTGCTGGCCGGCTTCTTCGACGCGATGGCGACCATCATCGGCGTCGGCACCGAGGCGGGCCTGGCCGACAACAAGGGCCGGATGCCCGGTCTCTCCAAGGCCCTGTTCATCGACGGCGCAGGCGGCGCCATCGGCGGCCTGTCGGGAGCGTCCGGCCAGACCGTGTTCGTCGAGTCGGCCACCGGTGTCGGTGACGGCGCCCGCACCGGCCTCGCCTCGACGGTCACCGGCGGCGTGTTCGCCCTCATGCTCTTCTTCTCGCCCCTCGCGGCGATCGTCCCGACCGAGGTCGCCTCCGCCGCCCTCGTCGTCATCGGCTCGATGATGATGAGCCAGGCCCGGCACATCGACTGGTCGGACCGCGAGGTCGCCATCCCGGCCTTCCTCACCTGCACCCTGATGCCGTTCACCTACAGCATCACGGCGGGTGTCGCCGCGGGCGTCATCTCCTACACGGTCATCAAGGCGGGCACCGGCAAGTGGCGCGAGCCCGGCCCGCTGATGTGGATCCTGACCGTGGTCTTCGTGATCTACTTCGCGCTCACCCCGATCAAGTCCTGGCTGGGCGTCCACTAGCAGCACCGCCGCCGTACGGGAATCGTTTCCCGTACGGCGGCACCTCCCGTTCCCCCGCACCCCGTAAGGAGCTCCCCGACATGCAGGACATCGCCGAGCAGCTGCAGGCCTGGCACGCGTCCGGGCGCTCCTTCGCCGTGGCCACCGTGGTCGGGGTCTCCGGCAGCGCCCCGCGCGACCCGGGCGCCGCGCTCGCCGTCGACGCGGCCGGCGAGGCGGTCGGCAGCGTCTCCGGCGGCTGCGTCGAGGGCGCGGTGTACGAGCTCTGCCAGGCTGCCATCGAGTCCGGCGAACCGGTCCTGGAACGTTTCGGCTACAGCGACGAGGACGCCTTCGCCGTCGGCCTGACCTGCGGCGGCATCCTGGACGTCTTCGTGCAGCCGGTCGTCCCCGGCGCCGACCCGGCGCTCGACGCCGGCATCACCTACATCGCCTCCGGCACCCCCGTCGCGCTCGCCCGGGTCATCGCCGGCCCCGGCGGACTGGTCGGCTCCACCGTCGCCGTCACCGCCGACACCCACCACGGCGCCCTCTCCCCCTCGCCGACGACCGCCCTCGCGTCGCCCGCCACCGGCCTTCCGGCGACGCTCCCCCGGACTCCGGCCGGCGAGACCCCCGTCGCGCGGCGCCTGCTTGTCGGGCTGGAGCACGCCATCGTCGCCGAGGCGCGGGCCATGCTGGACGCCGGGCGCACCGGCCGGGTCGTGCTCGGCCCGGACGGCCGCCCCTGTGACGAGCGGGAACAGGGCACCGTCACCTTCTTCGTCGAGGCCTACGTGCCCGCGCCGCGGATGCTGGTCTTCGGCGCCATCGACTTCGCCGCCGCCGTGGTGCGGATCGGCAGGTTCCTCGGCTACCACGTCACCGTCTGCGACGCCCGCCCGGTCTTCGCCACCGAGCGGCGCTTCCCCGAGGCCGACCAGGTCGTCGTCGACTGGCCGCACCGCTACCTGGACTCGCAGCTCGACAGGATCGACGGCCGTACGGTGCTCTGCGTGCTCACCCACGACGCCAAGTTCGACATCCCGCTGCTGGAGCGCGCCCTGCGGCTGCCCGTCGGCTACATCGGCGCGATGGGCTCGCGCCGCACCCACCGCGACCGCGAGGCCCGGCTGCGCGAGGTCGGCCTCACCGAGGCGGAGATCGGCCGGCTCCGCTCGCCCATCGGCCTGGACCTCGGCGCCCGCACACCCGAGGAGACCGCCGTCTCGGTCGCCGCGGAGATCGTCGCCCACCGGCGCGGCGGCAGCTGCCTGCCGCTGAGCGCCGGCAACGGGCCGATCCACCACGACCTGGCCCGCGCCGAGGACGATCCGGCGGACGCCCGCGAGGGCGCTCCCGCGGAGCGGAGCACCGAGACCCCGCAGCCGCACGCGGCCTGAGCGCCGGGCCGGCCGCACGGCCCGGGGCGCGGTTCCGGGCGCGGTACCGGGCCCGGCTCAGCTCACCACGTTGTAGGCCTCGCAGATCAGCGGCGGGGTGGTCGGGATGCCGACCTCCTGCAGGATCGGCATCAGCACCGCCGCGAAGTGCTCGAACGCCTCCCGGGACTCCCAGGCGTCCGTGACGTGCCACCCGCCGTCCGGCGTCGGGCCCGTCGCGTGCAGCAGCAGCCCGCGCACCGGCCAGTCGGACGGCTTGTTCAGCCCGGCGCCGCCGGTCAGCCGGTCCGTCGCCTCGTCGTACTGGGCCCGGGTGACGCCGGGAAACTCGAACGTCGCGATGATCGCCATGGGGGTGCTCCTGCCTGGTGGGCTCCGGGGTGGGGGTTTGCCGTCTCCCATGCAGCCCCCGCCGCGCCCCCGCGTCCATCCCGGCGCCACCAGCCGGGTGACGTCGCGGGGCCGGAGGCGGGCCGGACTCGGGACCCGCCCGGCGGACTCGCCGTGCGCCGGGGGGAGGCCGCGCCGAGGAGAGCGCACCGCCGGGCCCGGGGCGCCGAGTGTCCTGTCCGCCCTAGTTCGAGGCCGCCAGCTTCAGCCCGAAGCCGATCACCACCGCACCGGTCACCCGGTCCAGCAGCCGGTGCGCGGCCGGCCGGCGCAGCCAGCCGCGCACCGCCTGGGCGAAGCCCACCAGCACCGCCGACCAGAGCAGTCCCTCCACGACGTGCACGCAGGTCAGCGCCACGCCGGCGGCGAAGTGCGGCGCACCCGCCGGGATGAACTGCGGCAGCACCGCCACGTAGAAGACGCCGACCTTGGGGTTGAGCAGGTTGGTCAGCGTGCCGCGCCGCCAGCCGTGCGCCAGGCCCCCGTCCGCGAGCCCCTCCTCCGGCTCGGCCGCGCCGCCGCGGTTGCGCAGCATGGCGACGCCCATCCAGACCAGGTAGGCGGCCCCGCCCCAGCGCAGGACGTCGTACGCGAGCCGGGAGGCGGTCAGCAGGGCCGTCACGCCGGCCGAGGTCAGCGTGCCCCAGAGCAGCGTGCCGGTCTGGATGCCGAGCACCACGCCCCACGCCTGCCGTCGGTGCCCGAGCGCCGAGGTGCGCAGGATCAGCGCGGTGTCGAGCCCGGGCGTGAGGGTGAGCAGCCCCACGACGAGGGCGAAGGACCACAGGGCGGTCGTCATCTCCATGGGGCCTGATCGTAGGCGGCCGGACCGCTCCTACAACCGGCGGACCCGCTCGGCGACCGGGCGGCCCTCCTGCTCCGTCGGGTCGAACTCCACCCGCTGGCCCTCGGTGAGCGCCCGGTCCCCCTCCGCCACGATCGAGTCGAAGTAGACGTACAGCGCGGGCCCTTCCTCGTCGGGCGTGATCAGGCCGTAGCCGTGGTCGGCGTGGTAGGACTGCACGGTGCCGGTGGCCATGGGTGTGCTCCTTCGGTCGGCGGGTGGGGGTGTCCCCGGTTTCCACCCATCGTCACCGCCGGGCCGCCTCGCCGCACGCCGCGTTCACCGCACGCCCCCGGCACCGGTGCCGTGGCGCCGCCCGCCGCTCAGCGGTAGCCGGACGGGTCCAACGGGCCGTCCGCCTGCTCGGCGTCCACCAGGTAGCTCCAGGCGTCCGGGCGGCTGCCGTCCAGGTCGGTGAAGCCGTACTCCTTCGCCAGGGCGCCGCTGGAGAGCGAGGTGCCGTTGAAACGCGCCACCTGCGGATCGGTGGCCAGCGCGACCACCGCGCGGCCGACGTACGCGGGCGACTCCGAGATGGCGAAGTCCGGCTGTTTCCCGGTCGCCTCGCGCCAGGTCTCCTCGGTGACGCCGAAGTGCTCCAGCATCATCTCCGAACGCAGCCAGCCGGGGGTGAGCGCCACCGCCGTCGCCCCGCGCGGGCCGAGCTCGTGCCCCAGGGCGAAGGCCATCCGCAGCACCGAGGACTTGGCGAGGTCGTAGAAGAGGGAGTTCCGGTAGCGGGTCGCGTTGTACTCGGCGGTGCCGTCGGTCATCTCCACCACCAGCCCGCCCGGCCGGCGCAGCAGCAGCGGCAGCAGGTGGTGGTTGGTGATCGCGTGCGTCTCGACGGCCAGGCGCAGCAGGCGCAGCCCGTTGTCCAGGTCGTGCTCCCAGACCGGGCGCTCCCACTCGAAGAGCTGCTCGCCGCCCCAGATGTCGTTCACCAGGATGTCCAGCCCGCCGTGGCCGGCCTCGATCCGCTTCGCCACGGCCGCCACCTCGGCGGGCACCAGGTGGTCGGCCCGCACCGCGATGCCCTGCCCGCCGGCCGCCGTCACCAGCGCCGCCGTCTCCTCCAGCGTCTCCGCCCGCCCGTACTCCGACCGGCGACCCCCGGCGCTGCGGCCCGTCCCGTACACCGTCGCGCCCGCGGCCCCCAGCTGGACCGCGATCCCCCGCCCGGCGCCCCGGGTCGCCCCGGCGACCAGTGCGACCTTGCCCTTGAGCGGCTGCTCCATGCGCGTGCCTTCCCTCGTGGCTGCCCGTCTCCTGCGGCGACGCCGACGCCCCGGTGAGGAGCGCGGCGTCGACGTCATTCACGGTACGAGGCGGGAGGGCGTTCCCCAACTGCGAGGGCCGGTGAGGTCGGGTCCGGGTGGAGTCGACCTCACCGGCCCCGGGGCACGCGCCGTCAGGTCAGGCCGTGGGCGGGCGCCTCACTGGCAGCCGTGCTGCCAGTTCCAGCCGATGAAGGTGTGCTTCAGCTGCACGTCGAAGGTGCAGCTGCTGGTGAGGTCCGGGTTCAGCGTCAGGTACGTGTGGTGGGTGTTGCCGTACCAGCCACCGGTGACGTCGAAGATGCCCTTGTAGCCGAAGTCGGCGTGCGCCTGGGAGTTGACGACGGCGCAGTCGGTGGTGCAGTCGTCGCTGCTGGTGGCGGACTTCACCGACCAGCCGGCGTCCCACGGCTCGCGGTTGAACTCCTGGCGCGCCACGGTGGTGGCGCTGGTGACGCGACCGTCGGCGGTGTTCCAGTCGGACGTGGTGTACAGCCCGGTCATCCGGATGTTGCAGCAGTCGAACATCTGGTTCCAGCTGCTGATCTGCCGCTTGCCCGTGGTGGCGCCGGCGGCGGCCGCGGCCTTCACGGACTTCGCGGCGGGGGTGGTGGTGGCCGGGACGTACGTCACCGGGCCCTCCTGCGGCTTGCAGTCCTCGCCGATCGTCACCGTCTGCTGGACCGCGAGGCCGGCGGGCGGCACCGGCAGCGATCCGGAGAGCGTGACGCCCTCGCACGACCTGGCGTTCGTCGTCTCGGCGGCGGGTGCGGCGGAGGCCCCCGGAGCCACCGCCAGGACCAGGCCCGCCGCGGAGAGCGCAGCGGAAACCAGACGCTTGTTCACTTGATCTGTCCCCTCGTCATGATCTTCGCCGGAGCCTAACGACGCCCGGCCGGGGCCTGGCGTCGCGCGGGGGATGTTGGCAGGAACCTGCCGCCGGCCGGCCTCAGGTGACGTTGAGGCGGGCGGCGAGGCGCAGGAGGCCCGGGGAGAGGCGGCTGAGCAGGCGGGCGGCCTTGGCCTCGGGAGTCACCGGGACGACGGGCTTTCCGGTGCGGACGGCGTGCAGGATCGCGGCGGCGACCTTCTCGGGCGGGAAGCCGCGACGGGCGTAGAGCCTGGCGGCACGGGCCTGCTTGGCGGCCTGCTGGGCGGCGCCGGTCGCGGAGAAGGTGGAGGTGCGGGTGATGTTGGTGTTGACGATGCCGGGGCAGATGGTGGAGACGCCGATGCCGTGGCCGGCCAGCTCGGCGCGCAGGCAGTCGGAGAGCATGAAGACGGCGGCCTTGCTGGTGGCGTAGGCGGTGAGCGCCTTGGACGGCAGGTAGGCGGCGGCCGAGGCGAGGTTGACGATGTGGCCGCCGGCGCCGCGGTCGGCCATCAGGGTGCCGAACGCGCGGCAGCCGTGGATGACACCCCAGAGGTTGACGTCCAGGACGCGCTGCCACTCCTTCTCGGTGGTCTGCAGGAACGTCCCGGAGTGGCCGATGCCCGCGTTGTTGACCACCACGTCGGGGACGCCGTGGTCCTCGGCGACCTGCTGGGCGAAGGCGTCCACGGCGGCGCCGTCGCTGACGTCCACCCGGTAGGCGTGGGCCGGCGGGCCGATCAGGGAGGCCAGTTCGGCGGTGCGGCGGGCCGCGTCCGGGTCGAGGTCGCAGACGACGACGCGGGCGCCGTCCTCGGCGAAGGCCAGCGCGGTGGCGCGGCCGATGCCGCTGCCGCCACCGGTGACCACCACCAGCCGGCCGAGACCGGCCCGGTCGGCGCTCTGCCCGGCGTCGACGGCGGTGGTGAACTCACGGACCATGCCGGCCACGGCGGATCCCTTCTCCAGCAGGGCGGACCAGTGGGTGGCGTGCAGCGAGCGGCGGGTCAGCCTGGGCACCCAGCGCTCCAGGCCCTCGGAGAGGAACTCGCCGACGTAGTGGTCCTTGGTCAGGGTGATCAGCTGGACCGGCACCTCGGTGGGCCGCTCGCGCGGGCTGCGCAGGGTGGGCCGCATGTTGGCGCGGTACAGCTCGATGCCGCGCACCGCGTCCCGCCGCAGGGTGGGCTGGGGGTGACCGGGCCGCGGGGTGACCTCCTCCAGGTCGCGCAGCACCCGGCCCCAGGCGCGGGCCAGGCCGAGCCGCCAGATGCCGGGGGCGAGGTAGGGCAGGTGGAAGGCGGTGATGTACCAGGAGTGGACGCCCTGGGAGAGCAGCTGCTTCAGGTGGCGCGGGGTGGGGCGGCGGTAGCGGTCGCGCAGCCAGTACCCCATGTGGTCGAGGCAGGGCCCGGACATGGTGGTGTAGGAGGCGATCCGCTGCTCGGCGCCGGGCGAGGTGACGGCCTCCCAGGACTGCAGCGAGCCCCAGTCGTGGGCGACCACGTGCACCGGGCGGTCCGGGCTGACGGCGTCGGCGACCGCGAACAGGTCGGCGGCGAGCTGCTCCAGCCGGTACCCCTCGCGGGAGGCCGGGGCACCGGACTCCCCGGCGCCGCGCACGTCGTAGCGGACGACGTGGTGGTCACGGGCGAGGTCGGCGGCGACGTCGTCCCAGACCACGTGGGTGTCCGGGTAGCCGTGCACCAGCAGGACGGTGGGCGCGTCCGGGTCGCCGTCCTCGAAGACGGCGAGCGGCAGCCCGCCGGAGTGGACGGTCCGGCGGCGGGTGGTCGTCATCGGGTCGCCTCCTGGGCGGTCTTGGGCGCACCGGCCGCGGTCTCGGTCCCGGCCGGCGCGACGGTCCGGGCCGACGCGGTCCCGGAGGCGGCCGCCGTGCTCTCGCTCCCGGCCGCCGCCGTCCAGCGGCGGACGTGCGGCAGGTCGTCGTCGAGCCAGTACGCGTCGTCCTCGGTGACCACGAGCAGCTCCTCGAACTTGATGCCCACCTCGCGGAACCCGATGTGCGGCTCCACCGCCCACAGGCCCGGGGTCGGCGCGTGCCGGGACGCCCGGCCGTCCGCCCAGAGCGGCGAACGGCCGTGCAGGCGCTCACTGATCAGCTCACGGCCGAGCGTCTGGAGTGTACGCACCCCGAAGCCGAAGAGGTTGACCCCGGCCGGGCCGCGGGCGGTCGTCCGGGTCACCTGGTGGCCGATCACCCGGCCCGGGTAGACCTGGTGGCGGTTGTCGTAGCCGTGCGCGGCGATCTGCGCGTCCACCGCCGCGTACACCTCGTCGAGCGGTTTGCGGGCGCGGACCTCGGCGAGGATCAGCTCGCGGTAGACCCGCAGGTCGGCGGCGAGCCGGTCCCAGACCGGGTTCTCGCCGACCTTGCCGCCGTAGCCGATGTCGGCGGTGTAGCCGTCCACGACGGGCGCGCAGTCCAGGACGTACGGCATGCCCTCCTCCAGCCGGCGGCCGCCGGCGAAGAACTGCAGCGGCGTGTGGAAGTGCCGGAACGCCGTCCGGTCGCCGAACCAGGCGAACGGGACGTGGAAGAAGTCCTGCACCCCGGCGGCGACCAGGCAGCGGCGCAGCTCGGCGGTGGCCTGCCGCTCGGTGACGCCCGGTTCGATCCAGGCGGCGACCTGTTCGGCGCAGTGGTAGGCGAGTTGCTGGGTCTCCCGGAACCGGGCGAGGTCGTGCTCGGTGAACGGGAAGGCGGGCTGGGCCATCGAGGGCTCCTTAGACGTCGAGCACGAGGGTCTCGCCCTCGGCGGCCCGGGAGACGCAGGGCAGCAGGGCGCCGGCGGCGCGCTGCCCGGGGGTGAGACGGCGGTCGCGGTGGTCGGGGGTGCCGGACAGCAGCCGGACCTCGCAGGTGCCGCAGAACCCCTGGTGGCAGGAGTAGGGAAGGTCGGGCCGGGCCTCGCGGAGCACGTCCAGGGCGGACCGGTCGGCGGGGACGTCGAGCACCGGGCCGTCCGTGCCGAGCCGGAGGGTGAACGGCTCGCCGCCGGTGACCGGCGCGGCGCCGAACCGCTCGAAGTGCAGGGCGGCGGAGGGCGATCCGTCCAGTGCCCGCTGGACGGCGGCCAGCATCGGGGCCGGGCCGCAGCAGTAGACGGCGGCACCGCGCGGGGCGTACGCGAGCAGCTCGGCGCCGGTCGGCACGCCTCCGTGCACGTCGTCGGTACGCAGGTGCACCCGGTCGGGGGCGAGGGCGCGCAGCTCGTCCGTGTACGGGAGGGTGCCGGCGGTGCGGCCGACGTGGACGAGCTGCCAGTCCAGGCCGTGGCGCTGCGCCTCGCGGGCCATCGGGAGCAGCGGGGTGACGCCGATGCCGCCGGCCAGCAGCAGGAGGGCGGGCTCGGCGCAGAAGGCGAAGCCGTTGCGCGGGCGGCGGGCGGTGAGGCGGGTGCCGGGGTGCAGGGTGTCGTGGACCTCCACCGAGCCGCCGCCGCCCTCGGGCAGCCGGCGGACGGCGATCCGGTAGGCGGTGCGGTCGGCGGGGTCCCCGCAGAGGGAGTAGTGGCGCTCGCGGCCGGAGGGGAGCGCCAGCCGCAGGTGCGCTCCGGGCTGCCAGGCGGGGAGCGGGCCGCCGGAGGGGTCGGCGAGGCTCAACTCGACGGCGTCGGCGGCGACCTGGCGGCGGGCGGTGACGACAAGTTGCAGCGGCGGGGTGGGGCGGCTGGGCGGGCGGCGGGGGCTGCGGCGCAGCAGCGGCGAGCCGAGCGCGGGGCTGTAGCGGTCGCCGAAGGCGGTGAGGCGCCGCATGAACCGGTCGGCGCGGGGGCGGCCGTAGAGGTCGGGGGGCGGGTTGTGCAGGTCCATCCGGCGGGTCCTTCGGTCCTTGGGGCCTTGGCGGCGGGAGGGCGGCGGCGACGGCTGCCGGTCGTCAGCCGGCGGCGGCCGCGCGGGCGGCCGGGGAGGTGGCGAGGTAGCCGAGCGCCTGGCTGGAGGAGCCCTCCTGGGTCGGGTGGTAGCCGGGCCGCAGGTAACGCAGGCCGGAGCGGACCGACTTGACCGGATCGGGCAACAGCCCGCGCTTGGCGATCCGGCCGGCCTCGCGCCAGCTGGGCCGCAGCCGGCCGTCCAGGGTCGGGTCGGCGGCCAGCAGGAAGCGGGCGCCGCGCACCCAGAGGTGGACCAGCAGCGGGCCGGAGACCGCCATGCCGCGGATCCGCCGCAGGTAGCCCGGGTCGAGGTGGACCATCAGGTCGAAGGCGACGCTGCGGTGCTCGACCTCCTCCGCGCCGTGCCAGCGCAGCAGGTCCAGCATGGTCGGGTCGGCCTTGGCACGGTCCAGGCCCGGGGAGTTGAGCGCCCAGTTGCCGAGGAAGGCGGTGAAGTGCTCGATGGCCGCGACGAACGCGACCCGCTCGATGATGTTCTCGCGCCGCCGGGCGGGCGACAGTCCGGGCTTGTCGCCGAGCACGCGCCGGAACAGCCAGGAGACCTGCCGGACGTACGGGCGCGGGTCGAGGCCCTGGCCGAGCAGGTGGTCCAGCACCTCCTGGTGCGCCTCGGCGTGGATCGCCTCCTGCCCGATGAAGCCGAGCACCTCCTCGCGCAGCCGCTCGTCCCTGATCAGCGGCAGCGCCTCCTTGAACACCTTGACGAACCAGCGCTCGCCCTCGGGGAGGAGGAGGTGGAGGACGTTGACGATGTGCGTGGCCATCGGCTCGTCCGGGATCCAGTGCAGCGGCAGCCCGGCCCAGTCGAAGCGGACGTCGCGGGGCTCCAGGACGAGGCTGTCGTGCACGCGAGGGGCGGGGGCGGCGACGGCGGGGACGGGGGTGGCGCTGGGCATGGGAGGGCCCTCCTGACCTGCGGGTGGCGGCTCGGCTCCAGAGCAACTTACCCATGGGTACAGCAGGCCACAATGGTTTCGACCAACCTTATCGACAGCACGTCTAATAAGCCCGCGCCGACGACTCCCCCGACGCGTCGGACCGGGCCGCACACCCCTGCCACCGGACCTCCGGCGTCGAGGTCCGCGGCCGAATGCCGGACGCCGGCCCGCCGGCCCCGCGCCGTCGTCGATGTGCCGACGTATCGACACCAAGCGGTCGCGACCCCCGCCGCCCGGGCGGGAGCCGCGACCGTCCACACCGTGCCACCACAGCCCGGTGCTGTCAGCACCTGCCGGAAAGGCCCGCCGACCCACCCCGAGTGCGGTCGGCGTGCCGCCGGCGCTGCGAATGGCCCGGGCAGCCCGATTGGATGCGAGCCGTTCAGACGCGCACCCTGCCGGAGGCCTTGTGGGAAGCCCGCAGCCCCTTCTGCCGCGGCGAGGTCCGGCACGAACTGCGACTGCCGATGATCTGACGCACCAGCTGGTGCAGCGAGACCACCCCGGTGATCGGCGGCAGGCCGGCGACCACGAGGTCCGGCATCGTTCGCGACACGCCGACCGCGCACAGCCAGGTCGCGACACCGGCGAACAGGGTCACCACGATCCAGGAGTGCACGGCCCGACGACCGTCCAGGGCTGCCCGCAGCACCGACAGACAGCCCACGAGCCACGGGCCGATGACGACGACGGGCCACAGTCCCGACAGGCCGTGCGGAACCCTGGAGATGGCCAGACCCTGCAGCGGGTCGTAGGAGAGGGCCCAGCCCAGAAGGCACACGGCGGTGAACGTGGCCGCCGTCATCACCCCGAACAACGGGCCGACCAACCGCGCCCACGAGCCCCCGGGCGGCCTCGGCCGCCGCCGTGGCCCCGCGGGCGGCACGGCGGCGACGCCGGGCGCGGCCGGTGACGGCTCCTCGGTCGCGACACGGGGCGGAGGAACGAAGAGCCCGACCGGCTCCCAGGTGTCCATGACTTCGAGGTCGGGGGCGAACCAGGGGCCGCCGGAGACCTCACCGTCGACGTGCCAACCGTGCTGCTCATAGGCCGCGGCCCGCTGGTAGTCCTCCGCGGATCCGTACCAGGTGGCGCCGTAACCGTGGGGGACGTAGAACTCACCTGTCCGGTCATAGGTCACGGGACGCTCCGGACAGTCGACGCCTCGCGGGTCCGCCGGCTATCGCCCTCCCGCATCCGATCGGGGCCGTCACGCTCCGCCCTCCGCCCGCTGGGAACCGGACCGCGCGACGAAGTCGTCCTCCAGCTGACGGATCGTCCGCACGAACTCGGCCAGGATGCGCGAGCAGTTCTTCAGGACGACCCGCTCGCCGTTGCGGGACAGGTAGCCGATGCGCAGGTCACCCACGACGTTCGGCCGGTCGGGGACGAAGAGCCACATACCCAGCCTGCAGACGGGGTCACGCGCTGGTGGGACGGGTGGACGACACATTGCAGTCATGCCACGTCAACGAGGCGCGACCGGGCCCGGAATGTACGACATTCGGGCGTCCTTCTATGTTCAACGGGATATCGCTCCGTGAAATTCCCCGGCTGCGCACCCCCAGCCACCCGAGCTTTCCACCGGCCCCTTTCCCCGCCCGGCCGCCCCAGGCCCGGCAAAAGGACCAGACCAAAGCGCCTTACCGCATACACGACAATGCTGCTCGATGAAACTCCCCAGGCGCGCCGAGCCACTCCTCACTCCCCCCACCTGACCAAAGCGCTGGTCAGGGGAGTAGCAAGATTCCGGCACACGCCTTGCCCCGTCGGCCCACAATCACGCTCCGCGAAATCCCCAACCCCATTGCCAGACTGCATAAACCTTTCTGCAGGGCGAGCCGTCCGACATCGTGCTATATTTCCCGCCTCGTTGGAGACGCCATTGCTTCAGAGTCCGCATGGGCAGGAGAACGGATTGCAAGGGGGTTTGGATGCTCACCAAGGAGGAATTCGAGGAGGCCCGCTCACGTCGCGCGCAGGGGTGGTCGATCTCGGCGATCGCCCGCCACCTGGGCCGCGACCGCAAGACCGTGCGGTCCTACCTCGACGGGGAGCGGATCGCGGGCGTCCGGAGCCGCCCGCAGGACGGCTTCACCCGGTTCTCGCCGTACTGCCGCCAGCGGCTGGCCGATGACCCGCACCTGTCGGCGAGCACGCTGTTCGAGGAGATCGTCGAACTCGGCTACCCCGGCGGCTACTCGACCTTCACCCGCTCGCTGCGACAGCACCAGCTGCGACCGCGTTGCCCGCACTGCCAGCGCATCGCCCGCGATCACAGCACCGTCCCGTCCCCGCCGGCCAGCGAGGAGGTGCGCTTCGACTGGCTCACCCTGCCCGGCGCCCCGACCCACTGGGGCAACGGCGGACGCGCCCACCTGCTGGTGGGCTCGCTCACCCGTACGGGGCGCTGGCGCGCGGTCATGGCCGAGAACCAGGAGTTCCCGCAGGTCGTGGAGGCCATGGACCAGTTGCTGAGACGGCTGGGTGGCACCGGCACGCGATGGCGGTTTCACCGGACGCCCGCGGCCTGCTGTCCCGAGACCGGCCGGGTGACCCCGGCCTTCAGCGAGGTCGCCAAGTACTACCACGTGGCGATCGCCTGCCCGCCCCGCTGGGAGGACCACGACCGAGGACCGGACGAGGGCCTTCGGGCCACCACTCACCACTGGTGGCGCAACCTGCGCCACGAGACCCCTCTGCTGGCAGCGCAGGACCACCTCGACGAGCTCGCGGCGAGGATGGACCGTGTCCGGCCGACGAACGGGGTACCGGACGAGGGACGCGCCGGCGCGAACGGCCTCCTGGACCTGCCGAGCGCTCCCTTCCCCGCGCGGATCTGCGTCACCCGTACGGTCAGCACTCACAACGTGGTCCCCTTCCGTGGCAACGTCTACGCGGTCCCGCCCGAACTGTCCGGCGCCACCGTGCAGGTCCGCTGGCGCCTGGACGAACCGCACCTGTCGATCTCCACCACCCGCGGAGCGGTGATCGCCCGACACGCCGTCGCCCCGCGGGGAGCGGGCGTCGCCGTGACCGGACGCGGACACGCCGTCGTCCTGGAACGCCCGCTCCCCACCCGAGCCGCGCCCTGCCCCGCCAACACCCACCGCCCGCCGTCGGCGGCGGCCCTCGCCGAGGCCGAGGCCGTGCGCACGGGTCGTCCGGGGTAGGGACGCCCTGACGCCCGACGTCCGACGCCGGCCGAACCTCGTGCCGCCGCCCCGGGATCCGGGCGGCTCCGGACGGCCTCCGGCGGGCCGGACCGGCTCCGTCCCGCCCGGCCCGAACACGCGGGCGACCCTCGGGCGGGCGGTCAGACGGCCATGGCCAGCATCAGCGGCGCCGCCCGGGCCGCCAACAGCTCGGCGGCCGCCTTCAGCCGGTGCACGTTGTCCACCGGCATCGAGGTGGCCAGGCAGCCCACCGTGCTGCCCGCCGTCACCGGGACGGCCGCGCAGACCGTGCCGAGCGCGTACTCCTGGATGTCCAGCACCGGCACGGTGGCCGGCTGGCGCTCCAGCCGGTGCATCAGCTGGTCGACGTCGGTGACGGTCCGCGAGGTCAGCCGGACCACCGGGTGCCGGGACAGGTGGTCCCGGCGGGCGTCGTGGTCGAGCTGGCTCAGCAGGCACTTGCCGATCGCGCTCGCGTGCGCGGTGGCCCGGAAGTCCACCCACTCCTGCACCGCCGGCGCGTGGTCGGCGGCGGAGACCGCCTCCACCGACAACTCGCCGTCGTGGTAGCGGCTGAAGTACACGGCCGCACCCAACTCGTCGCGCAGGTCCGCGAGCTTGCGGTCGAGCCGGGCGCGTACCAGCTGCTGCCGGTTACCCTGCCCGAGCAGGGCGAAGGTGCCGCCGAGCACCCAACCGCCGTCCTGGCACTGGAGATAGCCCTCGATCTCCAGGATCTCGGCGAGCCGGCGAACCGTCGGCAGGCCCAGGGACGTCTCCCTGGCGAGGGAGACCAGGGTGGCACCGCCGGGGTGCCGGTCGACGGCCTCCAGCAGTCTGAGCGCGTACTGCAAGGAGGTGAACGGACCGGGCATGCCCTGGTCCAGTGCGGCGTGACGACCCGGGGCTGGTGTCGACATGTCGTCCCCTTCCGATGTCCGCCCGCGGAGCGACCTGCGGGCGTCCTCCAGCCTAGCCACCCCGAGGCCCCGGCAGTTGCCGTCCGCGAATATTCGGTGAAGGTGCTGGACGACCGGGCGGCGGCGTGCTTCCGGCGGACCGGCGTACGCCTGCGGCACGCGCCGTACGCACCGGGCCGGCGCACGACGGACGGGCCCCTCCCCCACTGCCCTTGGGGGGAGAGGCCCGGTCGCGACCGCCGGGGTGCGGGCCCCGGCGGCCGGTGAGGGTGGTCCGGCTGAACGTCAGCCCTCTTCGCCGGCGCGGAGCTTGGCGACGGCGGCCTCCAGGCGGGCGCCGTACTCCTCGTCGGCCGCGTGGAAGTGGGCGAGGTTCTTCTCGACGATGTCGTCGCGCGAGACCTGCGCCAGGAAGCCCGCGATGTTGTCGATCAGGCGGGTCTTCTCGCCGGCCGACATCAGCCGGTAGAGCTCACCGGCCTGGAAGAAGTCGTCGTCCTTGGTGTGCGCCGGCGTGGTGTAGGTGCCGGTGTAGCCGTCCAGTCCGACCGGCGCGGCGAGCGCGTTGTCGGTCTGGGCGGGGCCGTCGTACGAGTTGGGCTCGTAGTTCTTGCCGCGGCCGGACTTGTTGACGGCGGAGAAGCCGTCACGGCCGTAGTTGTTCGCCTCGGTGGCCCGGGGGGCGTTGACGGCGAGCAGGGTGTGGTTGACGCCGAGGCGGTAGCGCTGGGCGTCGGCGTAGGCGAACAGGCGGCCCTGGAGCATCTTGTCCGGGGACGGGCCGATGCCGGGCACGAAGTTGTTCGGCGAGAACGCGGACTGCTCGACGTCGGCGAAGACGTTCTCGGGGTTGCGGTTCAGCACCAGGCGGCCGACCTTGACCAGCGGGTAGTCGGCGTGCGGCCACACCTTGGTGAGGTCGAACGGGTTGAAGCGGTACTCCGCGGCCTCGGCGACCGGCATCAGCTGGACGTAGAGGGTCCAGGACGGGAAGACGCCGCGCTCGATGGCCTGGTGCAGGTCGCGCTGGTGCGAGTCGGCGTCGGCGCCGAGCACCTCGGCGGACTGGTCGCCGTCCAGCGAGCGGATGCCCTGGTTGGTCTTGAAGTGGTACTTCACCCAGAAGGCGTCGCCCTGCTCGTTGACCCACTGGTAGGTGTGCGAGCCGTAGCCGTTCATGTGGCGGTACGAGGCCGGGATGCCGCGGTCGCCGAAGAGCCAGGTGATCTGGTGGGTGGAGGCCGGCGAGTGGGCCCAGAAGTCCCAGACGTTGTCGGCTTCCTGGACGCCGGTGTACGGGTCGCGCTTCTGCGAGTGGATGAAGTCGGGGAACTTCAGCGGGTCCTTGATGAAGAAGACCGGGGTGTTGTTGCCGACGAGGTCGTAGTTGCCCTCCTCGGTGTAGAACTTCAGTGCGAAGCCGCGCGGGTCGCGGACGGCGTCGCTGGAGCCCAGGTTGCCGGCCACCGTGGAGAAGCGCAGGAACAGCTCGGTGCGCTTGCCCACCTCGGAGAGGAACGCGGCCTTGGTGTACTGCGAGACCTCGTCGGTCACCTCGAAGTAGCCGTACGCGCCGGAGCCGCGGGCGTGCACGACGCGCTCCGGGATGCGCTCGCGGTTGAACCGGGCGAGCTTCTCCAGGAGCTGCTGGTCCTGGATGAGCAGCGGGCCGTACTCGCCGGCCGACGCCGAGTTCTGGTTGTCGGCGATGGGCGCGCCGGACTCCGTGGTCAGGATCTTGGACATGGAGGGTCCTTCAGGTGTCGATAAAGGCGTTGCGTGGAGAGTGAAATGACTGGACCTCAGATGGCGAATGCTCGGATCGGGGGCGCCGCTTCGGCCCCGGACTGCTCAGATGCCGAGCAGGCGCCAGACGGCGGAGCGACGGCGGGAGGAGTGCTCGCCGTCCGGGCCGTCGGCCGGCCGGAGCGCGGCGACGGCGGCGGCGGCCGCGCTCCGGTCCGCCAGCGGGCGGGCGGCGGCCAGTTCGGCGGCCTCGTCGGCGCTCAGGCCGGCGTCGGTGAGCGCCGCGGAGGCCTCGGCGGCCGGGACGGCGTTGAACCAGCGCAGCGCGAGGGCGGCGCGGCCGGCCTCGGTGAGCCGGCCGGTGAGGCGCAGCCGGGCGAGGCCGCCGTCCGGGTGGACGTTGATCCGGACGTGCGTCACCGGGCGGCCCACGTCGAGCCGGAAGCGGTGCCGGGTGTCGGGCTGGAGGCGGGTGCGGGGCAGGATCTCGAACCAGCCGTCAGCGTCGTTCGAAGGTGCCGCGGCCTCGGACGGGTTTCCGCCGGCCGAGGCGTCGTAGCCGGCCAGGTCGGCCCAGCCGGGGGCGTTGGCGACGAAGTGGGTGGTGTCCACCTCGGCTGCCAGGACCTCGCCGCCCCCGGCCAGGGCGATCTGTACCCAGTCGTTGGCCTTGTCGCGCCGACGCCGGGTCTCCCAGCCCTCGCCCATGACGGAGGCGCGACCGGGAGCGTTCAGGTTGTGCGGGGAGGAGAAGTAGCGGTCGGACGCCGCCTCGGCCACGCCGCCGTACTCCTGGGCGGCCAGGTCGAAGGTGAGGCCGTCCAGTTCGCGCGGGTCGGGCAGGACTTCGCCGTGCACGCGGAGCCGGGCGACACCGCCGTCCGGGAAGATGTTGAGGCGTACGTGGGTGAAGCGGGTGGCGTTGTCGACGGCGAACTCGTGCGCGGTGTCGCCCTGGAGCGGGGTGCGCGGCAGGAGCTCGACCCACTCGGCGCCGGCCAGCTCCTCCGGCGACGGGTGCCCGGGGACGGCCGCGGCCTCGACCGAGGCGCTCTCCGGGTAGTTGCCGGTGAAGTGGGCGGTGTCGACGACCAGCCCGCGGATGACGCCGCCGACGCCGAGCCGCACGATCGTCCAGTCGTGGTCGTCGTCGGTGGGGTGCGGCTGGTCGGCGCTGACGCCGCGGCGGCGCTTGGACTCCCAGCCGTCCATGATCTGGCCCTTGTGGCCGAAGGTGTGCGCGCGGAACTCGGCGGGCTTGGCGACCAGCAGGTTCTCCGCGTCGGCGAAGGTGTCCTCGTTGGTGGCGACGACGCCGGCACCGAGCAGCCGGGAGGCCAGGTTGACCAGCTCGGTGAACGGAGCGCTCGGGGTGTTGGCAGTGCTCACTGAGACTCCTCGTGGCGGATGACCGGGCGGGTGATCTGGCGGCCGAACGGCTCGGCCGTGACGTCGACGACCCGGCCGCGGAGCCAGGTGGTGCGCACGGCGCCGGTCAGCGTCCGGCCCGCGTACGGGGTGACGGGGTTGCGGTGGTGGAGTTCGGCGGCGTGCACCGCGAAGTCGGCGTCCGGGTCGAAGGCGACCAGGTCGGCGTCGTGGCCGACGGCGATGGCGCCCTTGGTGCCGGTGAGCCCGACCAGGCTCGCCGGCCCGCCGGCCATCCAGCGGACGACGTCGACGAGCGTGTGGCCGCGGCGGCGGGCCTCGGTCCAGATCGCCGGCAGGCCGAGCTGCAGGGAGGCGATGCCGCCCCAGGCCGCGGCGAAGTCCCCGCTGCCGCCGAACTCGGGCAGCAGCTTGAGGTCCGGGGTGGACGGCGAATGGTCGGAGACGATCGCGATGAACTCGCCGTCGGCCAGGGCCGCCCAGAGCGCGTCGCGGTTGGACTCGTCCCGGATCGGCGGGCAGCACTTGAAGGCGGTGTCGCCGTCCGGGATCTCCTCGGCCGCGAGGGTGAGGTAGTGCGGACAGGTCTCGGCGGTCACCTGCACGCCGTCCTCGCGGGCCTGGCGCAGCAGCGGCAGCACGGCGGCGGAGGAGACGTGCAGGATGTGGACGCGGGCGCCGGTGCGGCGGGCCGTGTCCAGCAGCCGGGCGACGGCGGTGGTCTCCGCGTCGTCGGGGCGCGAGGCGAGGAAGTCCCGGTAGTGGACGCCGGGCTGCTGCGGGGCGGCGGCGAGGACCGCCGGGTCCTCGGCGTGGATGATCGCCAGCGCGCCGATCCGGGCCTGCTCGGCCAGCGCGGCCTCCAGGTCGACCTGCTCGACGTGCGGGAACTCGTCGACGCCGGACGGCGCGAGGAAGCTCTTGAAGCCGAACACACCGGCGCGGTGCAGCGGTTCGAGGTCGGGGACGTTGCCGGGGACGGCGCCGCCCCAGAAGCCGAGGTCGATCCAGGCCTGGCCGTCGGCGATCTTCCGCTTGGCCGCCAGGCCCTCCACCGTGGTGGTGGGCGGGATGGAGTTGAGCGGCATGTCGATGACGGTGGTGACGCCGCCGGCCGCGGCGGCCCGGGTGGCGGTGGCGAAGCCCTCCCACTCGGTCCGGCCGGGCTCGTTGACGTGCACGTGGGTGTCGACCAGGCCGGGGAGCAGGGCGGTGTCGCCGAGGTCGGTCAGATGCTGGTCGCCGGCCAGGAGGGACCCGTGCGCGGCGATCTGCTCGATCCGCCCGTCCCGGATCAGCACGTCCGCGGGACGCTCGCCGTCCGGCAGGACCACCCGGCGGGAGCGGATCACCACGGTGTCGCTGAAGGGCATGGGGGACCTCCGAAAACCTGAGGGGGGTGGTCTGAAGAAGGAAGGGGGCTTCGTCGAAGGATTGCCGGGAGCCTAGGGCCGCCTTCAACAAAACGTCAATGGAGGAACGCACGAGAGGCGGGCGGGTGGTTCATCCGCCCAGGAGGGCGGCCGCGAGCCGCTCCCCCGCGACCTCGGCCAGTTCCGCAGCCTTGGTCATGCTGTCCCCGGGCTGTTCGGCCAGGTCGGTGAGGGCATAGGCGGCGGCGAACCCGGCCGCCCGCCACTCGCTCTCCGACAGTTCCAGCCGCCCTGCCACAGCGGCCACCCGAACCCCCGCCCGGGCGGCCGCCGCGGCAACTCCGGCGGGTGCCTTGCCATGGAGCGTCTGTGCGTCCAGGCAGCCCTCACCGGTCACGACGAGGCGTGCCCCACGCACGGCCTCGTCGAAACCCAGCAGTTCGAGCATGAGCTCGATGCCGGGTCGCATGGTGGCGCCGAGCAGGGCGAGGGCGGCGAAGCCCACCCCGCCCGCGGCCCCGGCGCCGGGGGCGTCACGGAAGTCCCGTCCGACGGCCTCGCCGACCACGTCGGCGAAGCGGGCCAGACCTTCCTCGAGGATCACCAGGTCGTCGCCGTCGGCGCCCTTCTGCGGGCCGTACACGGCGGTCGCGCCGCGTGGGCCCAGCAGCGGGTTGTCCACATCGCAGGCCACCACGACCTCGACCCCGGTCAGCGAGTCCGCCAGCGGGCCGACGTCGAGCCGGGCCAGCCTGCGCAGCGCGGCCCCGCCCGGCGGCAGCTCGGTGCCGTCGGCGTCCAGCAGCGAGACGCCGAGCGCCTGGACCATGCCCGCGCCGCCGTCGGTGCAGGCGCTGCCGCCGAGACCGAGCACGATCCGCCTGGCGCCCAGCGAGACCGCCCTGCCGATCAGCTGGCCGACCCCGTAGGAGCCGGCCGCGAGCGGGGCGGTCCGGCCGCCGGGGAGCCGGGCCAGCCCGGAGGACTGCGCCAGCTCGACCACGGCGGTGTCGCCCCTGACGGCGAGCGCGGCGTCCACCGGCAGGCCGGTGGGGCCGGCCACCTTGGCCGGGATCCGGGTGAATCCGGCCGCCAGCGCGGCGGCCAGGGTGCCCTCACCGCCGTCGGCGACGGGCAGTTCACGGATGTCGGTGCCGGGCGCGGCCCGTCGGATGCCGGCGGCGATCCGGGCGGCGACCTCGGCACCCTCCAGGGTGCCCTTGAACTTGTCGGGAGCTACGACCACATGGCCCTGGGTGGGGGTGGCGGGCATGGCGTGGGCCTCACTTCCGGACGGGTCTGGCGATGGTTCGTCAAGCATGTGCCCCGGGGTCCGCCGAGGGACCCCCGTGGACCGCTGTGCCCCGGGTGGGTGGGTGCGGCCCCCTCCCCGCCGTTCCCCTCGTCCCGCTTCCGACGTACGAGAGGCTCCCCTCGGCGAGGGAGGGGGCCGGGCGACGCACAACAGGCACGACCGAAGTGCCCCCGACAGGGAGTGTGCGTCACCGGTCTGGACGATCGGCAGGAGGCGGATGAGCCCCAGCCCACCTGCCGATCGGGCCTGGCCTCCTGGTGGCGCGGGCACGACCGGTTAGGTACACGCCACCAGGAGGAGTCTCCGGAGCCGGGGCGGGTGTCACCGCCCCGGCGTGGTGGCCGGGGTCTCACCACCCCGGCCACCGGGGTGTCCGCGCCGCGCGGCCCGAAGGGGCGGCGGCGGGCTCGGGTCCCCCGGCCTGAGGCCGGGGGGGGAGGACGGGCTACTTGACCTCGCGGCCCGACAGCCGCTCGACGCCGCGCAGCAGCGCCGAGTGGTCCAGGGAGCCGTCGCCGTTTGCCCGGGCCGAGGCGACCAGCTGGGCGACGACCGCGCCGACCGGCAGGGCGGCACCGACGGCACGGGCGGCGTCGGTGACGATGCCCATGTCCTTGTGGTGCAGGTCGATGCGGAAGCCGGGGGCGAACTCGCGGCCCAGCATGTTCGCCTTCTTGCGGTTGAGCACGGTCGAGCCGGCCAGGCCGCCGCCGAGCACGTCCAGCGCCGCGGCGAGGTCGACGCCGGCGTTCTCCAGGAAGACCACGGCCTCGGCCAGGACCTGGATGTTGACGGCGACGATCAGCTGGTTGGCGGCCTTGACGGTCTGGCCGGCACCGGCCGGGCCGACGTGGACGACCGTGGTGCCCAGCACGTCGAACAGCGGCTTCGCCTCGGCGAAGTCCTCGGCGGCGCCACCGACCATGATCGACAGCACGGCCTCGATGGCACCGGCCTCGCCACCGGAGACCGGGGCGTCCAGGGTGCGGACGCCCTTCTCCTTGGCGGCGGCCTCGACCTTGATCGAGGTCTGCGGGGTGATGCTCGACATGTCGATCACGAGGGTGCCCGGCTTCACGTTCTCCAGCACACCGCCCTCGCCCAGGATGGCCTGCTCGACGTGCGGGTCGGCCGGGACCATGGTGATCACGACCTCGGCGTCCTTCACCGCGTCCGCGATGCTGGTCGCACCGTGGCCGCCGGCCGCGACCAGGGCGTCGATCTGCGGCTGGGTGAGGTTGAAGCCGGTGACGTGGTGACCGGCCTTGACGAGGTTGGCGGCCATCGGGCTGCCCATGATGCCGAGGCCGATGAAGGCGATCTTGCGGCTCATCGCGTCGTTCCTTTGTACGTGGTGGGGTGGGGGTGCCGAAGGGCCTACCGGGCGGCGCGCGTCACCTGGACGGACGCAGCTCGCGCGGGAGCCACTCGAAGCTGTCGGCGCTGACGCCGGTGGAGGGGCGGTACTCCAGGCCGATCCGGCCGGTGTAGCCGGCGGCGGTGAGACGGGAGAAGAGGTCCTCGAAGTCCAGCTCGCCGGTGCCGGGCTCGTTGCGGCCCGGGTTGTCGGCGATCTGCACGTGGCCGAAGCGGTCGGCGTAGGCGTCGATGACAGCCGCCAGGTCCTCGCCGTTCTTGGCCAGGTGGTACAGGTCGCAGAGGAACTTCGCGTTGCCGAGGCCGGTCGCGGCGTTCACCTTGTCGACGACCTCGACGGCGGCGGCGGCGGAGACCAGCGGGTAGTCCGGGGACTCCGGCTTGTTGAGCGCCTCGACCAGCAGGATCGCGCCGGCCTCGTGGGCGGCCCTGGCCGCGAGAACGAGGTGCTCCAGCGCGAGGGCGTCCTGCTCGGCCGGGTCCACCCCCTCGAACCGGTTGCCGTAGAGGGCGTTGAGCGCCTTGGTGCCGAGCGAGGCGGCGAGCTCGGCGGTGACCGGGACGTTGGCCCGGAAGCGCTCCTGCTCGGACGGTACGGAGACGGTACCGCGGGCGCCCTTGGTCAGGTCGTCCAGGAAGTTGAGGCCGGTGAGCTGCACGCCGGCGTCGGTGAAGGCCTTGCGGAGCGCGTCCTGCTCGGCCTGCGACGGGGCGTGCTCCTCACCGAACGGCCACCACAGCTCGGCGGCGGTGAAGCCGGCGGCGGCGGCAGCGGCCGGGCGCTCCAGGAGCGGCAGCTCGCTGAACAGGATCGACAGGTTGACCGTGAAGCTGTGCTGGGCGGCGGCCGTCACGTCAATCACCTCTCACTCTCTTCCGTCATCCGCAACTTCCACGATACGGAAGAGGGATTCTGCTTGATGGAAGCATGTCCGCACCGCTGAGCGGGTGTCAAGACTGTCGCAACAATTTGTTGAAGCCGACCGAAACCACTCCGCCCCAGGCCCGGCCGCTGTTCGATCGACCAGCCCCTGACCTCGCCCGCACCCGCTCGCTAGAGTGAGCAGGTGCGATTGATGGTGGAGTTCACGACAGAACCGTTCGAACTGGACACGTTCCCGGAGCACGCCGTGGCGGCCCGGAAGGTGGTCGACGAGGCCGGCCTGGCCGTCTCGGTCGGCCCGTTCGGCACCGGCGCGGAAGGCGGGGCCGAGGAGGTCCTGGCCGCCGTGACCAGGCTGCTCCGGGAGACCCTGGACGCGGGTGCGACCCGGATCTCCGTCCAGCTCAGCGTCCTCGGCGAGGAGGGCGGTACGCCATGACCGATCACCTGGAACACCCGCTCTCCGCGGCGATAAAGCCGCTGCTGGCCGCCGTCGGCGCGACGCCCGTCCCGCTGGACGAGGCCAAGGCCGAGGACGTCGTCCTCGAGTGGGAGGGCGCCCCGGCGCTGGCCGTCCGACTGCCGCACCTGAGCAGTGCGCTGGACCGGCTGCTGGCCGAGATGACCCGCCAGTTCGACGGCCGCCCGCTGTCCGAGCTGGACCGCTGGGAGAAGCAGCGCGTGGTCGCCCTGCTGGAGGAGCGAGGCGCCTTCACCGTCCGCCATGGAGTGGAGACGGTCGCCACGGCGCTGGGCGTGAGCCGCTTCACCGTGTACAACTACCTCAACCGCCAGGACGGCTCGAAGCCCGGCTGAGCACGGCCGGGCACGCCCTGGCGGGTGCACTCGGGTGAGCCCTGCCGGCCCGGCCAGTCTTCACCAGCCCCCGGCGGGGCACACTTGTCTCATCGCACACGAAACGGCCCGGTAACCGGGGCCGGTTCAAAACGTAACCACCAACCGTTCAACAAAGTGTTGACGGCCCGGGTGGGTGGATCTAGCTTGTGCGGGTGGCACCACTCTTCAGGAGGTCCACTCGTGACCAACCACCCCCACGCCCTTGACGCCCTGGCGGCGGCCGACGCCGCCGAGCTGAGGACGATCCTGCTGGAGGTCTGCTCCAGCCCCCGTTGGGCCGACGCCGTCGCGGCGGCCCGCCCGTGGTCCGATCGCGAGGCCCTGCTCGACGCCAACGCGTCGGCCATGGCCGCGCTCACGGCCGCGGACCTGCACGACGCGATGGCCGGCCACGCCCGGATCGGCAAGCCCAAGCCGGGCGACGCCACCTCCGAGCGCGAGCAGGCCGGCATCAGGGGAGTGGACACCGCACTCCTCGACGAACTGCACGACGCCAACGCGGCCTACGAGGCCAAGTTCGGCCACGTGTTCCTGATCTGCGCGACCGGGCGCACCGCGGACACCATGCTCGCCGCCCTGCGCGAGCGGTTCCCCAACGACGCCGCCACCGAGGCGGAGATCGTCCGGGGCGAGCTGCGCAAGATCAACGACATTCGCATCAACCGCCTGCTCGACGGGGCCTGACGTCACTTCTGACGTAACGTCAGTCTTTTCCGACGCAAAGTCACATCTGCCATCAGTAAGGTCACTTCACCCATGACTGGCATCTCCACCCACGTGCTCGACACCAGCCTCGGCCGCCCGGCCGAGGGTGTCCCGGTCGAGCTCGCACTGCACACCGAGGGTGGCTGGAAGGTGCTCGGCACCTCCGCCACGGACTCCGACGGCCGGGCCGAGGACCTGCCGGCCGTGGAGGCGGGCTCGGTCGTCCGGCTGCTCTTCGACACCGCCGCGTACTACGCCGGCCGGTCGGACGGGACGCCGTTCTTCCCCGAGGTCTCGATCGTCTTCACGGTCGCGCCCGCGCAGCACCACTACCACGTGCCGCTGCTGCTCAACCCGTTCGGATACTCGGTCTACCGCGGAAGCTAGACCGCTTGATTGATTGGGAGCCACGTCATGGCCCACGTGCTCGGTCAGAACCAGTACGGCAAGGCGGAGAACCGCATCGTCCGGATCTACCGTGACTCGACCCGTCACGAGATCAAGGACCTGAACGTCTCGGTCTCCCTCCAGGGCGAGTTCGAGGACGTCCATCTCACCGGGTCGAACGCCAACTGCCTGCCCACCGACACGACGAAGAACACCGTGTACGCCTTCGCCAAGGAGTACGGGATCGAGTCGGCGGAGCAGTTCGGCATCATCCTGGCGCGGCACTTCGTGGACGACACCGAGCGCGGTGTGGTGCACAGCGCCCGGATCCGGATCGAGGAGTACGTCTGGGACCGGATCAAGACGCCGGACAACTCGGCCCGCTTCATCGGCTCCGAGGAGGTCGGCCACTCCTTCGTCCGCAACGGGCAGGAGACCCGCACCACCGAGATCGTCTACGACGGCGAGACCGTCCAGGTCATCTCGGGCCTCAAGGACCTCATCGTGATGAACTCCACCAACTCGGAGTTCTGGGGCTACATCAAGGACAAGTACACCACCCTCCAGGAGGCGTACGACCGCATCCTCGCCACCCAGGTGACGGCGCGGTGGAAGTACGGCTTCAGCGGCCGTGACGGCGAGGCCCAGCCCAACTGGAACCGCTCCTACACCCACGTGCGGCGGCACCTGCTGGAGGCCTTCGCCGAGACCTACTCGTACTCGCTGCAGCAGACCCTGCACGCGATGGGGACCCGGGTCCTGAACAACCGCGCCGAGGTGGACGAGGTCCGCCTGGAGCTCCCCAACAAGCACCACTTCCTCGTCGACCTGGAGCCGTTCGGCCTCAAGAACGACAACGAGGTGTACTACGCCGCCGACCGGATGTACGGCCTGATCGAGGGCACCGTGCACCGCGAGGGCGTGGTACCCGTCATCCCGGTCGCCTGACCCCTCCACCCCCATGCCCCCGCCCGGCACGGTTGCACCCTCCGGCCCCCCGCGGCCGGCCGATGCCGGACGGACGGAAACACCCGCAGTACCGGCACCACCCGCTGTACCCGCACCACATGTTTCTCCATCCCCCACCCACCGGAGATCGTGCCCGCCTCACGGCGGCCGGCCCCGGGTGCTGGAGAGGCCGGCCGAGGGACCCTTGCACCGCCGTCCCGCCCTCGGCCGAGGCAGTACCAGCCAGTCTCCAGCGCCACGGGCGCGTCGCGAGCCACGGGCACAAGAGGGGCTCGACATGGCACCCAGCAACACCGGCAACACCGACGGCGGTTCCACCCCTGCAAGACCTTCTGGTCCGGACGGTGCGTCAAGCAGCCTCCCCGGCAAGCCGTCCGGACCGGAAGCCCACCCCGTGGACGAGTTGCTGCCACCGGTGAAGCTCGTCTCCACCGGCCTGCAGCACGTCGCCGCGATGTACGCGGGAGTCGTCGCTCCCCCGCTCATCGTCGGCGCCGGCGTGGGGCTCTCCCCCACCGAGCTCGCCCTGCTCATATCGGCCAGCCTGTTCACCGCCGGGCTGGCCACCCTGCTCCAGACCCTCGGCATCTGGAAGATCGGAGCGCGGCTGCCGTTCGTGAACGGCGTCTCGTTCGCGGGCGTCGCGCCCATGATCGCCATCGCCGAGGAGCACGGGCCGAAGGACGCCCTCCCGGTGATCTTCGGAGCGGTGATAGTCGCGGGGATCCTGTGCTTCCTCGCGGCACCGTACTTCTGCAAGCTGATCAGGTTCTTCCCACCGGTCGTCCAGGGCACCGTGATCACCCTCATCGGGGTGTCCCTGCTCCCGGTGGCGGTGAACTGGGCGCGCGGCGGCTCGCCGGGCGCCCCCGGATACGGCTCCATGCGGGCCATCGGCCTCGCCGCGATCACCCTCGTCGCGGTGGTGCTCTGCAACCGGCTGCTGCGCGGCTTCTGGCAGCAGCTCTCCCTGCTCCTCGGACTGGCGATCGGCACCCTGCTCGCCTTCCCGCTGGGCCTGGCCGACTTCGGCGCGGTCCAGGACGCGAAGATCTTCGCGCTCCCCTCCCCGTTCCACTTCGGCGCCCCCGCCTTCGACGCGGCCGCGATCGTCTCGCTCTGCATCGTCATGGTGGTCTCGATGACCGAGTCCACCGCCGACATGCTGGCGCTCGGCAAGATCGTCGACCGCGAGGCCGACGAGACCGTGCTCGCCGCCGGCCTGCGGGCCGACGGACTGGCCACCGCGCTCAGCCCGGTCTTCAACGGGTTCGCCGCCAGCGCCTTCGCCCAGAACATCGGACTGGTGGCGCTGACGAAGATCCGCAGCCGTTTCGTGGTCGCGGCCGGCGGAGGCATCCTGATCCTGCTCGGGCTCTTCCCGGTGCTCGGGTCGGTCGTCTCCCTCGTACCGCAGCCGGTCCTCGGCGGCGCCGGGATCGTGCTCTTCGGCACGGTCGCGGCAAGCGGCATCCGCACCCTCGCGGAGGCGGGAATGGAGTCCAGCTCCAACACCATCCTGGTGTCGGTCTCGCTCGGCGTCGGCATCATCCCGATCGCCGTCCCGGCCTTCTACGACGCGTTCCCCGAAGCCGTCCGCACCCTGATGCACTCCGGGATCTCGGCCGGCTGCGTGATGGCCGTCCTGCTCAACCTGCTCTTCCACCACGTCGGAGTCGCCCGCCGGTCGCCGGCCGACGGGACATCCGGCACGACGGTGCCGACGGCGACACCGTCCTGACCCACCGGGCGGGCATGCGCCCCATGCCCGCCCGGCCTCCCCCATAGGAGTTCCCCATGGCAGTCCAGCCTCCGCCCGCCGACCAGCGGATCGTGATCGAGAACGTCGCGATCGCGACGGTCGACGCCAACGACACCGAGTACGCCCGCGGCCACGTGGTCATCCTCGGCAACAAGATCGAGTCGGTCGGCGACGGCCCCGCCCCGCAGTGGCTGGACAACGTGGTACGCCGGATCAACGGCGAGGGCCACCTCGTCACCCCCGGCCTGGTCAACACCCACCACCACTTCTACCAGTGGATCACCCGCGGCCTCGCCCAGGACAACATCCTCTTCGACTGGCTGGTCGCGCTTTACCCGACCTGGGCCCGCATCGACGACAAGCTCGTCCACGCCGCCGCCCAGGGCTCGGCCGCCGCGCTGCTCAAGTCCGGCTGCACCACCGCCTCCGACCACCACTACGTGTTCCCGAAGGACGGCGGCGACATCCTCGGCGCCGAGATCGAGGCCGTCCAGGAGCTCGGCATGCGCTTCACCGCGCTGCGCGGCTCCATGGACCGCAGCAAGAAGGACGGCGGCCTGCCGCCGGACCACGCGGTCGAGAACACCGAGGAGATCCTGATCGCCTCCGAGGCGGCCGTCGACACCTACCACGACGCCTCCTTCGACTCGATGCTGCAGATCGCCATCGCGCCCTGCTCGCCCTTCTCGGTCTCCACCGAACTGATGCGCGAGGCCGCCCTGCTGGCCCGCCGCAAGGGCGTCCGGCTGCACACCCACGGCTCCGAAACCGCCGAGGAAGAGGCGTTCTGCAAGGAACTGTTCGGCATGGGCCCGACCGACTACTTCGAGTCGGTGGGCTGGCTCGGCGAGGACGTCTGGATGGCGCACTGCGTCCACATGAACGACTCCGACATCGCCAAGTTCGCCGAGACCGGCACCGGTGTCGCCCACTGCCCCTCCTCCAACGCCCGCCTCGCCGCCGGCATCGCCCGCGTCCCGGACATGCTCAAGGCCGGCGTCCCGGTCGGCCTCGGCGTGGACGGCACCGCCTCCAACGAGTCCGGCGAGCTCGGCACCGAGCTGCGCAACGCCCTGCTGATCAACCGCCTGCACGGCTACCCGACCGCGCTCACCGGCCGGCAGGCCCTGCGCCTGGGCACCATGGGCGGCGCCCGGGTGCTCGGCCGGCAGAACGAGATCGGCTCGATCGAGGTCGGCAAGCTCGCGGACCTCGCGCTCTGGAAGATCGACGGGATCATGCACTCCTCGATCGCCGACCCGATCGCCGCCCTCACCCTCGGCGCGCTGCCGCCGCTGGCCACCCTCTTCGTCAACGGCAACGCCGTGGTCGAGAAGGGCTTGCTGACCACGGTGAACGAGGACCGGATCGCCCAGGCCTGCGCCCGCGCCGCCAAGGAGCTGGCCGCCCGCCCCGTCTAGCCCCCGTTCGCAGTACCCCTGAACTCCGGGCCGCCCAGGGACGGTGCGTCACCCGGACTCCGTGCGCCGTCGCTCAGGACGGCCCACGGACCACAGCCCCGGACCCACGGCGAGGGTCCGGGGCTGTGGCGTGCCCGCGCACACCGGCCGGCCCGCTCCCACCCCCGTGGGGCGCGGGCCGACCGGCCTACCCGGCGCGCTCCGCCCCGCGGGCGGCGTCGGGGGCGGCGTGACGGGCGGCCGCGCGGGCGGCCGCCGGCATGGCCAGACCGGCCAGCGCGAACAGCCCCGCCAGCACCGCCCAGCCGGCCCCGCCGTGGTCGACGACCGTCACGGTGATCACCAGCGGGCCGATCACGTGCGCGGCCGCCTGACCGCTCATGAACACCCCCTGGTACTCGCCGTGCGCCTCCGGATCGGCCAGGTCCAGACTGAGCGTCCAACCGCCGGCCGAGGTCAGCAGCTCACCGAGGCTGTGCACCAGCGCCCCCGCCAGGACCACCCCGGCCGCCAGGGCCGCCGGACCGGACTGCGCCGCCGCGTACACCAGACAGGCCCCCGCCAGCAGCAGCGCACCCCGCGCACAGGCCCGCCCGGCCGAGACGACCTCGGTGACCCCGCGGCTCGCCCGGACCTGGAACACCACCACCAGCAGGCAGTTGACCACGTTCACCGCCGAGACCACCGCCGCCGGCGCGTCCGTGGCGAGCACGATCCAGAGCGGCAGGCCCACGCTGAGCACCGCGAGCTGCAGCTCCAGCACCGCGTGCAGCCCGGTGACCAGCAGGTACCGGCCGTCCCGCAGCGCCGTGCGCCGCTTCGCCGGCCCGCGCTCGGCACCCGCCGGGCGGGCCGCCCCGTCCGGGACGGGCAGGCCGACCAGCAGCGCCGCAGCACCCAGGAAGCTCACGGCGTCCAGCGCCAGCACGGCCACGTAGCCGGCGTACGCATCGGCCTGCAGGGCGAGCGCCGCTCCACCGGACCCCACGACGAGCCCCGCGTTCATCACCGAGCGCAGCAGCGCCCGGGCGCTGACCTGGCTCTCGGCGGGCAGCGCCCGGGCGATCAGGGCGCTGCGCACCGCCACCGCGCCGCGCTCCAGCACCGTTGCCGCACAGGCCAGTGCCACGAAGGCGGCGAAGGAGTGCACGAACGCGTAGCCGAGCACCGCCGCGGCCTCCAGCGGCCCGACCACCATCAGCAGCCGCTTGCTGCCGACCCGGTCGGCCAGCCGCCCCATCGGCACGCCGGCCAGCACGCCGCAGATGCCGGCCGCGGTGAGCCCGAGCGCGACCCGGCCGGGCGTCAGCCCGATGGAACGGGTGAAGAACAGGACGCTCACCGTGATGAAGAGTCCGTTGCCGACGGTGTTCACCAGGGTCATCAGGACGAGCCGGCGCAGGAGCGGATCGTCCGGCAGAAGGCGGCCGGAAACAGCGGGGCGCACCGCGGTGGAGGTCATGGCAGAAGCACAGCGGGCTTCCCGGGCGGGCGGAATTCTTTTACCGTTACGGTCAATGTTCGAGTTCCGCTTCGGCGTTGACGACCTCGCCGCCACCTGGTTCGCCTACTCGCCGCTCCAGGAGGCGGTGCTGAGCCTTCGTGCCCGCCGGTCCGCCGCCCGCTATCCGGAGCAGCAGCCGTGGATCGCCGGCTGGCGCTCCCGGTACGAGACGCTGGACACCGCGCTGCTGGAGTCGCTGATCGCGCCGGTCGGCTTCGTGCCGGACTTCCTCACCCCCCGTCCGGCGGCCCCCCGCCCGGACTTCCACGCTGAACTCGCGCGGCTGGCGGCCACACCGCCGGAGGTCGTGCGCTCCGACGTGCTCGCCGCGTACGGGGGCGACGGGAGCCCGCTGCCGCCCGTACTGGCCGGGCTCATCGACGACCCGGCGGCGCTCACCGCACGGGTGGCCGAGGTGCTGGAGGCGTACTGGACGCGCTGCCTCGCCCCGGCCTGGTGGCCGAGGGCGCGGTCGGTGCTGGAGGCGGACATCGCCTACCGGGGCCGCATGCTCTCGGAGCGCGGCGCGGAGGGGCTCTTCGCCGATCTCGACGTCCGGCTCTCCTGGCGTGCCGGGGTGCTGCGGCTCACCGATCCCCATCCGGCCGTGCAGGCCGTGGGCGCCTCGGTGGACGTCGCCGGGCGGGGGCTGGTGCTGATCCCGACGCTGTCCGGGCTCGGTGCGCAGACCGACATCAGCCAGGTGGGGCCGCCGCTGATCGCGTACCCCGCGCGCGGCAAGGCCACCATGGCCGAGGCCTGGACGCGGGTCTCCGTGGGGACCGGGCCGGGCCGGGCGGGCCGCTGGCCGGGCTGATCGGTTCGCCGCGGGCCAGGCTGCTCGTCCTGTTGGAGACCCCCGCCAGCACCACCGAACTCGCCCACCGTCTGGGCGTCACCCCGGGCGCGGTCAGCCGCCATCTCGGCGCGCTCGCCGCCGCCGGCCTCCTCGACCGCACCCGGCACGGCCGCAGTGTCCTCTACCGCCGCAGCCGTCTCGGCGACGCCCTGCTCGGGCGGGAGTCCTGACCAGGGGTGCTCGGCGGTTCAGGCCGTGCGGCCCAGGGTGCTCCGCGCTCAGGCCGTGCGGCCCAGGGTGGCGAGGTAGGCGCGCCAGCCGCCGTGGTGGGTGATCTCGCGGTGGACGCCGCGGTCGGCCTCGCCGCGGGCCAGCAGCATGGAGAGGCAGGCGGAGCCGTCGGCCAGCTCGATGACGCCGAGCTCCAGCTCGCGCGGCTCACCGGGGAGGATGACGTCGCGGAGGTGTTCGAGGGTGATGTCGTACAGCTCGCCCTCGATCGCGGTGCCGGCGGCGGGGTCCGGGTGCAGGCCGGGGCAGACGTCTCCGATGGAGAAGAAGCGGTAGCCGGGCGCGGTGCGGACCGGGCCGATCAGGGCGTCGGCGACGGACGCGTGGAACGGGCCGCCGACCATGGCCTGGCCGTTGAAGAAGATGCGGGGCATGGGGGTTCCTCGGGCGAAGGGGCCGTTCCGTACGGCGACGAGAGGACAGGTGGATTCGTCGCCGTACGGAACGGAGCAATGGGGCGGGAGGAGTGCTACAGCCTGGCAGGCGGCAGCCTCCTCCGCACTGGATAGATTGGGGCTCAGCCCAGCAGGGGAAGCGCGGGGAGGGTCAGGAAGTCCGCGAACTCCTCGGCCAGGGCGACCTGTTCGAAGAGCTTGGCGGCCTCGCGCCAGCGCCCACCGGCGTAGGCGTCCTCGCCCAGCTCGGCCCGGAGCCCGGCGAGCTCCTCGGCCACCAGGCGGCGCACGAGGTCGGCGGTGGCCTTCTCGCCGGTGTCGGAGAGCACGACGCCGTTGTTGATCCACTGCCAGATCTGCGAGCGGGAGATCTCGGCGGTGGCGGCGTCCTCCATCATGTTGAAGATGCCGACGGCCCCGAGGCCGCGCAGCCAGGCCTCGATGTAGCGGACGCCGACCTGGACGGCGTTGTGCAGGCCCGCGTGGCTGCAGGTCCCGCCGGCGCCGGCGATGTCGAGCAGCTGGGCGGCGGTGACGGGCTCGGCCGGGCCGGGGTTGTCCTTCTGGTTCGGGCGGTCGCCGAGGACGGCGTCGAAGGAGGCGCGGGCGACGGGCACGAGGTCCGGGTGGGCGACCCAGGAACCGTCGAAGCCGTTGCCGGCCTCGCGGTCCTTGTCGGCCTTGACCTTCTCCAGGGCCGCGGCGTTGACCGCAGGGTCCTTGCGGCTGGGGATGAACGCGGCCATGCCGCCGATCGCGTGGGCGCCTCGGCGGTGGCAGGTCTGCACCAGCAGCCGGGTGTAGGCGGCCATGAACGGGGACGCCATGGTGACGGTGTTGCGGTCGGGCAGGATGTAGTGCGCGCCGGCGTCGCGGAAGTTCTTGACGATCGAGAACAGGTAGTCCCAGCGGCCGGCGTTGAGCCCGGCGGCGTGCTCGCGCAGCTCGTGGAGGATCTCCTCCATCTCGAACGCGGCCGTGATGGTCTCGATCAGCACGGTGGCCCGGATGGTGCCGTGCGGGATGCCCAGGGCGGCCTGGGCGTGGGTGAAGACGTCGTTCCAGAGCCGGGCCTCGAGGTGACTCTCGGTCTTCGGCAGGTAGAAGTACGGGCCGGAGTTCGGGTCCTCGGGGCCGCGGGCGATCAGCCGAGCCGCGTTGTGGAAGAAGTAGAGCCCGAAGTCGAAGAAGGCGCCGGCCACCGGCACGCCGTCGACCAGCAGGTGGTTCTCGTCCAGGTGCCAGCCGCGCGGGCGGACCACGACGGTGGCGAGTTCGGCGGCGGGCTTGAGGGTGTAGGCCTTGCCGGCCGAGGACGTGAAGTCGATCCGGCCCTCGAAGGCGTCGATCAGGTTGAGCTGGCCGCTGACCACGTTGTCCCAGGTCGGGGCGGTGGCGTCCTCGAAGTCGGCGAGCCAGACGCGGGCGCCGGAGTTCAAGGCGTTGATGACCATCTTGCGGTCGGTGGGGCCGGTGATCTCGACCCGGCGGTCCTGGAGCGCGCGCGGGGCCTCGGCCACCGTCCAGTCGCCTTCGCGCACGGCGGCCGTCTCGGGGAGGAAGTCCAGGGTGCCGGTGCGGGCGATCTCTGCGCGGCGGGTCTTGCGGCGGGCCAGGAGCTCCTGCCGGCGGTCCTCGAAGGCGCGGTGAAGCCCGACGACGAAGGCGACCGCCTCCGGAGTGAGCACCTCCTCCGCCCGATGGACGCGCGGACCGGCGACAGTGACGACCGGAGCGGCGGGGGAGGCGCCGGCGGGTCCCTGATCTGTAGCCATGAGCAGGACACTCCTAAGACGGTTGAGCATGGCGAAGGGAGCTCCGGTGGGAACTTCCTTGATCTGAACCGATCTGAACCCGACTACCGGCGGGTTCGATTCTGTAAGGTGGAGACTAGTTTCCGCGATACAGAATTTCAACGGTTTGTTGAGGTGATCGCAGGGACTCTACTCCTCCCCCGACATCGAAGGGAACGCCGGTGGTTGCGACCCCCGACACAGCATCGACGACGGGCACGGACCGCGCGAGCGGCGGTGTGCAGTCCGTCGAGCGCGCCTTCCAGCTGCTGGAGGCGCTGGCCGACTCCGGCGGCGTGGCGACGCTCAGCGAGCTCTCCACCACCTCCGGGCTTCCGATGCCCACCATCCACCGACTGGTTCGTACCCTCGTCCAGCAGGGCTATGTGCGCCAGGACACCGCGCGTCGCTACACCCTCGGCCCGCGGCTGATCCGGCTCGGCGAGACGGCCGGCCGGCTGCTCGGCAGCTGGGCCCGCCCCTACCTGGCCGAACTGATGGAGGCCACCGGCGAGACGGCCAACCTGGCCGTGCTGGAGGGTGGCGAGGTGGTCTACGTCGGGCAGGTGCAGTCGCGGCGCTCGATGCGGATGTTCACCGAGGTCGGCCGCCGCGTGCAGCCGCACTGCACCGGGGTCGGCAAGGCCCTGCTGGCCCAGCTGCCCGAGGCCGAGGCACGCGCCGTCCTGGGCCCCAACCCGCTGCCCGCCCACACCGAGTTCACGGTGACCGACCCGCAGGAGCTGCTGGACCAACTGGCCGAGGCGCGCGAGCGCGGCTACGTGGTGGACGACCAGGAGCAGGAGATCGGGGTGCGCTGCATCGCCCTCGCGGTGCCTGGCGCGCCGACCCCGACGGCGCTCTCGGTCTCCGGCCCGGAGGCCCGGATCCGGGCACTGGAGGAGCAGGCCGGCGCAGCCTCCCTGGTGCCGGTGATGCACCACATCGCAGCCCGGCTGGGGCAGGTCCTGGCCCCCTGACGCGGCATCACCGGGGCTTTCGCGCACGGGAGGTCGGCCCGGCCGTCTTCCCGTTGAAGCGTTCGCCCGTTCGAGCGGCCCGAGGGCGGGTTGCCCCGGCCGCGGCGGACCGGTCGGTCACGCTGGGTGCGGACGCGCCCCGCGACGGTGCGGGGCGCCGGAACGCAGAGGGCAGGGTGAGCGGCGATGTCGCACAGTGGGTCCGTACGGGGTTTCTTCGGCAGGTCACTGACAGTGGGGTGCGCGCTGGCGGCGCTGGCCGCCGGGCCCGCGTGGGCGTGTCCGGGCGCCGGTCCGGCGCCCGGCGGCGGCCCGGCGGCGGAGGTCGCGGCACCCGGCGGGCCTGCGACCTCCGACTCCGACCTGAAGGTGCTCCGCATCAACCCGGACGCCGCCGCACCCGGCGGCACCACCACGGTGCGCGCCCGCGTCCTCAACACCGGCCCGGACCGGACCGCCTCACCGTTCACCGTGGTGATCACCCTGCCCGGGGGCGTGACGCCCGAGGGCCCGTTCCTCCCGGAGAACTGCTACGCGTTCCAGAACGGCCACCGGGTGCGCTGCACCTTCCCGGCCGGGCTGGCGAGGTTCCGGACCGCGACGGCACTGATCCCGGTCCGGATCGCCACCACCGTCCCGGCCCCCAGCACGTTGACCGGGGGCTGGGTGGCGGTGCGCAGTGACGACGACCGGAACGAGGCGAACAACAAGCGGCCGTTCGAGATCCGGGTCGTACAGACCGCCATGCCGTAGGTCCTAGCGGTACACCCGGACGTAGTCCGCGGCGAAGGTGATCGGAGCCGTGCCCTGCGGCGCGGGGTGGTACTGCCCCGCGCTCAGGGACAGGTTGAGGATCGGGTACGCCGACCAGTTGGCGCCGACGCCCTTGCCGTCCGAGAAGACCTTGGTGCCGTTGACGTACCAGTCGACCGAGCCGGCCCCGCAGTGGGTGCCGATGGTGACCCAGCCGCCCTTCGTGATCGCCTTGGCGTCCGTGTAGTACAGATTGGCCGGGTTGATGTGGTTGGTCAGCTCCAGCAGGTTCGGGTTGTCGGGGTGGTACTCGAAGGAGTCGATCTCCCCGTGGGTGCCGCTGGTGCCGTTCCACGTCCAGAGCGCCGGCCAGGCGCCGGTGCCGGCCGGGAGCTTGACCCGGGTCTCGATGTAGTCGCCGGTCTTCACCGTGAAGCCCTCGCTGGAGTACTCGGTGGTGAGCAGCCCGGTGTCCCAGGCCTGCTTGCCGTTCTCCAGCGTGTGCGTGCCCGGCCTGGCGGTGAAGGTGGCGACGCCGCCGGAGACGATGACGTTGGCCCTGTTCAGCCAGTCGAGCTTGTTGTCGTTCGGATTGTGATCGCCGTATTGGTAGGAGCTGCTCCTGTCGGCGGTCCAGCGGGAGCCCAGGGCGAGGCTGTTGAAGTCGTCTGACCAGGTGAGCTTCTTGCCCGCGACGGGCGCGCCGGGGGCGGGGGCGGGGGCGGGGGCGGTGCTGGTGACGCTCAGCGAGAGGGTCGCCGTGGGGGCGGGCGGCGGCGAGGGGGCGGCGGACCTGCCCGCGACCATGGTGGCCGGGCCGAGCTTGTCCTGGGTGACGGTCGGCGCGGCGGCCGCCTGGGCCCCGCTCACCGCCGGGGCACCGAGCAGTCCGGCACCGCTGACGGCGAGCGTGCCGGTGACGGCGAAGGCGGCGTTGCGGCCGCGGTGGGTGGGGCGGGCATGGCGCGGCGCGCTGCGCCGGGCAGGCTTCTGCATGACAGTGTCCTCTGCGACGCCTGCGAGGTGAGCTGTCGGGTTCGGGCTGAGGTTGCCCGGCCGCCCGTGAAGCGGCTTCACCCCTAGCCTCGGCCCGGGCGCGGGGAGCGCACGGGCCGGGCACTGACCTGGGTCCCCCGCTCCCGTCCGCTGTGGCGCTCGGTTGCCGGCCGGCGGGTGGACAGGACTCGGCGTCCCGACGGCGGAGATCCGCGAAGCGGACGTCCTGTGCAGGCTAGGCAGGTCCCCCGGGGGCCGACAACTCGACGAGGGGTGTTCTCGCGCGGCTCACAGTGAAGTCGATCAACGACGGTACGGGGGCTCGGCCGGTGCGGGCCGGCCGACCGGTCAGCCGAGCCAGCCGTCCACCTGGCTCATCGCGTCCGGGGACCAGGCCAGCTCCAGGTGGTTGAGCCCGGTGAGCAGCCGGGTGCCGCCGACCGTGCCGACCCCGGTGGTGTCCAGGGCGCTGCGGGTGAGGACGATGCCGTCGCTGGGCCCGCGGTTCTCGTTGAGCACGCCCGGGATGTCGGCCGAGCCGCCGGCCAGCAGGTAGGTGCGGACCGCCGCCGGGACGCCCGCCTGCTGGAGCGGCCCGATCAGCGAGCCGGCGTCGATGGCCGCCTGGATGCCCTGGCCGGAGGTGTAGTAGCCCTGGCCGCCGTAGTACGTCGTCCACCAGTCCTGGGCGGAGCCGTCCACCCCGTAGGTGGCGTCCCAGCGGGCGAGCAGCTGGCGCTGGCCCGGGTAGCAGTCGTACCCGCCGGTGGGCAGCACCCCGAGGCAGGGCTGGGCGGTGGAGGTGCCATAGCAGGTCATGTACAGGTGCGGAGACGGCACGTTGGCGGTGCCGCCACAGGCCGGCCAGGTGGCCAGCGAGAACGCCCAGCCGTGCGCGTACACGTAGTCCAGGCCGCCGTTCGGCCCGCCGAGG
Organism: Kitasatospora sp. NPDC032757; assembly: GCF_055579305.1. NCBI lineage: Bacteria > Bacillati > Actinomycetota > Actinomycetes > Kitasatosporales > Streptomycetaceae > Kitasatospora > Kitasatospora sp. NPDC032757. The sequence goes on along the minus strand of NZ_JBVINN010000002.1, from coordinate 299,651 downwards.
GTGACCAGACGGCGGACGTCACCCGCGTACGCCCGGCCCCAGGGCGGACGCACCGAGGACACGTACGCGCGGGCCGCGACCTCGCCCTTGCTCCACGCGACCACGTCCACCTGGGGCACCCCGAGCCGGGCGCGGATCAGGGCGATCGCGTCGCCGACGGCCTGTGCCTGGAGCAGGTTGTCGCCCTGCTTGTGGGCGAACCCGATCGCGAAGACGCGATGGCCGGTGCCGGCGAGGTACTGGGCGAGCCCGGTGGAGGGGCAGGCGGACGCGCCGCAGGTGCCGCTCTCGCTCGGGTCGGCCCAGGCGCGGTCCGCGTTGTCGTTGGCGCCGTGGACGAGCAGGACGGGGGTGGCGCGGCTGCCGGTGTCCCAGCCGGCGGCGGAGTAGAGCAGGAAACGCCCGGAGTAGGGCTGGCGGACGCCGCCGAAGTAGGTGCGGCGGGCGCCGTCCTGGTCACCGCGCCCGCCGGGCGGGTACTGCTCGGCGCGGAAGCCGGTGGTGGTGTCCAGATAGCGCTCGACCTTGGCCCAGCCGTTGCCGGGGGCGGGGAAGCCGGCCTCCAGGGTGAGGGACGCGGTGGCGGGGGCGGCGGTGGCCGCCGATGCGGGTGGGGGCGCGCCGAGGAGGAGGGCGGCGAGGGTGAGGGCGGCGGACAGACGGCGGGCGGCGGGGCGCGGGGTGGTGGGCGGTCGTCTGTCGGACGGGCGTCCGGTGGTGAGGCGCGAGGTGGCGGGCATCGGCGGCTCCCTGGTCGGGCCGGTGGGCCGTAGGGCGGGCTGGGGCAGGCCCACGTCCCGGTGGGCCGGAGCTGCACGGTACGGCCGGGCCGCCGGGCCGCCCATGTGCCGGTGTCACACCCGGCGGGCGGGCGGCGTGGCGGCCTGTGCCGTGGCGGGAGTGGCCGCAAGGCCGCCGCCGAGGTCACCCGTCGGATAGGTTGGAGCTCCACCCGCAGTGCCGTACCGCCCAGACGAGAGACGAGGACCCGTCCCGCCATGACCGCGCCCCTGCCCGCCTTCGCCGGCCGCACCTACCTCTTCCAGGTCGACAACGGCGCGGCCTTCCGCAACGCCTACTCGGCCGACGGCAAGCGGCTGCGCTGGGAAGGCCTCGGCGAGTCGGCCGGCCAGTGGGAGGACGTGGCGCTGCACGTCGCCGAGGTGGGCCCGGAGCTGTACTTCGTCAGCTGGACCGAGCAGAGCGGCATCACCGTCAGCCACGTGATGGACCTCGGCAAGCTGACGGTGCGTGCGTTCTGGACATACGAGGGCGAGGGCGGCCGGGTCGGCGAGCTGCACACGGGCACGCTGGAGCCGGTGGCCTGAGCAGGTGCGCTGAGCAGGTGGGTTGATCCGATGCTCTGAGCAGGTGCTCTGAGCCGGTGGACCTGCCGGACCGGCCGGACCGGCGGCCCGTCAGACCGGCTGGCCCGGCACCTGGAGGTGCTGCGAGAGCCACTCCAGCGAGGACGGCAGCAGCTTGCTCCACGTCTCGAAGTTGTGGCCGCCGGTGTGCAGCATGCTGTACGAGACCTTCATCGGGCTCTGCACCGCGGCCACGAACGCCTCGGTCTCGCGCCGGTAGTTGCCGTCGCCCTCCCTGGTCCCGGCCAGCAGCACGGACACCCTGGGCTGCGGCAGGTTCTTGAGGCGCCACATCAGGTCGGCCTCGTTGCGACGCTGCTGACTGCCCTTGAAGAGGTCGGGGACGGTCGGGTCGTCGGCGGCCTGGTAGTAGCCGGAGAGCGAGACGGCGGTCGGGAAGACCTCCGGGTGCCGCATGGCGAGCTTGAGCGCGCAGTAGCCGCCGGTCGAGTTGCCCATGAAGCCCCACGCCCGCGGGTCGGCGGAGACCCGGTAGCTCGCCTGGAGCGCCGACGGGACGTCCTTGGTGAAGTACGTCTCCGACTGGGCGCCGCCCGGGATGTCCTCGCACTCGGTGTCCAGCGGCAGCGCGGGCGAGGGACGCACCAGCACCATCACGGTCGGCTGCATCTTCCCCTCCTGGAGCAGCTTGAGCGCCGCGCCCGGGTAGTTCAGCCGGGTCACCAGATTCTTGGCGATGCCGGGGAAGCCGGTGCTGACGATCACCACCGGGAACTGCCGCTGCGCGTACTCCGGTTGGAAGTACTGCGGAGGCAGGTAGACGTACCCCTCGGTGGAGAGCCGGGTGGTGGCCCCGTCGATCCGCACCTCGCGGATCTCGCCGGACTGCTTGGGCTCGCGACCGAGCGCACCGCCGCCCTGGACGGAGGCGTGGCCGATGGTCTCCACCGTGAGCCGGCCGGAGGCGTCCGCCTTGTTCTGGATGACCACCGGGCCGGAGTCGCCGGTGCCGAGCAGGTCGTCCCAGCTGCTGTAGAAGGCGAAGTAGTTGTTGGCCACCAGGCCGAGTGCGGCGAGCACCGTGAGCTGGGTGGCGAGCAGCGCGCCGATCCGGCCGAACACCGCCTGCCAGGTCTGCTTCGCCAGTCTCGGCCACAGCCAGACCGTGCCGGCCATCATCACGACCGCGATCAAGACGGTCAGCGCCAGCACCTTGTGGCTCGTCAGACCCATGTCCTACTTGCTCCCACGCCTCGTACGTCCCCTGCCCCGACCATCGGCGGCCAGTTGCCAGGACACTCGGGACGGCCGCCCCGGTTCCCCGTCCGCAGCGGGGGCCGTCGCCGAGGCTCGGTCAACAAGCCTAGCGGGCCACGGAGGCCTTCCGAACCCGCCGACCAGCGGGGATCCGCGGGTGGGACGGGGTCCGGAAGTATGACGTGGGGGCGTGCGGAGGTGCGACGCGGCGAGGCGGCGGGTGATGCGGGCGGGCGCGCATCGGGCGCTCCGGGCGTGGCGCGAGGCTTTCGGTGGCGCAGGTGGGCCGTGGCGCACCTGGCCGGTGGCGCAGGGGCCGTGGTACGGGCACGGGCCGGTGCCGGTGGTGAACTGGCGCCCGGTGAACTGGCACCCGGTGAACTGGCATCCGGTCAGCTGACGAGCGCCCAGAGGCGCAGACCTGCGGTCAGTTCGCGCATGCAGCGGGCGCCCAGTTCCTGGGGCGATCCCGGGCCGGCGGTCGGGGCCTGTGAGAAGGCCCACTCCTCCAACGCCACCCGAATGGCGGTGGTCGCGGCCGCCGCCGCGAGCCGGATCTCCAGCGCGTCCGTCCCGTGCGGGCAACGGGAGGCGATCACCTCGCGCAGCCGCTCCTCCGAGTCGCCGTGCACCCGCTGCCAGACGTCGGCCAGGCTCGGGTCCCGGAGCAGGTCGCGGGTCCAGTGCATGGCCTCGACGGCCGGGTCGTCGGACGGGGTCAGCGACTCGACCGCCGAGCGCTCCAGCGCCTCACGTACCGGCAGCTCGGCCGAGCTCTCCGCGAACAGCAGGACCCAACGCTGCCCGCCCGCCGCCAGCAACGGGGCGACGGCGTCCTCCTTGACCGAGAAGTAGCGGTAGAAGGTGCGCAGCGAGATGCCGGAGGCGAGGGCGATCTCCTCGGCGGTGACCGCGTCGGCGCCGCGCTCGGCGAAGAGTTCGGCGGCGTTGCGGGCGATCTCCAGCCGGGTGGCGTCACGGCGGCGCTGGTTCAGGGTCGGGCGTCCGGTCACGGTGGTCAGCGTACGCGGGCGGGCGGGCGCGGTGGCGCAACGTGCCACTTCGGCGCGGCGTGCCGTGATGGCGTGGCGGGTCGCGGTGACGCGGCATCGGCCTGGCGCGGCGGGTCGCGGTGGCGCAGCCGGTCACGTCGGCGCAGCGCAGCGCAGCGCGGGACACGGAGTGTCGATGTGGCACGTTGAGCCTTATTGGCACGTTGTGCCACTTCGGCGTACCGTGTCATGCGAGGTCGCGAGACCACGAACGAACGGAGTACCACCATGGAGCGCTTCAGCGGACGGAACGTCCTGATCACCGGCGGCGGCTCGGGCATCGGCCAGGCCACCGTGCACCGGATCCTCGCCGAGGGCGGGCGGGTCGTCGCGGTCGACGTCAACGAGGACGGCCTGAAGGCCACCCTGGACCGGGCGGCCGCCGCGGGCACCGCCGACCGTCTGACGATCACAGTGCTGGACATCTCGGACGAGGCCGCCGTCCGGACGGGTGTCGCCGAGGCGGTGGCCAGCCTCGGCGGGCTGGACGTCCTGGTCAACGCCGCCGGGATCCTGCGCTCCTCGCACACCCACGAGACCACGCTGGAGTTCTGGAACAAGCTGATCGCGGTCAACCTGACCGGCACGTTCCTGATGACCCGCGAGGCGCTCCCCGCCCTGCTCACCGGCGGGAAGGGCGTGGTGGTGAACTTCAGCTCCACCTCCGCGACCTTCGCCCACCCCTACATGGCCGCGTACGCCGCGACCAAGGGCGGTATCCAGTCCTTCACGCACGCGATCGCGTCGGAGTACTCCAAGCAGGGACTGCGCGCGGTCTGCGTCGCCCCCGGCAGCATCGACAGCGGCATGACCAACAACCCCGGCCTGCCGGAGGACGCCGACTTCAGCCTGCTCGCCAAACTCTCCCCCGCCCTCGGCCAGGGCTTCGCCGGGCCGGAGACGGTGGCCGGCGTGATCGCCATGCTGGCCTCGGACGACGGCGCCTTCGTGACCGGCACCGAGATCCGGATCGACGGCGGCACCCACATGTGACCCGCTGCCCGCCGGGTCATCGGTGGCGGGCCGAAGCGGTCGGCGGCCCCGGTCTCGACCGCTTCGGCCCGTCACAGCCGGCCGGCGAAGGGCCGCGAGCGGAGCCCGGCGGTGCCCCGGCGCCCGGTGCCCGAGCCGGCCGGCCGGCGGTTTCCCGGAGGGCGACCCCGGTCGGGGCTGTTCCTGAGCGCGGGGGTGGCCTTTACTGGAAGGGAAGGCACCCGAGCCGACGGGCGGGCGGACCGATCCGCCGCCGTCAGTGGTTCACCGGTTCACCGGTTCGCCGGTCTCACCCGGCAGGAGGTAGTGCCATGAGCCCGCCTTCGCGAGAGCAAGCCTTACCCCGTCTCGTCGTCGACAGCCCCGACCAGCTCCACGGGCAGGTCTTCGTCCTCGCCGATCAGCCGATGACGGTCGGCCGGGACTCCGAGTGTCAGATCCACGTGGGCGATCCCGGCGTCAGCCGGCGCCATGCCGTGGTGTGGCGGTCCGGCGGGCACACGACCGTCGAGGATCTCGCGTCCACCAACGGCACCCGGCTGAACGGCCACCCGGTGCTCGGGCAGCAGGAGCTGCACACCGGGGACGTGCTGGACTTCGGCCCGTTCGAGGTGCACTACGAGGAGCCGCGCGACACCGCCGTGACCGTCCCCGGGGTCGGCGCGGCGGGGCTGACGGCCACCGTCGCGGGCGTCCCGCCGCCGGGCCGGCAGGCACCAGCGCCGCCACCGCCGTCACAGCCACCACGGCCCCAGTGGCCGCAGCCGTCCCAGCAGGCACCGCCGCCGTCCCCCCAGCCACCGTCCCACCAGGCGCCGCCGCCTCCGGCACGCCCTGCGCAACCGGAGCGGCCGCAGCCCGCGGCGGGGCACCGGTTCGACGTGGAGCAGCAGCAGGCCGGGAACCTCAGCAACGTCGCCGGGAACCAGTACAACTACGTGATGCAGGCGCGGCGGGACAGCTTCTTCCGCGAGATCGCCGCCACCCGCACCCGGGCACGGCACCTGGTCATGGCCGGTTTCCTGCTGCTCGTGATCGGCGGCGGAGTCTACGGCTGGGCGCTGGTCAGCTTCATCGTCCGCACCAACAACGCCGCCCAGTCCGCCAACCCCGACTTCTCCGTACCCGACCTGCTCGGGCCGAAGGTCGGCGGAGTACCGGTCGGCGCCCTCGGCTTCGCGGCGGCGGCGATCGGCGGCGTCCTGCTGATCGTCGGCATCGTCCTGCACGTCGTGACCACCTCGCGGCGCCGGCGCTTCGAGGAGGAGGAGTCACGCCGGCTGAACGTGCCGCCCCCGCCGCGCTGAGGCCACTGCGTCGCCCCCGTCGGTGGCCGCCGGCCCGGGCGGTCGCGTCAGGCCGACGCATCAAATCACGGCGTCAAGCCGTCGCATCGAGCCGCCGCACCGAGTCCATCACGGGAGGCCCGGCCATGGTCTTCAACATCGGCAGCCAGCAGGGCGGCGTGATCAACAACGTCGCCGGCGACCAGACCGTCCACGGCGGTCAGTCCGGCCACTTCACGGCGGACGGGCAGGACGTGCGCGGGCTGGTCGGCGAACTCCGTACGGCCGTCGAGCAGGCGCAGCTGCCGCCGGCGGTGGCGCCCGAGGTCCGGGCCGAACTGGACTCGATCGATGCGGAGGTCGCCCGGCCGGAGCCGGACCGCGAGGCGGTCGCCGGCCGACTGACCCGGGTCACCAGGCTGCTCAGCTCCGCCGGCGCCCTCGTCGCCGCCGGCACCGGCCTGCTCGGACCTCTCTCCGCACTGGCCGGCTGGCTGGGCACCCTGGGCCTGCCGGTCCTGCATGCCCTCGGGGGCTGAGGCCGGCCCGTCCTCGGACCGTCTGCTCGGACCACCCGGCTTTCGGCCGGTGGCTCGCCGCCGCCGGCCCGCGGTCGTCGGACCGCGTCCAGGGCGCGCCTCCGGCTCGTGGTCAGGTCGGCCGGGCGTGGGCGCGGCGGCCGGTCGGCGCGGTGCCGGTACGGGCGTCCCGGCGGTCGCCGAGGGTGTTGCCCGCCCACAGCAGCACGGCCCCGACCAGGGCGAAGCCCCCGGTCGTCAGGAAGGACGCCCCCGCGACCCGGCAATAGCCGCCCGGGATGGCGGGGTCGAGGAACACGTACGGGTACCAGTCGACCACCACGCCGCGGAGCAGCGTGTAGGCGAGGTAGAGCAGCGGGGGCACCAGCCAGCCGGCTGCCTCCACCGGGCGGATCCGGCGCTCCGGCGGGTCGACCAGCCAGTCGGCGAGCACTGCGGCCGGCACCACCTGGTGCACGACGTGGTGGACCCACGGGACCATCATGTCGACGGGGTAGGGCGCCTGGAGCAGTCCGTACGCGAGCCCGGTGACGGTCGTGCAGAGCAGTACCGCGCCCCGCACCGTACCGGGCACCGGGCGCCGGCCGGTCAGTGCGGCCCCTCCGCCGAGCAGCAGGACGGCCGCGGCGGCCATGGCGCTGAGGTTGCCGAAGTAGCTGAAGAAGTTCGGCAGTCCGGTGATGCCGGTCGCGGCGCGGTGGCCCGCGAAGCCGAGTGCGACGACGGTGAGGAGCGCGAAGGCGATCCTGGCCGGGGCGAGCCATCGGTACATCCTCGGATCCGCCTCTCCGCCGGGGGCTACGGTGCCGTGGTTGCTCAGATTCAAACCCCGGCACGGGAATCCGGCCACCGGGCGGCGGCCGACGGGCCGGTGGCCGGCACGTCGGTCGGTGAGCAGAGGGGCCTGAGTGGCGGGGCGGCGGGCGACCCGCGGCGGGCGGCGGATCGGTCTGTCGGGGGGAGGCGCTAGCGTGCGGGCATGACCGCGACGACGACCGGCGACGACCGCAGCTTCCCGCCCGCCCTGGCCGAGGTGGCCCGGGTGGAGTTCGAGTACGGCGAGGAGGGCGAGGGCGTCGACTTCGAGCCGTACGACGTCTTCGACTCCGCCGAGGAGACCACCGACTGGATCCGGTCCTGGACCGGCAACCGCGAGCTCGACGGAGCCGCCTACCGGGTGTTCGGGCAGGACGGCACCGGGGGCCTGGCCGCACTCTGGCTGGTGCGGCCCGGCCGCCCGCTCGCCGACCAGCCGGTGGTCTTCCTGGGCTCGGAGGGCGAGCGGGGGGTGGTGGCCGGGAGCCTCTCCGACTTCCTCTGGGTGCTGGCCGACGGCCTCGGCCCGCTGGAGGCCGCCGTCCACGAGGAGTGGGAGTCCCGTCCCTCCCCCGTCCTGGCCGACCTGGCCGAGCGCCACGCCACCACCGCGCGCCGGCCCGCCCGCGAGATCATCGCGGAGGCGCAGAGCGAGTTCGCCACGTTCTCGGAGGACCTCGACGCACTCTGCCGCTGAACCGGCCGCGGGGACAGGACCCGGTACGTCGGTGCCGGAGGTGCCCGCTCAGGAGGGCCAGGCCACGGCCAGCGCCCGGGCCGGGTTGGCCGTCAGGAGGAGCTCGGGCAGCTCGGGGCCGAACTCACGGGCGAGGCGCGGAGCGAGGGCGGTGAGGAGGTGCGCCGGGCCGGGGGCCAGGCGAGCGGTGCGGGTGGTGGTGTCGCCGCCGAGGAGGAGTTGCGGGGCGTGGCCGGCCTCCACCAGGGCGGCGACGGTGTCGAACAGGTGGTGGTCGGTGGCGTGGTGGGCACGGGAGGGGCCGTCCAGGGCGAGGTACGCGCCGGACTCGGCGAGGTGCCGGTGCAGCCGTAGGTCGGGGAACCGGTTGAGGTGGCCGAGGATCACCCGCTGCGGGGGCACGCCGTACCGGTCGCAGAGCAGGTCCAGGACGTCGGACGCGGCGGTGCCGAGTTCGTGGTGCACGGCGATCGGGGCCCCGGTGGCGTGGTGGGCCTCGGCTGCGGCCGCCATCACGCGGCGGGTGTGGTCGCCGAGGCCGTGGTAGTCGCCGGCCACCTTGACGAGTCCGGCCCGGACGCCGCCCGGCACGTCGCGCAGGCCGGTGGTCAGCTCGGCGGTGAACAGCTCACCGAGCCCCTCGTACAGCGCGGCCAGCACGGCCGGTTCGTAGTGGACGGCCTGGTGCAGGCCGGTGGCCGCGACCAGGTGGACGCCGGTGGCGCGGGAGAGCCCGGCGAGCGCGTCGCCACCGCGGCCCATGCCGTGCGGGGTCCACTGGACGAACGCCCGGCCGCCGGCCGCCGCGAAGGCGCGCAGGACCTCCTCGGCCGCGGCGGCGTCGTCCAACTCCTCGCCGGGGAGGCGGGGGCTGCGAAGGAAGAGGTGGTCGTGGGCGTCGCACACGCCGAGCTCGGCGGGGTCGAGGTCGCCGAGGACGGTGCGGACGGTGGGGTCGCCGAGGACGGTGCGGTCGGCGCGGACGGCGGCGCCCGGAGCGACGGCGCCGGTCATGCGGACTCGGCGAAGGTCGCGGCGGCGACCCGCAGGCCGGCCAGCGCCTTGGGAACGCCGACGTAGGGCGCGAGGTGGACCAGCACCTCGGTGATCTCCTCCCGGGTGACACCGATCCGCAGGCTGATGCGGACGTGGTCGGCGAGCTGTGGTTCGACGCCGCCGAGCGCGGTCAGGGCCGCCAGGTTGGCGATCTGACGGTCACGCAGGGCGAGGCCTGGCCGCTGGTAGGTGCCGCCGAAGAGGCTGGTGACGATCCAGTCGGGGAAACCGGGCGCCAGTTCGTCCAGGCCCTGGAGGGTGGTCGCCTGCGTCTGCGGGCCGGCGAGTTCGTTCAGCAGGGCGTAGCCGGCGGCGCGGTCCAAGGGGGTGGGGGTGAGCGCGGTGGAGTCCATCGGAGGGGGTGGTCCTTTCACCAGTGGCGCCCGGCTGGCAGCCGGTCGAGTTCGGGGCTGGACAGGTGGAGCACCTCGTAGCGGGTGCCGGGTTCGGCCTCGGGGGCCGCGCCGTCCCAGAGAGCGATGCGCAGCAGCTCCCAGCGGCTGGGGTCGACGGCGACCGCGGCCGTGTGCAGGGCGGGGTGGTCGGGCAGGGCGGCGAGGGCGGCCTCCACGGCCTCGGCCGGGTCGGCGCCCTCCGGGAGGCGTTCGATGTGGCGGGTGGCATGGCGGGTGGCGGTGACCGGGGCGTCCCGGGCGGGGCCGCGGCGCAGGCCGGTGCCGAGCCAGTGACGGACGGCAGGGCGGCCGAAGTCCTGGCTCAGGCCGCGGAAGCCCGGGCCCCAGAGGAAGCTGTTCATGCCCTCGGGGGTGCGCCAGAGGTAGAACGGGGCGTACTCGTTGACGGGCGACCCGGCCCGGCCGCGCTCGCGGATCAGGTACGCCTTGAGGCCGAGGCCGGGGAAGGCGTCGAGCAGGTGGCCCTTGTCGGCGACCCGCTGACGGATGATCCCCATGTCGTAGTCGGCCGGGAGGGTGATCTCGTACTGCATGGCGTGCACGGGCGGTCTCCCCGAGTCGTGACTCCGGGCCGGACGCGTCGGCCGGCCCGGCGGGCGGCGGGTGCTTCAAGGCGGGTGCTTCAGGGCGGATAGCTCAGGCGGGTGCTTCAACGCGGGTGGCTCAGGCGAGCGTCTCGCGCAGGCAGCTCAGGCGGGCAGCTCAGGCGGGTGCGCCGGGCCGGTGCTTCACGCAGGTGCTTCGGCCGGGGCGATGGGCCGGTCAGCCGATGCGGTGGGCTGCGAGCAGGCCGAGGACGCCGCGGACGGCCTGTTCGAACGGCTCGGCGGTGCCGGCGGCCCGGGCGAGGACGTATCCGCCCTGGACGACGGCGACCACGGCGGCGGCGGTGTCGGCCGGGTCGGCGGCGGGGGTGAGCTCACCGGCGGCCTGCCCCTCGGCGACCACCTCGGCGAGACGGCCGCGCAGCCAGTCGAAGGTCTCCTCGACGGGTGCGCGCAGCTGTGGGTCGGCGATGACGTCCGGGTCCTGGGCCATCCGCCCCATCCGGCAGCCGCGCAGCACCTCGCGTTCGCGGTGCAGGTAGGCGGCGATCCGGTCGTAGGCGGTGCCGGGGCCGGCCAGGTCGGCCTCGGCGATCGCCCGCATCTGCTCGGCGCTGCGGCGCAGGGCGGCGGCGGCGAGGCCGGGCTTGCCGGTGAAGTGGTGGTACATGCTGCCCTGGCCGACGCCGGCGTGCTGCTGGATGGCCTTGGGGCTGGTGCCGACGTAGCCGCGCTCCCAGAGGAGTTCCTGGGTGCTCTCGATGAGGCGGTCCTGGGTTGCTGCCATGCGGATCACTGTACATACCTGTAGGTACAGTGTCCATACCAGTAGGTACAGAAGCCGGGGGCTCGTGAGACGCCGATGGGCCGTGGGCCGCCGCCGGCGGTCCACGGCCCCGTGTGATCACCGTCCCCCGGGACGCAGCGCGGCATTCACCGCGTCACGGAGGCGCGCGTCACCCGGGGGAACGGTCGGACGGCGGCTGCCGGAGCCGCATCCCGGCCGACGATGCCGGAGCGTCAGGCCCACCGGCAGTCACGGCAGTTCACGGCGGATCACCGGGGCGACCTCGCTCGCGAACAGTTCCAGCTGCTCGTGCTGCACCTCCTCGGTGAGCGAGTCCACGCCGATGCCGACCACCTCGTTGCCGAAGGCCTCGTGGTAGCGGTGGATCTTCTCGATCACCTGCTGCGGACTGCCGACCAGCGCCGAACCGCGTTCCAGCGCGTCCTCCAGCGACGTGAACGGCGAGTTGTTGTGCTTGCCGGCCGCGGAGTTGAACAGCGCGTCCCAGTAAGGGCGGAAGCCCGCGACGGCATCCTGCGAGCGCCGGGCGATGAACAGGCCGCCGAAGCCGGTGCCGACCCTCGCGTCCTTCGGGTCGTGGCCGTGGTGCTCCCAGCGCTCGCGGTAGTGGTCGACCAGCGCCTTGTACTTCGCCAGCGGGTGAAAGGAGTTGGCGGAGAACAGCGGGTCCCCGTAGCGGGCGGCGAGATCGGTGGACTGCTCGCTGGTGGCACTGCCGTGCCAGACCGGGATCGGATCCTGGAACGGGCGCGGCGAGGTGGTCACCCCCGTGAGCGGCGGCCGGGTGGACCCCTCCCAGCTGACCTTCTCCTCACGCCAGAGCCGGTGCAGCAGGCCGTAGTTCTCGGCCAGCGCGTCCCACTGGCGCTCCTCCGGCAGGCCGAACAGGTCGAAGTGGCGCGGGTCGTTGCCCTTGCCGATGATCAGTTCGAGGCGTCCTCCGGAGAGTTGGTCGAGCACCGCGTAGTCCTCGGCGACCCGGACCGGGTCCAGGATGCTGAGCACCGTGACGGTGGTGAAGAGCCGGATGGTGGACGTGCGGGCGGCGATGGCGCTGAGCAGCACGGGCGGCGCCGGGGAGAGGAACGGCTCACCGTGCCGCTCCCCCACCCCGTAGCCGTCGAAGCCGAGCCGCTCGGCGGTGACGGCCTGGTCGATGACGTTGTGCAGCTTCTCGTACGGGGTGCGCTGCACGCCGGTGACGGGGTCGGGTCCGTTGGAGACGAGGGACGAGACGGTGAACCGCATGGCGGCCTCCTTGTGGGCGTTCGGCGGCCTGGGGCCACCGGGCGTGCCCCGCAAGGCCTGCGAGGGCCTTCGGGGCGCCCGGTGGCCTTGAGAGGCGCTCGGAGATCGGCTCCGCCGGGAGACGGCGGGGCCCGGGGCTTCGGTGGCGGCCCGGCGGAGCGCCCGGCAGGCGGCTGCGCTCGCACGGGGGCAGCACCGGGGGCAGGACCGCGCGGAGGTCGGCTCTCGGGCGGAGGTCGGCTCTGCGCGGTGTCAGCGCGCGGCGGGGCGCGGGCCGCGGAGGTTACCGGGGCTGCCGGGGCTGCCGGGGCGACAACAGCGCGGGGGCGCGGCACGGTCGGACATCCCCGCTCCCCCCTTCGCCTCGCACACACACGATCCCCCGCGAGCATAGGCACCGGTCGGGAGCGGGGCAAGAGCTTGATCCCGGCCGCCGGACTGGCAGGATGTCCGCCATGACCTACCTCGCCGCGGATGACCGCTATGCCTCGATGACCTACCGCCGGGCCGGCCGCAGTGGCGTCCAGCTGCCCGCCGTCTCGCTGGGTCTGTGGCACAACTTCGGTGACACCCAGCCCCTCGACGTGCAGCGGGCGGTACTGCGCCGCGCGTTCGACCGGGGCATCACCCACTTCGACCTGGCGAACAACTACGGCCCGCCGTACGGCAGTGCCGAGCGCAACTTCGGCTATCTGTTCGCGCAGGACTTCCGCCCGTACCGGGACGAGCTGTTCATCGCGAGCAAGGCGGGCTGGGACATGTGGCCGGGCCCGTACGGCGACGGCGGCAGCCGCAAGTACCTGCTGGCCAGTCTGGACCAGTCGCTGGGCCGGATGGGCCTGGACTACGTGGACGTCTTCTACTCGCACCGCCACGACCCGGACACTCCGCTGGAGGAGACCATGGGCGCGCTGGACTCGGCGGTGCGCTCGGGCAAGGCCCTGTACGCGGGCATCTCCAACTACCCGGCCGCGCAGCACCGGGAGGCGGTGGCGATCCTCCGCGACCTGGGCACGCCGGTCCTGATGAACCAGTCCGCGTACTCGATCCTCAACCGGTCCGTGGAGGACGGCGTCCTCGACGCGGTCGGCGACACCGGGACCAGCCTGATCGCCTACTCGCCGCTGGCCCAGGGCCTGCTGACCGACCGCTACCTCTCCGGCGAGGTGCCGGCGGGTTCGCGGATGTCGGTCGGGCACTTCCTCAAGGAGGAGGCGCTGACCGGCGCCAAGCTGGAGCAGCTGCGGGCCCTGAACAAGGTGGCCGAACGGCGCGGCCAGACCCTCGCCCAGCTGGCGCTCTCGTGGGTGCTGCGGGACGAGCGTGTGGTGTCGGTGATCATCGGCGCCAGCAGCGTCGAGCAGCTCGACCAGAACATCGACGCGCTGAACGGCGGCCCGCTGACCACTGAGGAGCTGGCAGAGATCGACGCGCTGAGCCGCTGAACTCCTGGCAGGTCTCGGCGGATTGCGCGGGGACCCGGCGGAGTCGCGGGGGGGGGGGGGGGGGGGGGGGGGGGGGGGGGAGGGGGGGGGGGGCGGGGGGGGGGGGGGGGGGGGGGGGGGGGGGGGGGGGGGGGGGGGAGAGGTGTGTTTGGGGGGGGGGTGGGGTGGGGGGGGGGGGGGGTGGGGGGGGGGGGGGGGGGGGGGGCGCCCCCCCCCCCCCCCCCCCCCCCCCCGCGACCGCACTCCGGCCGGGCAGCCGGGCAGGCCGCGCACGCCGGGGCCGTGACCCGCCGGGGCGCCGGGCGTTGCACCGTCCGCACACGTCCTTCGAGACCCCGGGAGTCCCCCGTGCGGACGATCCTCCTGCGCACCCTGGCCCGCTTCGCCCGTCAGCCGGCGCTGACCTCCCCCGCGCCGTTCCCCGTCCTGCCCGGCACGCTGCCGCGCGCTACCGGCGACTGATCCCCAGCGCGGGCAACACCGTCTCGGCCACCCGGTGGGCCTCCTCCAGCAGCGGGTTGCCGGAGAGGATGAAGGTGTCCACGCCGAGCGACTCGAACTCCTGGAGGCGCTCGACCACCTGCGCGGTGGAGCCGACCACCGCGGTTCCCGGCCCCGGGCGGAACAGGCTCATTCCGGGCCAGAGATTCGGGTGGCTCTCCAACTCCCTTGCACGCGCTGGGACTCTGCCGCCGTGCTGGCGGAACTGCCGCTGCCAGCCGACCCCGTCCTCGCCCTTGGCACCGCCGAGCTGCCGGGCGTAGGTGGCCTCGCTGGTGACGTCGAGCAGCCGGTCCGCGGCGGCCCAGGCCTCGTCCTCGGTGTCACGGACGATCAGGTGCAGCCGCAGCCCGATCCGCAGGCTGCGCCCGTACGCGGCGGCACGCTCGCGGACGAGGTCCAGCTTCTCCTTCAGCAGGTGCGGCGGCTCGCCCCAGGTGAGGTAGACGTCCACATGCCGGGCGGCCATCTCGATCCCGGCCGCCGAACTGCCGCCGAACCAGAGCGGGATGCCGCCCGGCTGCACCGGGGTCAGCTCGCGCAGGCTCGCACCGGCGTTCTTCAGGTCGTAGAACTCGCCCTTGTGGTCGAAGACTTCACCCGCCGTGAGGCGCTTGACGATCGACCAGTACTCGGCGCTGAGCCGGTACCGGTCGTCGTGCTCGACGTCCAGGCCGTACTCGCGCAGCTGCGCGGTCGATCCGTTGACCACGTTGAAGCGCAGCCGGCCGCCGTGCAGGTGGTCGAAACTGAGCGCCATCTTGGCCAGCAGGGTGGGCGAGATCAGTCCGGGGTGCACGGCCAGCAGCGGCTTGAACGCGGGGGTGGTGGCGGCCGCGAGCGCGTTGCCGAGATCCCAGACGTCGTAGAGGTCGGTCGCCAGCAGCGCGCCGGTGTAGCCCAACCTCTCGACGCTGACCGCGAGTTGCTGGAGGTAGCGGAGGTCGACCGGCCGGCGGCCGGCGGGCTCCCACGGGTAGTGCCCCTCGCGCGGGATGATGTACCAGAGGACTTCGGAGGCCATCGGGTCAGACCGCCCTGGCGAGCGCGGCGGCCACCAGGGCCTCCAGGCCGGGCAGATGGGCGTCGGCCACGGTCACCGCGCGGTCGATGAAGCCGACCCCGTGGAAGATGTCCGCCGCCTCCTGCTGCTCGGCGACGAACCCGGCGGTGGCGGGCTCCAGTTGCCACGGAAGCGCGGCCAGAGCGGCCTCCCAGTCCTCGGCCGTGCCGCCCAGGTCGGCGGCGGCGATCGCGGCCGCCTCGGCCGGGTTGGCGGCCACCCAGGCGTCCGCCCGGCGCAGCGCGGCGCCGATCGCGGCGACCACCTCGGGGCGGTCGGTGGCGAAGCCTCGGCGGGTGAAGAACACCGAGCGGTCGGTGATGACGTCACCCGTCCGGATCAGCTCGCGGAACCCTCCGCCCCGCCGGGCTGCGGCCAGCTCGGCGCCCTGCGCGATCCAGCCGGCGATCTCGCCGTCGCGCAGCCGCTGCGCCTGGTCCTGGCCGGCCGCCGGGCGGACGGGGGTGATGTCGGCGGCGTAGGAGAGGCCCTCGGCGTACAGGGCCTTGGCGAGCAGGTGGGTCTGCCAGGAGCCGACGCCGAGCACGACGGTCCCGCCCTTGAGGTCGGCGACGGACCGCACCGGGCCGTCGTCACGCACCAGCAGCGCGCCGTGGTCCGGACGGGGCGCGGAGACCACCGCGTACACCAGGTCGTGGCCGGCGGCCTGGGCGGTGACCGGCGGGGTGGATCCGGTACCGCCGAAGTCGATCGTTCCGTCGGCGAGCAGCTCGCCCGTTCGGGTGCCGTCGGTGTAGTGGTGGAACGCGCCGGTCTCGCCGAGCGGGGCCAGCTCCTCGTCGAGGTGGTCCAGCCGGGAGAGGTAGTAGAGCGTGGGGTTGGCGGCATGGACGCCGAGGGTGATGGCCATGGTGAACTCCGTTGCGGGTGGTGGGGGCTGGGGCCGGCTCCGGTGGAGCGGGGTCAGTGGACGCCGAGGTCGGCGAGCAGGCGGCGGCGCAGCTCGGCGAAGGCCGGGTCGGCGGGGTCGCGGGGCCGCCCGACGGTGACGCGTTCGTCGCGGACGAGGCGGCCGTCGCGCAGGACGGCGACGCGGTCGGCGAGCCGGACGGCCTCCTCCACGTCGTGGGTGACCAGCAGCACGGCCGGACGGTGACGGCGGACGAGCTCGCCGACCAAGTCCTGCATGCGCAGTCGGGTGAGCGCGTCCAGGGCGGCGAACGGCTCGTCCAGCAGCAGCAGTCGGGGCTCGCGGACGAGCGCCCGGGCGAGCGCGACGCGCTGCGCCTCGCCGCCGGAGAGGGTGGCGGGCCAGGCGTCGGCGTGCTCCTCCAGGCCGACCTCGGCGAGCGCCCGCAGCCCGGTCGCGCGGGTTGCGGCGGCGCGTGGCAGGCCGACGGTGACGTTGGCCAGGACCCGCTTCGAGGGGACCAGCCGGGGCTCCTGGAAGACCACGGTGCGCGCCGGCGGGACGAGAACGGTGCCGGCATCGGCCTTGTCCAGGGCGCCGAGGATGCGCAGCAGGGTGGTCTTGCCGGTGCCGCTGGCGCCGAGCAGGGCGACGAACTCGCCGCGGGCGATGGAGAGATCGACACCGTCGAGGACGGCCCGGGTGCCGAAGACCCGGCGCAGACCGCGCAGGTGGACGGCGGGGACCGCTGCGGTGCCGGCCGTCGGCGTCTCGGCGGCGGGCCCTGTGGGGGTGGCAGGTTCGGCGGTGGCGGGTTCGGCGGGCGCGGTGGTGGCGGTCGGGGTGGTGGCGGTCGGGGTGGTCATCGGCCCGCTCCTTGGGTGGCCTTGCGCCAGGGCATCAGGAAGCGCTCCAGGACGCGGACGACTCCGTCGGCGGTGAGGCCGAGCAGCCCGTAGATCAGGATGCAGACGGCGAGGACGTCGGTGCGCGAGTAGTTCTGCGCCTGGGCCATCAAGTAGCCGATTCCCTCGGTGGAGTTGATCTCCTCGGCGGCGATCAGGGCGATCACGCTGAGCGTCATGGAGAGCCGCAGACCGGAGAGGAGCGAGGGCAGGGCGCCGGGCAGGACCACGGTGCGCACGATAGCCCAGCGGCCGAGGCCGAAGCTGCGCATGGCCTCGATCAGCTTGCGGTCGGTGTTGCGGACGCCGCCGGAGGTGGAGACGTACATCGGGAAGCTGGTGGCGACGCCGATCAGGGCGATCTTCGCCGTCTCGGTGATGCCGAACCAGACCATGAACAGTGGCACCAGAGCCAGGAACGGCACCGTGCGCAGGACTTGGACCGCCGAGTCGAGCAGCTCCTCGCCGAGCCGGAAGAACCCGGTGACCACGCCGAGGACCAGCCCGGCCGCGGCGCCGAGGAGCAGGCCCAGGCCGGCCCGGGTGAGCGAGACGGTCAGCGCGTCGGTGAGCTGGCCGTTGCCCCAGAGCTCGCCGACCGCGTGGGCGACCTGGCCGGGCGAGGCGAGCACGTCCTGGGTGAGGGCGCCCGTGCCGGAAGCCAGCGCCCAGCCGCCGAGCAGGGCGAGCGGGCCGATGGTGCGCAGGGTGACGGCGAGGGCGCGCGGGCGGGGCCCGGGCAGCCTGGTCCGCGGGGCGACGAGACCGGCGTCGAGGGCGGCCGCGGTGCCGTCGTCGGCGGCGGTCGCGGTGGCGGGGCCGGTGGCCGCGGTGGCCGCACCCGGGGCCGCCGTGGCCGTGGCGGTGCTCACTCGGCGCCGCCCGCGAACGTGCTGATGTCGATCAGGTACGGCCTGACGTCGACCAGCTGCCTGGTGACCTTCTGGTCGGCGAAGAACCGGGCGACGGTGCCGAAGCGGACGGTGTCGGCCTCGGAGATCACGTCCGCGGTGGCGCCCTGCCTGCCGACGACGATCGCGACGTCCTTCTCGGCCGCGGTGACGGCGGTCGGTCCGGCGTCGGTGAACACGTTGAGCTAGGCGGCCGGGTCGGCCTTCTCCTTGAGGCCGTTCTCGTGCAGGTAGGTGTAGAAGGCCTTGACCACCTCCGGGTGCTTCTCCGCGAAGCCGTTGCGCACCGCCCAGACGGCGTAGTTGTCGGAGCCGACCTCCTTGCCGTTGGCCAGGAAGTGCGCACCCGCGTTGGCGATCGACGGGGTGGAGAAGGTGTTCCACGTCGCCCAGGCGTCCACCTGCCCCGAGTTGAAGACCCCCGAGGTCTGGTCGGCGCGCAGGTAGACGCGCTCCACCGCGTCGGCCGGGACGCTGTTCTTCTCCAGTGCCTTCAGCAGCAGGTACTCGCTGGTGCCGCCCTGCGAGACGGCGACCTTCCTGCCGGCCAGATCCCGGACGGACTTGATGGGCGAGTCGTTCTTCACCAGGATGCCCTCGCCCACCCCGTCGGGTGCGGTCTGGGCGAACAGCTTGAAGCCGGGCTTCTGGGCGAGCGCGGCGACGGCCGAGGTGATCGAGCCCTGGGCAACGTCGAGCTGGTCGGCGGAGAGCGCCTGGGCGGCGGGGGCGAACGGGCCGGCGCTGCCGGTCCAGGCGACCTTGGCGTGGACGGCGGCCAGGGCTCTGTCCAGCGAGCCGTCCTTCTTGCCCACTGCGAGGAAGCCGTTGTTGCCCGGATCGGGCAGGCGCAGCACGACGTCGGCCTTGCCCCCGCCGTCGGCGGAGGCCCTGGACCCGTCGGCGGACGAGCCGCAGGCGGCCAGGGCTGTGGTGGCGAGCAGCACGGTGCCGGCGAGGGCGAGGCGGGAGGTCTTCACTGGCTGGCTCCAGGTGGGGTCGGCAGGGGGTGGGGCGCGGAGAACGGGCGGCCGGCGGCTTGGGGCAGAGGGCCGGGCGCTCCGGGCGGACGGCCGGCGACGCGGCGGCGTTCGACCAGCTCGCGAGCGGCGCGCAGCGGCTCGGGGTCGGTCCAGGCGCGGACGTCGACGGGGGCGGCGAGGAAGCCGTGGCGGTGCAGGAACCGCTCCTGCTGGGCCAGCAGGCCCAGGCGCTCCTCGGAGAGGTCGAGGTGCAGGGTGCGGTGACCACCCGCCGCGTACGCCCCGGCGACGCCCTCGGCACCTGCGCCCGTCTCGGCCTGCAGGATGCGGACCACCTCGGCGGGGTGGCCGGCGGCCCAGTCCGCGGCGTCCAGCAGGACGGCGAGGAAGCGGGCGACCAGCTCCGGGTGGTCGTCCAGCAGCCGCTGGTGGACGGTGACCGGGCGCGGCGTGCCGTTGTTGACCCGGGCGCGGCGGTCCGGCGCGGCGTCCAGCTCGACGGCGACCTCGGCGCCGATCCGGCGGGCCGCCTCGACGGCCAGCGCCCCCTTGACGTAGACGGCGTCCACGGTGCCGTCGCGCAGCGCGGCCAGCTCGCCCGCCCATTGCCCGCCACCGGGCAGGGCCGGGACGTCCACCAACTCCGCGTCGTCCGGGGTGAGTCCGGCCAGTGACAGTGCACCGTGCAGGCCGGTCAGTGCCATCGCCCGCCAGAAATCGATGCCGATCCCATGACGTGGAACGGCGAGCCGCAGGCCGCGCAGCTGCCCGGGCGCGGTGATCCCGCTGCCGGAGCGGACCAGGACGACTTGGCGCTCCTCGATCCAGGTGAGGCCGATCAGCCGGGTCCGCTCGCCCCGCGAACGGGCCCAGAGGGCGGGCACGTTGCCGCCCTCACGGAACAGTCCGGTCAGCGCGTGGGTGTAGTGGTGGTCGGCGGCGACCTCGGGCGGGGCATCCTGGAGCGAGCGGACGGCGATGCCGTCGGCGGCGAACTCCCGGGCGAGCCACCCCTGGTCGGCGGCGATGCCGGTGGCGGTGGGGACGGGGCAGCGGGTGAACCAGAGGGTGTCCGGGGCTTCGGCTGACGCCTGGACGGCGGTTCGGGCGTGACTGGGCACGGTGGGCGGGTTCCTCTGCGGATGGGGGTGCACGGGCGCGGCGGGGCACGGCTCGGACGCGGGACGTCGGGTGGGCGGTGTGGCTTCGCGGCGGCACGGGAGAGGTCAGCGACAACAGACGCAGGGGGCGGGGCACCGGTGGGTCGTCACGGCGCTCCTCCTTCCTGCGGACCGGGACCGTCGATGCGGCCGGCCGACGGGGATCGTCGGGGGCCGTCGGCGAGCCGGACGCGCACGGGCCCGGCGGGTGCTCCGGGCGGGGCCGTCCGGAGCGATGCGCCGAGCGTTCCACGGCGCGGGAGCACGAAGCAAGCTTTTGCCACATGATGGGATCGCTTGTTCATGAACGCCATTCCATTGCAACGCCATCGACATAATCCCGAAGCATCGGCTGCCCTACTCTGGGGACCGACTTCGGTGAACCGGCCGGAGCGCCGGACAGAACGCGAGGTGCCATGGCCGAGGCCGCCACCGCCGTCCAGAGCCCGCCGGCCGGCGCACAGGCCGTCCAGCGGGCCCTGGGGCTGCTGCACTGCTTCCACGACAACGGCCCCGACCTGAGCGCCTCGGACCTGGCCCGCCGGATGGGACTGTCGGTCTCCACCGCGCACCGGCTGGCCCGCACCCTGGTGAGCGCCGCGTTCCTGGAGCAGGACGAGCAGACCGCCCGGTACCGGCTCGGCCCGGCCGTCGCCGAACTCGGCCAACTCAGTTTTCACCAGCGCGGGCTGCACCTCGCCGCTCCCGAGCTCGACCTGCTCGCCAGGCGCACCGGCGCCACCGCGGACCTGGCGATCCGCAGCGGTCCGCACGCGGTGATCCTGGTCGGCGCCTCGGTCCGCCCGGACACCGGGCTCGGCCTGCGCCGGCCGCTGCACTCGACGGCGCTGGGCAAGGTCCTGCTGGCCTGGCCGCGCCCCGGTGACCCGGGGGCGGCGGCGATCGGCCCGCTGCAACCGTTCACCGACCGGACGATCACCGAACCGGAGCTGCTGGCCGAGGAGTTGGCGAAGGTCCGCGCCGCGGGCTTCGCGCTCAACGACGGCGAGTCGGCCACCGGGGTCCGGACCGTGGCGGTGCCGGTACTGGACAGCGGCGGGCAGGCCCGGTTCGCGCTGGCCGTCCGCTCGACCCCGGTGCACCTCACCGACGACCGGCTGGACTGGTTCCTCGGGCACGCGCGGACCTGCGCGGGCGCACTGGCCGTCCTGCTGCTGCCACCGGACCAGCGCGCCTGAACGACGGGGCCGGCCGGCACTCCCGGCCGGGCCGGCAATCCGGACCGGGCCGGGCCGGAACGACGGTGCGGGCCGGACGTCCAGGGGGAACGCCCGGCCCGCACCGGCAGGGTTCAGCGGCGGCTCGCGCGCGTGTCCGCGCCCGGGTTCACACCACCGGGGTGTACTTGTAGCCGACCCGACGGACCGTCACGATGCTGTCCCGGTAGGCCGATCCGAGCTTGCGGCGCAGGCGCGCCACGTGCACGTCCACCGTGCGGCCGTCGCCGACGTGGCCGTAGCCCCAGACGGCGGAGACCAGGTGGTCGCGGGTGTGCACGCGCTGCGGGTGCTCGGTCAGGTGGGCCAGCAGCTCGAACTCCAGGTAGGTGAGGTCGAGCAACCGCCCGTCGACGTAAGCGTTGCGGCGCTCCACGTCGACGGTGATGCCGCGGCCGGCGGGCCGGACCGGGCGGACGACAGCAGACCCGTTGGACGGGACCGCCGACGGCACCCGGGCGCCGCCGGAAGCGGCGGAGACCGTCGAAGTCGCGCCGACGGAGGGCGAGCCGGCCGGAGCCGACCCGGTCTCGGCGGGCACCAGGACCAGGTACCCGACCATCGGGTGGCCGTTCGCACCGCCGAGCTGCGCACCGAACTGGGCGCCGTACTGGGCCAGCAGGGCCTGCGGCAGCGCGCCCTGAGGGAGAGCGGCGACCACGGTGGCCCCCTCCGGCAGTGCGGCGAGCAGGGCCTGCGGAGCCTGCGGGGCCGGGGCTCCCGGCGCGACCGCGGCCACTGCCGCGGTGTGCGACGGGGTGGCCGCCGGGTGCTGCTGGACGGACGGGTGCTGCGGGCTGATGGCGTGCTGCGGACCGGCCTGGTGCTGGCCGTGCCATCGGTCGGCGCTGGAGGGAACGGAGCGGACCGCGCGCAGGTGCGGGGTCGCGGCGGGCAGGGGAAGGGTGGCCGTGGAGGAAGAAGACATGGTGCCGCTCATTTCGCGCGTGTGACGGACGGGGTGGAGTCGTCTGCGCATCGACCGGGCGTACTGCCGGGGGCTGATCAGAAGTCAGCGGGCGGAGTACCGGGACGCGCTGGGCGAACCCGGACACGTCTGGTCGAACAGGTGCGGCTGCCGGGACGGCCAGAACGGCTCGAGGTCGAAGTGACCTCGGCTGCTGTCCACGACGTTGCTCATGCGCCCATTCAACCATGTGAACGGACCGTTGCTCCGCACGCGGTGCATCGCCCCCGGCGCGCGGACGGGACCGGCAACGGCTCTGATGCCGGCGACGGCGACGGGGGTGGAGGTGGGGAAGACGAGGTTCACTGGTGCTCTCCGCGAGGCGGGCCTTGGCCACGGCCGTACGCCGGACGGGGCGATGTCCGATACGGCCGGGTCGACGAGTTGACGGATCGTCAGGAGGTGGACGGGGCGGTGACCCGGCGACCGCCACCGGAGGGGGCGGGGCGCGCGGGGCCGGCCGGGAGATCCGTCGGAACAGCAGGGACGGGCTGGTCCGTCACCGACAACAGGCGCTGCAGATCAACGCGTGGTCGATGTACCGGCGGATCGTCAGCGCTGGGGTGACCGGAGTGAGGGCGGGTGCGGCTGCTGCGCGTCGCTGGTCGACGGTCACGGTGCTGCCCCTCCCCCTGGTTCCCGAACGTCCTGGCCGAACGCCATGGCCGGACATCCCTTGCCGCACGCCCCTGTCGGACGCCCTTCTCGGACATCCCCTGCGGCATCCGGTACATCGTTGCTGTGGTGCGCCCCGGTGCCTGCACCGCGGCGTCCTGCGCGGTGCCCCTTCGGGCGCCCCGAGACATCCCGACAGCAGGTCCGGGCGGCCTTCGAGGACAGAGCCTTCCACGCCGTGCCGGTCAAGGCAACCTCCCGGCCGCAGAACGTCCGGGATGCGGACGCCCGAATGAGACGGCGGACTCCCGAGCCCCGGCCGGACCGTCCGACCGACCGCCCTTCGAACCGTCGCCCGCCCCTCCGTCAGACCCGTGCGGGAGCGCCGCGGCGTCGTTCCGCGGCGTGTTCGACCAGCGTGACCAGGAGTTCCTTCCCGTCCTCGCGCCGGCGCGCATCGCACAGCACCACCGGGATGCCCGGGTCCAGATCGAGCGCGTCCCGGACCTCCTCCGCCGTGAACGCCTCGGTGCCGTCGAAGCAGTTCACCGCCACCACGAAGGGGATGCCGCGCTGCTCGAAGAAGTCCACCGACGGGAAGCAGTCCGCCAGCCGCCGGGTGTCGGCGAGCACCACGGCGCCCAGCGAACCGCGCGCCAGCTCGTCCCAGACGAACCAGAACCGGTCCTGGCCCGGCGTGCCGAACAGGTAGAGCGCGAGCCCGGGCCGCAGGTCGATCCGGCCGAAGTCCATCGCCACGGTGGTGGTGCGCTTGGCCTCCACGCCCGAGGTGTCGTCCACCGGGCGGCCGAGCTCACTCAGCTCCTCCTCGGTGCGCAGCGGACGGATCTCGCTCACCGAGCCGACCAGCGTCGTCTTGCCCGCGCCGAAGCCGCCGGCGACCAGGATCTTCACGGCGACACCCGGACCGCCCCGCCACAGCGGGTCGCCGGCGTTTCCCCGTCCCCCGGCTTGCCGGTGTCCCCGGTGTCCCTCGTGTTCCTCGCGGGGCTGGTGGTCAGAGCGCACGGAGTCCATTGATCACGTCTCGCAGCAGGCGCTCGTCCGGCAGCTCGGCGAGCGGAACGGGTCGGGTGACGCTGATCAGCTCGGCGTCGTAGAGGTCACCGAGCAGGACGCGGACCACACTGACCGGAAGGTCGGTGTAGGAGCCGAGTTCGGCGACGGACAGCGGCTCCCGGCGGCACCAGGCCAGGATGGTCTGGTGCTCCGGGTCGAGCACGTGCGCGGGCACGGCGTCCGCGGACGGCCCGGGCTCGGCGGCGGTGACCAGCGAGATCAGGTCGAACAGACCGTCCTCGACCGGCCGGGTGCGACCCCGGGTCATCGAGTAGAGCCGCACCACCGGCCCGGCGTCGTCGTCGAACCAGCGGTCGTCGACCGGGGTGCGCGCCCGGAACAGGTCGACGTCGGGCTCGTCCCCGCCCGGGTCGTCCTGTTCGCGCGTCGGCTCCTCCTCCGCCATCGGGCCGCTCATCTCCCCGGCGGGGCGACTTCGGTGCGTGGCTCGGCGGCCAGGTGCTCGCCGACCCGCTTGACCAGCAGGGCCATCTCGTAGGCGATCTGGCCGATGTCGGCCTCGGCCTCGCTCAGCACCGCCAGGCAGCTGCCGTCGCCGGCCGCGGTGATGAAGAGGAACGCCTCGTCGAGCTCCACCATGGTCTGGCGGACGCCGCCGACCTTGAAGTGGCCGCCGGCGCCCTTGGCCAGGCTGTGGAAGCCGGCCGCCACGGCGGCGAGGTGCTCGGCGTCCTCGCGGTCGAGGTCGCGGGAGGCGCCGGTGGCCAGCCCGTCGCTGGACAGGATCACCGCGTGCCGCAGGGCCGCGACGCGACCCACCAGGTCGTCCAGGAGCCAGTTGAGGTCCCCGGATGACTGCGTCGAAGTGGTCATGAATCTGTTCCTTCCGCTGGAGCGGGTGGTGCGGGTGGTGCAGACACTGCAGGTGGTGCGGGTACTGCGGTTGGTGAGGGTGTTGACGACGGTGTCCGGGCCGCGCGCGGCGCCGGGAGTGCGGACGGCATGCGGTTGGCCAGCGGCGCCGAGCCGGTCGCGGGCGGGGCGGGCAGCGCGGCCGGGGCGGGCGCCGGGCTGATCGCCCGTCGGGCCGGGTCCGGGGGCAGCCAGGCGGGTACGGCGACGGGCCGGCCGGGCGGGTTCGCCGGCGCGGTCCCGGTGCCGGTCCCGGTCCTGGTACCGGTGGTGACTCCGGCGCCGCGTCCACGGGTGAAGCCGCGCTGGAACGAGGCGAAGGTCGCCCGCGCCTCCTCGGGCGAGCGCTCCCGGATGCTCTCGGCACCACCGGAGCCCTGCCCGGAACCCGGAGAGGCGTCCTGGGCGGCGCGCTCGCGCAGCTGCGGCGCGAGGCTCGCCTGGCGCACCCGGCGCGGCAACGGGCCGGGGCCCGCGGGCGCGCCGCCCGCCGGAGCGGCGCCGGCAGGGCCGGAGGCGGCGGGCGCGGGTACAGCGGCGGGGGCAGCTGCGGCGGCCGGGGCAGGAACAGCGGCAGGCGCAGGTACGGCGGCGGGCGCCGAGACGGGTCCAGCGGCGGGCGCAGGCACGGCCGCCGGGGCAGTCGCGGCCGCCTCATCGCGGCGGTGGCGGCCGGTGCCCGGGGAGTCCTCGTCGCCGGGCGTCGGCACCAGCACCGGACCGCTCTTGGTCCGGGAGCGCCTCGGCAGCCCGCCCGGGGTGCGGGCCGGTTCGGGCGCCGACGGGCGCGGCCCGCCGCTCACCCGGTGCCGCCCGCCCTGGCCGGCCGCGGCGACCGGGCCGCCGCCCGCCGCGCCGCCGGCACGGCCGTCGTCGCCCTCGTCGCTCAGCGCCGGCACCGCGACCAGGTCGCGCTGGCCCCGCCGGGCGGGCACCGCGCGCTGCGCCGTACCGGCAGCGCCGGTGACGCCCGAAGCACCCGAAGCGGCGACGCCCCCTCCCGAGGGCGGCTCCGGCAGTCCGTCCGGCGCCTCCGCCAGCAGCTCGCGCGGGATCAGCACCACCGCCGTCGTCCCCCCGTACGGCGAGGGCCGCAGGTGGACCCGGATGCCGTGCCGGCGGGCCAGCCGGCTGACCACGAAGAGGCCGAGCCGGTCGGTGTCGGCGAGGTCGAACTCCTGCTCCACGGCGAGGCGTTCGTTGATCTCGGCGAGCGCCTGCTCGCTCAGCCCGAGGCCGCGGTCGTCGACCTCCAGCGCGAAGCCGTGCGCCACCACCTCGCCCTGGACGGTCACCTGGGTGTTGGGCGGGGAGAACACGGCGGCGTTCTCGACCAGTTCGGCCACCAGGTGGGTGACGTCGGCGACCGCACTGCCGAGCAGTCCGGTGCCGGGGAACGGCCGGACGGTCACCCGGGCGTAGTCCTCCACCTCGCCGACGGCGGCGCGGACCACGTCCACCATCCGCACCGGCTTGCGCCAGGCCCGGCCCGGCGAGCCGCCGGCCAGGATGATCAGGCCCTCGGCGTGGCGGCGCATACGCGTGGTGAGGTGGTCGACCTTGAAGAGGTCCTCCAGCTCCGCCGGGTCCTCGGTGCGGCGCTCCATGGTGTCGAGCAGGGTCAGCTGGCGGTGCAGCAGCACCTGGCTGCGCCGGGCCAGGTTGACGAAGACCGCGGAGACGCCGCGCCGCAGGTCGGCCTGTTCGACGGCGGCCTCGACGGCGGCCCGCTGCACGGCGTTGATCGCCCGCCCGACCTGACCGACCTCGGCCGGGCCGAACTCCAGCTCGGGTGCCTCCGCCGCGACGTCCACCGCCTCACCCCTGCGCAGCCGCAGCATCACCGAGGGCAGGCGGGTGCCGGCCAGCTCGTTGGCCGCGTTGCGCAGGCCGATCAGCTCGCGGGCCATGCCGCGGCCGATGCGGTAGGAGATCATCACCGACAGCACCACGGCGATCAGGCCGATCGCACCGGCGATGCCGCCGCGCCAGAGCATGCCGACGGCGTAGGAGCGTTCGCGGTCGCCGATCGCCACGGCGAGGCGGCTGTTGATCGCGGCGAGGTCGCCCAGGGCCCGGTCCGCGGTCTCCCGCCAGGAGTCGCCGTTGATCGCCTGGACCACCCGGTCCGGCCCGCCCGCGCCGACGAAGTCCGCCTCGGCGCGGGCCAGCGCCGCCCAGGCCTCGCCGCCGCGCAGGGCGATGTAGTCGGTCTGGTCGGCCGGTTCGAGCTCGGCGATGTAGACGGTGAACAGCGCCTGCTGGTTGTGCAGGGCGTCCAGCGCAACCTGGTACTGCTCGGCCGTGGGCCGCCCGGTGGCGGTGCGCAGCCCCTCCATCGCCGCGTCCTCCTGCGCGAGGTACTCGCGGGCGCGCGCCAGCTCGATCAGGATCGTTCCCTGGCGCGGAAGTTGGCCGCTCTGCCGGGCGACGAAGGCGGACCGGAAGCTGAAGGTGGGCTTGACGAGGTCGCTGTACTGGCCGAGCGCGAACTCCCAGTTGAGTGCCGCGCGGTTGACCTGGCCACGCAGCGGGGCGAGCTGGTCCGCGGCGGCGAGGATCTGCACGAAGCGCCCGCGCTGCGCGGTGTCGAGCCGGCTGCCGCCGCTGTCCTTCTTCTGCCGCAGCACGGCCAGGCCCTGGTCGGTGGCGGCCTGGGCGTGCTCGAAGGCGTCCCGGGCGGCCCGCGAGGCCGGGTCGGCCAGCCGCTGGACGGCGGCGCGGCGCTCGTTCTGCAGGTCGGCCGCGTACTGGTCGACCGGTGTCCCGAACTCCTTGTACGTACTGCTGACCTCCAGTCGGCTCCAGACGTCTCCGGTGGTGGCGAGTGTCGCGTAGGCCCACAGGGCGGTCAGGGCGACGATGGGCACCAGGAGCAGCGCGATGATCTTCGCGCGGATCGAGCTGCTGCGCAGACGCATGGAGTCCTCGGTCGGGAAGTGCCAGGCGCGGACGGGGAGCGGTTCGAGGGACAGGCGGGACGACAGTACGGGCGGAACAGGCGGAACGACGGTACGGCAGGGCGGGTCTGGCGGGCGGTCGGTGGGCACATCAGGCCTGGCCGGGAGCTCCCGGCCGCAGGTCTGCGAGAGCCTACTACGCCCTGACCACTCGTTCGAGGGGCGAACCTGTCCTCCCCACGCCCTCGCCCCGATCCCGTCCGGATCATCCCTGACGTCCCGGATTCACCCACTCCCCCGCCCGTCCCACGCCGCCCCAGCCGCGGCCCGCTACGGCACTTTCCCTACGAGCCGGTGCCGATCTCGTCGCGTCACGGTCACAACCCTGGGCAGTGACAGAGCAATCCGATAGTTTCGCTCCCACCTGCCCGACCGGTCAGCGCGCCGCCGATCCGGACGCCCGAACGGGCCCGGCAGGCAGGGGCCGCAACGGGATCGGGGGCAATGTGCGCGAGTTCACCACCCCCGCACCGGCCGGACCCCCGGCCAGTGGCGGACTGGCCGACTCGCTCTACGACGCCGCCGAACGCACGCCCGGTCTGGTCCAGCTGGCCCGCCTGGACGGTTCCGGCCGGGAATGGCACGAGGTCACCGCGACGGTCTTCCGGGACGAGGTGCTGGCGCTCGCCAAGGGCCTGCTCACCCGCGGCGTCCGCTACGGCGACCGGGTCGCGCTGATGTCCCGCACCCGCTACGAGTGGACGCTGTTCGACTACGCACTCTGGTCGATCGGCGCGATCCCCGTCCCGGTCTACCCGACGGCGGCGCCCGAGCAGGTGCGCTGGATCCTGGCCGAGACCCAGGCGGTGGCCTGCGTGGTCGAGGACGAGGACCACGCCATGACGGTCGGCGCGGTCTGCGACGCGCTGCCGGACCTCACCGGGATCTGGCAGCTGGACCGCGGCTGCGTCGCCGCGATCACCGAGGACGGGCACGGCGTGCCGGACTCGCTCGTCCACCGCCAGCGACTCGGCGTCGCGGCGGCGAACATCGCCACCGTCGTCTACACCTCGGGCACCACCGGCCGGCCCAAGGGCTGCCCGCTCACCCACGCCAACCTGGCCGCCGCGGCCGACGCCCTGCTCGACGGCTGGGGCGACGTCCTCCGGGACACCGGCTGCGGCAGCCAGCCGTCGACCCTGCTCTTCCTCCCGCTGGCGCACGTCTACGGCCGGATGGTGCAGGTCGCGGCGGTCCGCGGCGGCTTCCGGATCGGGCACGTCCCCGACGTCACCACCGAGGCCCTGCTGCCCGCGATGGCCTCCTACCGGCCGACCTTCCTGCACGTCGTCCCGTACATCTTCGAGAAGATCTTCCAGCGGGCCCGGCGGACCGCCGAGGAGTCCGGGCGCGGCGAACTCTTCGAGCAGGCCCGGCAGGTGGCCGTCGAGTGGGCCGCCGCCCGCGAGCAGCGCACGCTCGGCCGCGGCCCCGGCCCGGGCCCCAAGCTGCGGCTGCGCCACCTGGCGTACGAGCGGACCGTCTACCAGCGGCTGCGGGCGGTGCTCGGCGGCCGGGTGCGCGGTGTGATGTGCGGCGGCTCCTCGCTCGGCCGGGAGCTCGGCCTCTTCTTCACCGGCATCGGCCTCGACCTGTACGAGGGGTACGGCCTCACCGAGACCTCCGCCGCGATCACCGCCAATCCGGCCGGGCGGCAGAAGCTCGGCACGGTCGGCCGGCCGGTGCCCGGCGCCACCGTCGCGATCGCCGACGACGGCGAGGTCTGGGTCCGCGGCTCCGGCGTCTTCGACGGCTACCTCAACCACCCGCGGTGCACGGCCGAGGCGCTGTACGACGGCTGGTTCGGCACCGGGGACCTGGGCAGCCTGGACGACGACGGCTACCTCACCATCACCGGGCGCAAGAAGGACCTGATCGTCACCAGCAGCGGCAAGAACCTCGCCCCGGGCGCCCTGGAGGAGCGGGTCCAGGCGCATCCGCTGGTCTCCCAGTGCCTGGTGGTCGGCGACGACCGCCCGTACGTGGCCGCGCTGATCACACTGGACCCGGCGGCGCTGGCGCACTGGCTGAAGTCGCACGGCCGCGAGCAGCTGGACCAGTGGGCGGTGCTCACCGACGAGGAGCTGCACGCCGAGATCCAGCGGGCGGTGGGCGCCGCCAACACCGCCGTCTCGCGCGCCGAGTCGATCCGTGCGTTCCGGCTGCTGCCACGGGAGTTCGGCGTGGAGCAGGGGCTGCTGACGCCGTCCCTGAAGCTGCGGCGCTCCGCGATCACGGAGTACTACGGGCAGGATATCGAGGAGCTGTACGCCCCCTGACGGTGCGTCTCGTCCCTTTTGCCGCAGGGAGGATGGCTTCTGCTGCTTTGGCGCGCGGGAGCGCGCGGTCCACCCGTCGTTCCCTTGACGATCCGAATGGTCCAGTCCATTGTTCTGCCACGGTCCGCGTGCGGCACGCCGACGGCTCCCATCCCTCGGGGAGCGCTCCACCCCGCGCCCTCCCCACGGGCGTGGTCCCCCACGGCCCCACGCAGGAGTCCTCACGTGTCCATGTCCTCACGCCTGTCCGCGATCTCGCGCCGCTCCTCACGCCTGTCCGCGATCTCGCGCCGGTCCTCACGCCTGTCCGCGCTGGCCGCCTGCGCCTCGCTCGCCGTCTGCGGCCTCGCCGCCCCGGCGTCTGCCGCACCTGCCGCGCCCGTCGCGCCCGTCGCCCCGACGGTCAACCTGGCGACCAACCCCGGGTTCGAGATCCCCGCCTCCTCGCTGGCCGACTGGGGCAGCGTCCCCGGCTGGCGCTGCACCGGCGGCCGCGCCGAGGCGGCCGTCACCACCACCGCCCCGCACTCGGGCGGCTCCGCCCTGGCCGTCACCCCGGCGGGCGACGACTCCAACGGCGAGTGCGCCCAGACCGTCTCCCTCCAGCCCGACACCACGTACACCGCCTCGGCGTGGGTCCGCGGCACATTCGTCTACCTGGGCGCCACCGGTACCGGCCGCGACGTCGCCCCCGCCTGGACCGAGACCACCGACGGCGGCTGGCAGCAGCTGACCACCCGGTTCACCACCGGCCCCGACGCGCGCACCGTCCGGCTCTACGTCCACGGCTGGTACCAGCAGGGCCCGTTCGCCGTCGACGACGTCCGGGTTCACGGCCCGGCCCCCACCCCCGCGACCGGCTCGGGCTCGGTGCCGACCAGCGACAAGGTGGTCTTCTTCACCGTGGACGACGGCTGGCAGCGCACCCCCGAGGCGGAGAGGTTCATCGCCGACCACAAGCTGCCGATCACCGCCTTCCCGCTGCCGATGCCGGCCGCCACCGACCCCGACTTCTTCCGGCGCGTCACCGCCGCCCCCGGCTCGTCGATCCAGGACCACAGCGTCTCCCACACCGACCTGACCACGCTCTCGCCCGCCGAGCAGCAGGTCGAGATCTGCGACGCCCGGGACTCCCTGACCCGCGCCTTCGGCATCGCCCCGACCGTCTTCCGCCCGCCGTACTTCGCGTGGAACGCCGACACCCTGCAGGCCGCCGCCAACTGCGGCATCCGCACCGTCCTGACGGCGGACGCCGACTTCAGCTGGGGCGCCTCCAACATCTGGCACGAGGGCACCCTGTGGCCCGGCGACGTCGTCCTGATGCACTGGACCGACACCCTCGCCACCGACCTCCAGCGCGCCCTCGCCGCCGCCGACGCGGCCGGCCTCAAGCCCGCCGGGCTGGCCTCCTACCTGCACTGACCGCTGCGGGGCCGCTCTGCCGATCCCGGGGGGACCGGCAGAGCGGCCCCGCGGCACCCCCGGCCTGACGGCGACTACGGCCGGACCCCGAGGACCTGCCGCACCCAACCGTCGAGCAGCCCGCCGAAGACGCGGGCCGAGGTGATGCCCTGAGCCGGGATCGCGCCGCCCTCACCGCCGGACAGATGGTCGACGTCGGCCCAGCCGCCCCGGAAGAGGACCACCAGCAGCTCGGTCTCCGCCGGGCCGGAGACGTGGATCCCGACGGAATCCGGATCGGCCACCCGGGCCCGGTCCGTCTCCAGGGGCTGCGGCCACCGGGCGAGCCCGTCCCGCAGGGTGACCGGGCGGACCACCAGGCCGGCCGCCCGCCACCGGTCGAGCCGTGCAGCCAACTCCTCGGCCGCCGCGTCCGCATCGACATGACGTTCCATGACGGGATCATCCGCCAGCCACCGCGGGCCGGGCACCCGGTTCTTCGCGGTACCGGCCGACGCCCCGGCGATCTTGCTCGTTGACAGGTGGCGGGGCTGGTGGCTCTAATGTGAGGCGTGCAGCGCGGCGTCGGCCAAAGAGAACTGGGCCGGCCGACAGCCGAGCGAGCACCTTTCACAGAGGGACGATGCGCGATGAGTACCTACTCCGCTTCCCTTGTCTGACCTCAGCGGCTGCGGCGGCGTCCGCGTGACGGCTTTCGTCCTCGGCTGCTGAGCCTCCGGGCTCCGGCCTCCCGCCTGCTCACGCATTGCTGCACCGCTCCGCACGTCCGTGCCGATCCGTGCAGCTCTACAGCGCCGCCTGTGGCCTTTCGCTCCCCATGTTCACGTTCGGAGAATCCACAGGCGTATGCCCATGTCTTTCAATCAAGCGATCATCGAGGAATTCCGCGCCAACGCCGGCAAGGTCGGCGGCCCCTTCGAGGGCGGGGACCTGCTCCTGCTGACCACCGTCGGCGCCCGGTCCGGACAGGAGCACACCGTGCCGCTCGGCTACGTCCGGGCGGACGGGCTGTTGCTGGTCGTCGCCTCGGCGGCCGGAGCTCCGGAGCACCCGCAGTGGTACCGCAACCTGCTCGCCCGGCCGACGGTGCGGGTGGAGCTCGGGACGGAGGTGTTCGACGCGGTCGCGGTGCCGGCCGAGGGCGCCCGGCGGGACCGGCTGTTCGAGGCGGTGGTGCGGGTGGCGCCCGGGTACGGCGACTACCAGGCGCACACCGCACGGCTGCTGCCGGTCGTGGTGCTGGAGCAGTCCGCGACCGAACCGCGTGAGGTGGCCACCCTCGCGGACAAGCTGCTGGAGGTGCACACCTGGCTGCGCGCCCAGCTGCGGCACGTCCGGGCGGAGACCGAGGCGCACTTCGCGGCCGGGCCCGCGGGCGACGGCCGGCCGCCGGGCCTCGGGCTGCAGATCCGGCAGCACTGCCTCGCGCTCTGCGAGGGACTGACCCACCATCACACCGGCGAGGACGTGGCGATCTTCCCCGCG
Organism: Kitasatospora sp. NPDC032757; assembly: GCF_055579305.1. Classification (NCBI taxonomy): domain Bacteria; kingdom Bacillati; phylum Actinomycetota; class Actinomycetes; order Kitasatosporales; family Streptomycetaceae; genus Kitasatospora; species Kitasatospora sp. NPDC032757. The sequence continues at coordinate 266,852 of NZ_JBVINN010000002.1, read as the reverse complement.
CTGGCGCGGAGCCACCCGCAGCTGCGGGGGACGCTCGCGCGGCTGGGCGAGGAACACCGGTCGGTCGGCCGGATCAAGGACGAGCTGGTGGGGCTGCTCGCCGGGATCGGGGTGGCCGAACCGGAGCGGTTCCGGGCGGAGCTGGCGCGGATGTCGGCCGAGCTGGAGGCGCACCTGGACTACGAGGAGCAGGAGCTGCTGCCGGTGCTCGCCGGTATCCCGTTCCCGCCGAGGCGCTGAGACGCCGCGCCCGCCGGCCCCCCGCCCCGTTGCCGAGGCGCTGAGACGCCGCGCCCGCCGGCCCCCCGCCCCGTTGCCGGGGTGGGGGGACCGGCGGTGCGCAGCCGCAACCGGCGGGCGGAGCCGGAACCGGCGGGCGCCCGGCTCCGGTCCGGTTACACCTGCGCGGAGAACACCGGCAGGTAGCCGCCCGAGTGGCCGGAGGCCTTCGGGTGGTAGCTCTCGTCGATGGGCAGAGTGGTGCTGTTCAGCCAGGTGGTGCTGGAACCGCAGATCTCGTGCTCGGTGAAGATGCTCCGGACGTCACCGAAGGCGAAGCCCGCGTTGGCGGCACGCTTGGCGATGACGCCGTCCAGGACGTCCGCCGCGCTGTTGATGGCGGAGCGCTTGGTGTCGCCGATGCCGAAGATGCAGCTTCCGCCGATCTTGTAGAGGTGGGGGTAGCCCAGCACGACCACGTGGGCGTTGGGGGCCTTGGCGTGGATCGCCGCGTAGACCTGGTCGAGCAGGCCGGGCAGGGTGTTGGTGGCGTAGTTCTTCGCGGTGGCGACGGCATTGAGGCAGGCGCTGTCGGAGTCCAGCACGCAGGTCTGCATGGTGCTGGCGAAGCCCGCGTCGTTGCCGCCGATGCTGATGCTGACCAGCGTGGTGCCGGAGTTCAGCACCGAGAGCTGGTTGTTGAGTACGTCACCGGTTCTGGCGCCGGAACAGGCGACGAAGGAGAAGGACGACGGCGCGTGCGCGTTCTTCCAGAGGTAGGGGTAGGCGTTGGTGCTCCGCTTGCAGCTTCCGCTCTCGCTCGTGTAGCTGCCGGCGCCGACACCGGAAGCGTAGGAGTCGCCCAGGGCGGCGTAGTTGACGCCGGCTGCGTGGGCGGACGAGGCGGTGAAGAGGGTGGACAGGGTGAGGAGCGCCGCGAAGGCGGCGACGGACATGGAGCGGGTGGGGCGCAGCATGACACCTCCAGGGAGTGACGTGAGTCACAGAATTTGATACCAGGCAGTAGGTATCCCGGGAAGTGGTCATGCCAAGGCAATTGACGGTCAGTCTGACGACTGCGAGGTGAACTGCCCTGCGGGCAGCGGAAAGTGCGCCGGTCAGGCACCCGCGGAGCACCCTGGGACGCCCCACGGCAAGTCACTCATTCGGAGGACCGCACTTGGCCGGAGGGCCGTCCGGCAGTCCGACGGCGAGGTCCACCGGCGTGCCGGCGTGGCTGCGTGGACTGCGCGCCGCTCGAAGTCCTGACCGTCGATCAGGCGCACTGCCCCGCCGGGGGCGGCGCGCGGCGTCCGGTCAGAAGTTCACTCCCCGCCGGGGCGGGTCGCACCGGCGCCCCGGTAGGACGCGCCGGGGTGGGCCGTGCCGGGGTGAACCGAACTGGGCCGGGCGGCACCGGGCTGGGCTCCGCCGGGATGGGCGGCGGCCCCGCCCAGGTGGACCACGCCGGGGAAGACCGCGCCCGGGAAGACCTCGCAGCCCTCGTCCGGCAGCTCCTCGATCGTCTCGTTGGCGGCCGCGGGCACGCCGAGCCACCGGACGCCGGCCGACACCGCCGCCCGGGCCTGCCTCAGGCCGGGCGCACCCCAGCCGAGCAGCTCGACCGCGAGGCCGGGCGCGACCAGCAACCGCCGGTAGTGCCGCCCGGAGGCCGGATCCGGCGCGCTGGGGCCGACGGCCCGCAGCGCCGCTGCCATCCGGACCCGTGCGCACTCGTGCCCGCCGTTGGCCGAGCCCACCCGGTCGTAGAGGTAGCCGAGGTAGTGCGGCGTGCCGATCAGCGCCTGGGCCTCCTCGGCCGCCTCGCGGGCCAGGGCGGAACCCGGATCACCGGCGTCCTCGGGCTCCAGCGAGCCGCCGGGGAGCGAGACGATGCCGTCCCTGGGGTTGACCAGGGTCAGCACCCGGCCGTCCGGTGCGAACAGCCAGCCCCACGACTGCTTGACCGGCAGCCCGTCGGGCACCCGCTCGGCCGGCCGCCAGGGCCAGCCTGCGGTGGGACGCCGTCGCACCTTGCCGAGCAGCTCGGCGATCTCCGCGCTGTACTCGATCCGGCTCATGCGTCCCCCCTTTCGGTGTCGGGCTCGCCGGACCGGCGGTGCGCGGGGAGGACCTGCGGTGCGCGGTTCGGGGCGGAGCGGCCGGAGCGGCGGCGTGGGGTACCGCCGGCCCCTGCTGTTGATCTTCCCCGAAATCTTCCCCGAACAGGCGGTCGATGAACAGTCCCCAGCGCCGCTTGGTGGACACGGAGACCTGAAGTACCTGGTCAGCCCACGGCCTCACCACCCTCCTCACGCGCCCCGCCGGCACCCGGCGGCCCGGCGCCCCGCGGCCCGTCGGGCGGCACCGCGCCCGGCAGCGCGAAGCCCGGCAGCGGGACGGCGCCCGGCGGGAAGGGCATGCCCCGGCCCACGTCGTCGGCGAGCGAGTCGAACACCTCCTGGGCACTCATCGGCGCCAACCGGCCGCCCTCCAGGGCCCAGCCGCGCACCGCCTGGCCGCCGGGGGCGGCCGGATCGCCGTGCAGCAGCAGCGCGCCCGCGCCACCGGCGGCCACGCCCGCCGCCAGCGTGACGCAGAACGCCTCGGTGTCCCGGCCGGCGTCGAGCAGGCGGCCGCCCCGGACCCGGACGTCCGCGGCGGCGGTGAGCTGCTCGCCGTCCTCCGGGCCGTGGCAGCGCAGGGTCAGCAGGTGGCGCCCCTCGCCGGCGCCCTCGGCCAGCGCCAGGTAGACGGAGGTGACGTACGTCATCACCGCCACCAACCCCGGCCGCCCGGCCGGGCCCTCCCCGAGCGCGTCCAGCAGCGCGGTGCAGCCGACGGTGATCCGCACCCTGGCCCGGTGGTCGTCGGCCAGCGCCGGGAGCAGCTCGGTCAGCCGCTCCCCCGCGTAGACGAAGGGCTCGCCGGCCAGCTCCGGGTCGGCGGCGTAGGCGACGCGCGCGGCCGCGCCCGCGGGATCGAAGCCGAGGGCCTCGCAGTAGTCCTCGTAGTCGGCCGGGTCGAGCACCCGCAGGTGTACCTCGACCCCCTGCCCGCACAGGGCTCTGAGCTGGGACTCCGTCCGGCGCAGGTACTCCCGGAAGGCGAGGCCTCCGAACAGTCCGCGGCGGGCCAGGCCGGAGAAGTCGGCCTGGCGGACGGCCAGGGCGACCGCCACCGGCAGCGGCGGCGGCGCGCCGCGCGCCCGGCCCCGCTGCCGCGCTCTGCCGCCGGGAGTGCCCCGGCCCCCGCCGCCCGCACCGCCGCGCGGAGGCCGGCCGCCACCCCTCCCGTCGGACGGCGGACCGCCCGGCGGACCACCCGGCAGACCGCCCGAAGGACCGCCGCCGCCCGGCCCGCCCGGGCCCGGCCGCCGCGCGGACACCCTCCCGGGCAGCCTCTCAGAGCCCCTCCCGGGCGGCACCGGGCGGCCACCCGCAGCCGCCCCCGCAACGGCGCGCACCCGCCGCACCAGGGGCTCGGCGAGGTCGAAGAACTGGGACTGCACGGACATGGTTCCTCCCACGAGGTCCTGCCGGTCGCTCCCGAGCGGCGCCGGCGATCGCGACCATACACACCGTCACCGACAATCCACCGAGAGCGACCACCGGCCGCTCCGGGCGGGACCCCCGAGTCCCCTGTTCACGCCGCGTTGTCAGTGCCGGACGTTAGGGTCGGGGACCATGCGACTGCTGCATACCTCCGACTGGCATCTCGGGCGCCCCTTCCACCGGGAGAGCCTGCACGACGCCCAGCGCGCCTTCCTGGACCACCTCGTGGCGGTGGTCCGGGCCGAGCGCGTCGACGCCGTGCTGGTCGCCGGCGACGTGTACGACCGGGCGCTGCCGGGCCTCGAGGCGGTCGCCCTGTTCGACGACGTGCTGCACCGGCTGGCCGAGCTGGGTGTGCCCACGGTGTTCATCAGCGGCAACCACGACTCGGCTCGTCGGCTGGGCGTGGGCGCCGGCCTGATCGGCCGGGCCGGCATCCACCTGCGGACGGACCCCGGCGAGTGCGCCGTGCCCGTCCTGCTGGCCGACGAGCACGGGCCGGTGGCCGTCTACGGGCTGCCCTACCTGGAGCCGACCCTGGTCCGCGAGCAGTTCGGGCTGGCGCGCGGCGGCCACGCGGCGGTGCTCGGCGCGGCGATGGACACCGTCCGGGCCGACCTCGCGGCCCGCCCGGACGGCACCCGCGCGGTGGTGCTGGCGCACGCCTTCGTCACCGGCGGCGCCTCCAGCGACAGCGAGCGGGACATCGCGGTCGGCGGCGTCGCCTCCGTGCCCGCATCCGTCTTCGACGGCGTGCACTACGCCGCGCTCGGCCACCTGCACGGCTGCCAGACCCTCGCTCCCCACCTGCGCTACAGCGGCTCCCCGCTCGCCTACTCGTTCTCCGAGGCCGGGCAGCGCAAGACGATGTGGCTGGTCGACCTCGCCGCGGACGGTTCGGTCACCGCCGAGCGGGCCGACTGCCCGCAGCCGCGCCCGCTGGCCTGCCTGCGCGGCCGGCTGGACGAGCTGCTCACCGACGAGAGGTACGCCGGGTACGAGCAGTCCTGGGTGCAGGCGACGCTCACCGATCCGGGCCGCCCCGGCGAGCCGATGGAGCAGCTGCGCCGGCGCTTCCCGCACACCCTCCAGCTGCTGTTCGACCCCGAGGAGAGCGGGACCGTCCCCTCCCCGTCGTACGCGGCGCGGGTGAGCGGGCGGGCCGACCTGGAGATCGCCGAGGGCTTCCTGCGGCACGTCCGCCCCGGCGCCGAGCCTGACCCGCACGAGCTGGGCTGGCTGCGCGAGGGCTTCGAGACCGTCCGGGAGACCGGCGACCGGAAGGCGGAGCTGCCCCGATGAGGCTGCACCAACTCACCGTCACCGCCTTCGGGCCGTTCGCCGGCACCGAGACGGTGGACTTCGACGCGCTCGCCGCCGGAGGCCTCTTCCTGCTGCGCGGGGCAACCGGCGCGGGAAAGAGCAGCGTGCTGGACGCCGTCTGCTACGCCCTCTACGGCGAGGTGCCCGGCACCCGCCGGGTCAACCGGCTGCGCAGCGACCACGCCGACCCCCGGCGGCTGACCGAGGTCCGGCTGGAGCTGACGCTCGGCGGGCGCAGGCTCCAGATCACCCGCCTCCCGGAGCAGCTGCGGCCGAAGAAGGTCGGCACGGGGACGACCGTCGAGCGGGCTCAGACGCTGCTGCGCGAGTGGTCCGCGGACGGCTCCGGCAGCGGCGACGGCACGCCCGGCTGGCGGGCCGTCAGCAAGTCGCACCAGGAGGCCGGGGAGGAGATCCACCGCCTGGTCGGGATGAGCCGGGACCAGTTCTGCCAGGTGGTGCTGCTGCCGCAGGGCGACTTCGCGCGCTTCCTCAAGGCCGACTCTGAGGAGCGCAGCAAGCTGCTGCGGCGGCTGTTCGACACCGAGCGGTTCCAGCACGTGGAGTCCTGGCTGGCCGAGCAGCGGCGGGCCCAGGAGGCCGCCGTCCAGGCCGGGCGCCGCCGGCTGCGGGACTTGGCCAGCAAGGCCGAGCAGGCGGCCGGCCCGCAGGCCGAGCCGGCCACCGGCTGGGTGCCCGGCGAGGACGGGCCGGCCCAGGCCGCCGACCTCACCGCGGGCGTGCTCGGCTGGGCCGCGATCCTGCGCAGCGGCGCCGCCGAACAGCTCGCCGTCGCGGACGCCGCGCTGGCCGGAGCCGAGGCCGGCCACCGCGCGGCCCAGCTCGCCCGGGCCGCCGCCGAGGAGCTGGCCGGCCGGCAGCGGCGCCACCAGGCGGCGGCGCAGGAGGCGGCGCGCCTCACCGCGAGCGGTCCGGCGGTCGAGCACGACCGTCGCCGGCTGGCCGACGCCCAGGCGGCCGTCGGGGTCGAGTCGGTTCTGCACCTGCGCCGAACCGCCGCCGAGGCCCACCGGGCGGCCGCCCGGGAGGAGCGCCTCCGCCGCGAGGCGCTGGCCGGCGCACCCGGCGGCGAGGGCGCAGAGCCGGCCCGGGCCGGGGCCGAGGAGCTGGCCGCGGCCGAACAGCGGCTGCGGGCCGAGGTCGTCCGGCTGGAGGCGGCCCAGGCCGACGAGCGGCGGTGCGCGGCGCTCGGCCGTGAGCAGGCCTCGCTGGACGCGGACCGGCGCCGGGCCGAGGAACTCGCCGAGGAGGCGGCCGACTGGCTGGCCGACTTCGACGGCCGGCTCGCCACGCTGCAGGAGGAGCAGACCGCCGCCCGGGAGGCCGGCACGCGCGTCGAGCAACTGGACGCCCGGCACGGCGAGATGACGGAGCGACTGGCCGCCGCCCGCCGCCGGGACGGCCTCCGGGCGGAGATCGGAGCGGCCGAGCCGCGCGCGCTCGCCCGGCGCGCCGAGGCGCTGGACGCCCGCGAGCACAGCCAGGACATCCGGGAGCGCCGGCTCACCGGCATGGCCGCCGAGCTGGCGGAGCAGCTCCGGTCGGGCGAGGCCTGCCGGGTCTGCGGTTCGCCGGAGCACCCGGAGCCGGCCAGGCCGGCCGGCGGGCAGGTCGGCGCGGCGGACGAGGAGCGAGCCCGGGCCGCTCAGGCGGCGGCCGAGCAGGCGGCCGACGCCGCCGAACGCGAGCTCGCGGGCCTCCGGGTGCGCGAGGCGGCCGCCGCCGGCGCAGCCGGGCCCGAGAGCGTCGGGGCCCTCGCCGAGGCGCTCGCCACGCTGGAGCGGGAGCGCCGGGAGGCGCTGCGGTCGGCGGAGGGGCTGGGCCCCGTCACCGGCCAGATCGAGCGGCTGACGGACGACCGGAACCGCCGGCTCGCCGAGCTGCGCGACGCCGGTGAGCGCACGGCCGCGCTCACCGCGCGGATCGAGGCGCTCGGCACCGAGCGGGAGGGGCTCGACCACCGGGTCGCGGCCGCCCGGGGCGACGCGCCCTCGGTGGCCGACCGGGCCGCGGCGCTGGCCCGCCTCGCCGGGGCCGTGGCGGCGGTCGCCGAGGCGGCGCGGGCTACCCGGGCGGCGGCCGGGCGGCTGGAGGAGGCCTCCGGGGAGCTGGCCCGGGCCGCCGAGGCGGCCGGGTTCCCGGGCCCGGAGGAGGCCGCTGCCGTCCTGCTGCCGCGGGAGCAGCGAGAGCAGCTCGACGGCCGGCTCAAGCGGTACCACGCGGAGCTGGCCTCGGCGCAGCAGCAGCTCACCGAGCCGGAGCTGGCCGCGGCCGCGGCCCGCCCCCCGGCGGACGTTCCGGGCGCGCAGTCCCGGCTCCACGCGGCCGTCGACCGGCTGCGCCGGGCGCACGCGGCGCAGGAGGCGGCCCGCGAGCGTGGCGAGGCGCTCGCGGCGATCGGCCGGGAGCTGTCGGAGCTGGCCGCCTCGCTGGCCCCGGCCCTGGACCGGTTCGGCCGGATCAACCGGCTCGCCGCGCTCACCGCCGGCACCTCGGCGGAGAACCGGCTGCGGATGCGCCTGGAGTCGTACGTGCTGGCGGCACGGCTGGAGCAGGTGGCGGCGGCGGCCAGCGACCGGCTGGTGCGGATGTCGGGCGGCCGGTACACCCTCGTCCACAGCGACGACCGGGGCACCGGCACCAAGCGCTCGGGCCTGGCCCTGCGCGTGGTGGACGCCTGGACGGGCACCGAGCGGGACACCGCGACGCTCTCCGGCGGCGAGAGCTTCTTCGCCTCGCTGGCCCTCGCCCTCGGCCTGGCCGACGTGGTCACTGACGAAGCGGGCGGCATGCCGCTGGACACGCTCTTCATCGACGAGGGCTTCGGCACGTTGGACGAACAGGCCTTGGAGGAGGTGATGGACGTCCTCGACGGCCTCCGGGAGCGGGACCGCGCGGTCGGCATCGTCAGCCACGTCGCCGACCTGAGGTCCCGGATCCCGGCGCAGCTGCTCGTCCGCAAGGGCCGGAACGGCTCCACCCTCGCCCTGGCCGGCCGGGAGGACGCCTGACGAGGAGTTGAGGAGAGTGGAATCCGGGATCCGGGATCCGGGGAACGACGAACAGGTAGGAAAGGGTAGGGGCAGGTACCGGCGGGGTCAGCCGGAACAGGCGATCCGCTGTGCCTGCTGCCAGGCGCAGACCGGGCAGAGCGTGCTGCCCGGGTGGTCGGCGGGCAGCTCGGTCGGCTCGCCGCAGAGCACGCAGTCCGCGCGCGGACCGGTCAGCCCGGGATCGTGCGCCAGCGCGGCCTGCGCCGCCTCGGCCCCGGCCGGGGCCAGGACGCACACCAAGCCGTCGCCGTCCGCCACCGAGCCGTCCATCGCCGAGCCGGCCGTCGCCGAGCCGTCCGTCGCCGAGCCGTCCGCAGTCGAGTCGTCCGCCGCCGCGCTGCCGGCCCTCACAGCTGCCGTCACGCCCACCGCCGCGTCCACCGCCACCGAGTCGCCCGCCGCCGCTGCTTCGCTGCTCATGCCGCCTTCCTACTCCGCTCACCCACCCTGCCGCAAGGCCACCCGTGGCGCCCCGGCGACGGACCGGACCCGCGGCGTTCCCGGTCCAGGGCCTCCCGTACGGTGGCCCCGTGCCTGCCGACCTCGCCCAGATCCTGGCCTCCGCCCGCGCCGCCTCGCCGAGCTACCCCGAGGTGGGCGCCACCCGGGGGCCCCGGCTGCCGGCCGGGTACGCGCAGCTGCGGCGGCGCGTCCACCTCGGCCACGGGCCCGCCGTGCTGGAGCGGGCCGGGCGGTACGTGCTCGGCTGGGGCTGCCAGCTCGGCACCGGCTTCGCCGTCCACCCGTACGCGCCGGCCGAGGAGGGCGCGACCGTCCTGCTTCGGCTGAGCCCGCCCCGGCTGCGGTGGCCCCGCGTGGTGATCCCCTGCCGGGTGATCTGGACGGTGGACGAGCCGGACCGGATCGGCTTCGCCTACGGGACGCTGCCCGGGCACCCGGAGTGCGGCGAGGAGGCGTTCCTGGTGACCATGGACGCGACGGGCGAGGTCTGGTTCGAGGTCACGGCGTTCGCCCGGCTCGCCGCCTGGTACGCGCGGCTCGGCCGCCCGGTGGCGGTGCTCTGCCAGTACCTGGCGATCGAGCGCTACCTCGCCGCGGTGGCCGCCGCCGTCGCCGACCTCCCCGCCCTCACCGACCTCTCCCCGGCCCCGGGCGAAGCCGCAGAAACCACAGAAGCCGGGTAGCCGAGGCCACCGGGCCACCCGGCCAGCGCGAAAGCCGCGCCACCGGGCCCACCGAGGCAACCGAGGCCACCGAGGCCACCGAGGCAACCGCGAAAGCCCCTCAACCCCTCAGCCCGTCACGGCCGTCACGGCCGTCACGGCCGTCACGCCCGTCACGCCCGTCAGCCGAGGAAGGACAGCCGGACCGTCCGGTGCGGGTTGTCGCCGTTGGTGTCGATCAGGACGACCGACTGCCAGACGCCCAGCGCGAGTTGGCCGCCGATCACCGGCAGGGTGGCGTGCGGGGCGACCAGGCCGGGGACGACGTGGTCGCGCCCGTGGCCGGGGCTGCCGTGCCGGTGGCGCCAGCGGTCGTCCGCGGGGAGCAGGTCGCGAAGGACGGCGAGGAAGTCGGAGTCGCTGCCCGAACCGGTCTCCAGTACCGCGATGCCGGCCGTGGCGTGCGGCACGAAGACGTTGAGCAGGCCGTCGCGCCCGGCGGCCCGGTCGTTGAGGAATTCGGCGCAGCGGTCCGTGATGTCGAGTGCGACCTCACGGCTGCCCGTGGTGATCTCGATGGTGGTGGTGTGGAAGGGGCTGGAGTGGGTGTTGTCCGCCATGCCGTCATCCTCACCCACGCCCGGGGGTGCGCCGGCCCGCCTCGCCGACTCTCCTTGCCTGGGAGGCAGAGTGTCGTAGGCTGACCGGTTCGGGCAGCTGCCGGGCCGACCCGATCCCCCGAGGCCGCCCCCCGAGCCGACCGACCGCCCCGGGCCCACGCTGCCACCCCGGGCCCGCCGTTCGCCCGCGGACACACCAAAGACCCGACGGTCCCTGAGGTCCGTCGGGCCGGATGCCGGTCGACGCGGGGCGGCGTACTGCCCCAGGTCCCGTCCGGTCGATCTTGGCGGATCAGCGCCCGGCAAGATCGGCCGGGCAGGACCTAGCCGCGACTCCCGAACAGGCTCCGCCGCAGCCGACGCAACGGCGCCAGCAGCGACACCCGCACGTGGCGGCGCGGCGCGGTGGGGGCGCCGGCGCCGCGCGGCGTCAGCTCCCTTATCAACCCGAGAGCCTCGGCGGTGTCCACCGCCGGGAGTGCGGGCGCGCCGAGCACAGCCAGGTGACGCTCGATCCGACGGCCGGTCGCGCCGACACCGCACTGGATCGCCGGCACGCGGGGCCGAGTCCGCACTTGCATGTGTTCCATCAGTTTTTCCCACCCCTACGAGGCGCCAGGGCCGTGAGGCGAAGACTATCCGTGACTGACGGCCTTCGCGCAACCGTCCTGGTGTCCCGCCACCGTATCGCGCGGCGTCAACTGACGGCGCACCAGGGGCCACCCGTCCCGGTCACGACTAGGCATCAATGATGGTGCACGACCCGCAGAACGTCACCGGGGCCACGGGGACACGGACCCGGCGCCTGCCCGGGAGGCACGCGCCGGGCGCGCAGGGTCACCGTCGGTCACGGTCCGCACACCGCGCCCGCCCTTGACAGCCGCACATCACCCTGCGGAGTTACCTCGACAAATCCCTATGACAATCAGTTCAGGAAGTGAACACAATCGAGGGATTGACTCGGGCGAAACCTCCAAGCAATATCTTCATCGACCGCACAGGGTTGCTTCCCGCTCACCTGCGCGTTCGACTGATGAACATCGATGAGGGTCGATGATGATCTCCGGCTCCCCCGAGCCACTGCCTGGCCGCCTCGACGCTGCGGTGGCCAGGCTCGGGAGGTTGCCCGGACCGGCGGCCGGCCGTAGAGGGTCGGCCGGGCCGCCACCAGGCTGCCGGTGCCGCCCCGTACGGGGCCCGGCACCGGCGGTTCCGGCCCCGGCCCCCAAGGGGCCCTGCCCCCGCCGCGAGCGCCGCCCACGCCCCGGACCCGGCCGGTCCCGGCCCCCGGCCCCGAGCGGCCCCGGACGCCGTCGCGCTCGGTAGACTCACCCAGCGTGCCAGTCCTCCTCAGCATCGTGCTCCCGGTCCACGGCGTGGAGCGCTACCTGCCCCGCTGCCTCGACTCGATCCTGGAAGCCACTCCCGCCGGGGAGTCCCGCTTCGAGGTGATCGCCGTCGACGACCTCTCCCCCGACCGCTGCGGCGCGATCCTGGACGAGTACGCGGCCCGCGACCACCGGCTGCGTGTGCTGCATCTCACCGAGAACCAGGGTCTCGGCGGCGCCCGTACCGCCGCCCTCCCCGAGGTGCGCGGCGAGTACGTCTGGTTCGTCGACAGCGACGACTGGCTGCCCGAGGGCACGGTCTCCGCCCTCCTCGACGAACTCGACGGGGAGCGCCGCCGCGAGACCCCCGCCGATGTGCTGCTCACCGGCTTCACCCACGTCTACCCGGACGGCGGGACCGAGCCCAACCCCTGGCGCCACGTGCTGGTCGGCTCCCCGCTGACCGACGGCGCCACCCTCGCCGAGCACCCGGCCCTGTTCCAGACCGTGATGTCGGTCTGGAACAAGGTGTTCCGCCGGGAGTTCCTGCTCGGCCTCGGCGTCTCCTTCGGGCGCGGCTTCTACGAGGACATCTCGGTCACCTACCCCGCGCTGCTCGCCGCCGAGCGGCTGCGCTACCTCGACCGCCCCTGCTACTTCTACCGGCGCGGGCGGGCCGGCGCGATCACCTCCACCGCCTCCCCCAAGCACGCCGACGCCTTCGCCCAGTACGACGCGATCTTCGCATTCCTGGACCGCCCGGACCGGCCCGGCCGCCCGGTGCCGGACTCGCTGCGCACCCTCGTCTTCGACCGGACCGTCAAGCAGGCGCTCACCGTCTACGACACCCCCGGGCTCGTCCCGGAGGACCGGCGCAAGGACTTCTTCCGCCGGATCGCCGAGCACTTCGCCCGCCACCGCCCGGCCGGCTACCGGTTCCCGGCCGGCCTGCGCGGCGTGCAGTACCGGCTGGCGGCGCGCGGCGCCCGGATCGCGTACGCCGAGCTGCGCCGCACCGGGCGGCTTCCGCGCGAACTCAAGCGCGGGGCGCGCGCGGTGGCGCCGGCGGTGAAGAAGGGCGTGCGCAGCAGCGCCCGGTTCACCGCGTACAACGCGTTCCGCCGGCTGCCGCTGGACGAGCACCTGGCGGTCTACGCGGCGTACTGGCACCGGGGTTACGCGTGCAGCCCGGCGGCGATCTACGAGAAGGCGAAGGAGCTGGCGCCGGACGTCCGGGGCGTCTGGGTGGTGGAGAACCGCACCCAGGCGGCCACGCTGCCCGCCGGCGTGCCGTACGTGATCGTCAACACACCCGCGTACCTGAAGGCGATGGCGACCGCCAAGTACTTCGTCAACAACGTCAACTCCCCGCGGACCATGGCGAAGCGGCCGGGCACGGTGCACGTCCAGACGCAGCACGGCACGCCGCTGAAGGCGATGGGGATGGACCTCAGGGACCACCCGGTCGCGGCCGACGGGATGGACTTCGACCGGCTGCAGGAGGCCGTCGACCGCTGGGACTTCCTGGTCTCCTCCAACCCGCACACCAGCGAGCACTTCGCCCGGGCCTTCCCCGGTCGGTACGAGATGCTGGACACCGGCTACCCGCGCAACGACCGGCTGGCCGACGCCACCCGGGCCGAGGTGGCGGCGATGCGCGAGCGGTTCGGCCTGGCGCCGGGCCGTACGGCGGTGCTGTACGCGCCGACGCACCGCGAGGGCAAGGGCGGCTACGTCCCGCTGGTGGACGTGCGCGAGCTGGCCCGTCGGCTCGGGCCCGGCTTCACCCTGCTGGTCCGCACGCACTACTTCCACACCGGCGGCCCGGGCGACCTGGTGGCGGGCCCGGACGCGGCGGAGATCGTGGACGTCTCCGCGCACCCGACCGTGGAGGACCTCTACCTTGCGGCGGACGTGCTGGTCACGGACTACTCGTCGATGATGTTCGACTACGCGGTGCTGGACCGGCCGGTGGTGATCTTCGCGCCGGACTGGGACGAGTACCGGCAGAACCGCGGCGTCTACTTCGACCTGTTCGAACAGCCGCCGGGCGCGGTGACGGTGGACGCCGACGGGCTCGCGAAGGCGCTGCTGGCGGGCGATCCGGAGCCGGCGGCGCGGGCGCGGTTCCGCGAGCGGTTCTGCCCGTGGGACGACGGCGGGGCGGCGGAGCGCGTGGTCCGCCGGGTGTTCCCGACCCGGGGCTGAGGCAAGCGGCCCCGATGACGGGCGGGTGCCGAGCAGGCGCTGAGCCCGGGCCGGCCCCTCGGTGCGGGCCCGAGGGTGGGCCCATGGGTGGGCCCGCGAGTGGGCCCGGAAGGGCGACGGGCGGGTCCCCGGGAGTCCCGGAGCCCCGCCCGACCGACTCGGCCGGTCTCGGCCGGCCCTGCCGGCCCGACCCGACTCAGCCCTGACGCGCGGCCAGGAACTCCTCGAAGGTCAGCTCGCCGTCGTGGTTGGTGTCCATCTGCTTGATGATGGCCTCGGCCACCGAGATCGACGTGGTGAGGTCGCCGAGCTCGCGCGCGACCTTGGCGTACTCGACGGCGGTGATCCGGCCGTTGCCGTCCACGTCGTACTTGTCGAACGCCGCGCGGATGGTGTCGACGTCTGCCATGGGTGGGCCCTTCCTGATGAACTGCTGATGTGCGTTTCCGACGGCCGTACCCTACCCGCCGTGGCGAGCGCCACGGCTGGCGGGAGTGGACGGGCTCGGGGGTGGGTGTCGTAGTCTGCGGGTCTGTTCCCGGCCCGGCCGGGGATTGATCGACCACCGATCGTCGTCTGTTCAGGCCCGGGCACACCCCTCGGGCGTGCACGTCCTGGGAGGGACCATGCTCGATCTCGTCACCAAGCTGGTGCTGAAACCGCTCGCGCGGGGGATCTGGCGGCCCACCATCGAGGGCCTGGAGAACGTGCCGCGCAAGGGCGGCGTGATCCTGGCCAGCAATCACCTCTCCTTCATCGACAGCGTCGTGATCCCGATGACCGCCCCGCGCCGGGTGCACTTCCTGGCCAAGGCCGAGTACTTCACCGGCACCGGGCTGAAGGGCGCGCTGTCCAAGAGCTTCTTCCAGGCCATCGGCGCGGTGCCGGTCGAGCGCGGCACCTACCGTTCGGCACAGGCCTCGCTGGAGTCGGCGCTGGAGATCCTGGAGGACGGCAAGGCCTTCGGCATCTACCCGGAGGGCACCCGCTCCCTCGACGGCCGCCTCTACCGCGGCAAGACCGGCGTGGCCTGGCTGGCCCTCACCGCGGGCGTCCCCGTGGTCCCGGTGGCGCTGGAGGGGCCGGAGCAGATCCTGCCGGTCGGCAAGCGCGTGCCCCGCATCCGCAAGGTGACGGTCCGCTTCGGCGAGCCGCTGCACTTCGACGAGCTGCACGGCCAGGCCCGCTCGCTCAAGGCCCGCCGGCAGGTCACCGACGAGGTGATGCGGGCGATCCAGGAGCTCTCCGGCCAGGAGGTCGCGGAGACCTACAACGAGGTCCCCAAGGCCGCCTGAGGCTCCTGCGGCCGCCTGGAGGTCTCCGAGGCGCCCGAGCCGGCCGGCGCGGCTGAGGCGGCGGCCGGCGCGGCCGAGGCGGCTCCGGGCTCCCGGCCGGCTCCCGGGACCCGGCTACACGTGCCCCAGCGCCACGGGCACCGGTGCCTCGCGGCGCAGCAGCGCCGCGTACCGGCCGTCCGCCTCGACCAGTTCGTCGTGGGTGCCCAGCTCGGCCACCTCACCGCGGTCCAGGACGACGATCTGGTCGGCGGCCCGGACGGTGGAGAGCCGGTGGGCGATGGTGATGGTGGTCCGGCCGGCCGCCAGGGTGTCGATGGCCTGCTGGACGGCGTGCTCGGTGCGGTTGTCCAGCGCACTGGTGGCCTCGTCCAGGATCAGCACCGGCGGGTTGCGCAGGATGGTCCGGGCGAGCGCGAGGCGCTGCTTCTCCCCTCCCGAGAAGCGGTAGCCGCGCTCGCCGACCAGGGTGTCGTAGCCGTCGGGCAGGCCGGCGATGGTGTCGTGGATCTGTGCGGCCCCGGCGGCGGCGACCAGTTCGGCGTCGGTGGCGTCCGGCTTGGCGAAGCGCAGGTTGTCGGCGACCGAGGCGTGGAAGAGGTAGGTCTCCTGGGAGACCACGCCGACCGCCCGGGACAGCGTGTCGAAGGAGAGGTCGCGGACGTCGACGCCGTCGATGGTGACCCGGCCGCCGGTCACGTCGTAGAGGCGCGGGACGAGGTAGCTGAGCGTGGTCTTGCCGGAGCCGGTCTCGCCGACCACCGCGAGTGAGCTGCCGGCCGGCACCTTGAGTTCGACGCCGGAGAGCGTCGGCCGCTCCTGCTCCGGGTCGTAGCGGAAGTCGACGCCCTCGAAGCGCACCTCGCCGCGGAGCTCCTCCAGTGCGACGGGGCGCTCGGGTTCGGCGATCTCCACGGGGAGGTCGAGGTACTCGAAGATGCGCTGGAACAGCGCCAGCGAGGTCTGCACCTGCACGCCCGTGGAGAGCAGGCTGATCGTCGGGCGGAAGAGCCCCTGCTGGAGCGAGACGAAGGCGACCAGGGTGCCGACCGAGACGATCGGCGCGCCGTCGGCGGCGGCCAGGCCGGCCGCCCAGTAGATCACCGCCGGCATGGCGGCCATCACGATCTGGATGGTGTTCATCCGCCAGCGCCCCGCCATGCTGGCGCGCACCTCCAGCTCGGCCAGCTGGTCGGACTGCCCGGTGAACTCCTTGGCCAGCGAGTCTGAGCGGCCCATGGTGCGGCCGAGCAGGATGCCGCTGACCGAGAGCGACTCCTGCACCGCCGAGCTCATCGCGGCGAGCTGCTTCTGCCGCTCGGTGGTGATCTTCTTGCGCTCGTTGCCGACCCGGCGGCTGATCCAGACGAAGAGCGGCAGGAGCAGCAGCGAGACCACGGTCAGCCGCCAGTCCAGTGCGACCATGGCGACCACGGAGGCGATCACGCTGGTGAAGTTGGAGACCAGCGAGGTGGCGGTGGAGGTCACGGTGGACTGCATGCCGCCGATGTCGTTGGCGATCCGGGACTGCACCTCGCCGGTGCGGGTCCGGGTGAAGAACGCCAGTGACATCCGCTGGAGGTGGCTGTAGACGGCGGTGCGCAGGTCGTGCATGACGCGCTGGCCGACGGTGGTGGAGATCAGCGTCTGCAGCACGTTGAAGATGCTGTTGACCACGGCGGCGGCGATCATGCCGAGCGCGAGCAGGCTCAGCAGGCCGGTGCGGCCCTGCGGGATGGCGGTGTCCAGCACGGCCCTCAGCAGGAACGGCGATATGACCGAGACCACCGCGGAGGCCGCCACCAGCAGGCCGACCACGGTGAGGCGGCCCGAGTACGGGCGGAACAGCGCAAGGATGCGGTGCCACTGGGCCGGCGGGCGGGGTTCGTCCTCGGCGCGGGCGGGCGGGGTCCATCGGATGCCGTCGGGCCTCAAGGGCGGGCCTCCCTGGGTCGGACGCGCGGGCGCGCGGCGGGCTTGGCGGGTGTCGCGGCCGCCGCGGGGTTCGCGGGCGTGCCGGGTGCCGCGGGGTTCGCCGGTGCCACGGGTGTCACGGGTGTCACGGGTGTCACGGATGTGGCGGGTGCCGCGGGGTTCGCGGGCACGGCGGGTGCCGCGGGCATGGCGGTCGGGCGGCCGCCAGCATAGCGAGAATAGCTCATAGTTAGCGAAGCTAATAGTGAGGCTCGCCCTATTCCCACTTCCCGTGGATGCTGTGCGGCCGCCCGGGGCCGGTCTGCGCGCGATCCCCCGCCGGGTCCGCCCGTCCGCACGGACAGCCGCCGACGCGGGCCGCCCGTCGATGCGGACCACGCCGTCCGCACAGGGCCCGCCGCCCGTCCGCTTCCGAGGTGCGCCGGCCGGCTAGGTGGTCCGGTAGGTCCGCGCCGCCTTCGAGGAGACCCCGCCGAGCTTGCCGGACGGCAGCAGGCGGGCGATGGCGACCGCGATCTTGTAGCGCTTGCCCGGGACGGACACCGAGCGGCCGCGGGCCAGGTCGCGCATGGCCTCGTCGACCACCCGCTCGGCGGACAGCCAGCCCCACGACGGGATGTTGCCCGTCCCCATGCCGGCCCGCTGGTGGAACTCGGTCCGGGTGAAGCCCGGGCAGAGCGCCATCAACCGCACGCCTGCGCCGCCGAGGTCGCGCTGCACGCCCTGGGTGAAGCTCACGACCCACGACTTGCTCGCGCCGTACGTGCCGCGCGGCAGGAAGGCCGCCACCGAGGCGACGTTGACGATCGCCCCGCGCCCCCGCTCGCGCATGCCCGGCAGGGCGGCGGTGGTCAGCCGGAGGATCGCCTCCACGTGCACCTTCAGCATGTCCAGCTCGTCCTGGAGCGGGACGGTCAGGAACGCGCCCTTGTTGCCGAAGCCGGCGTTGTTCACCAGCAGGTCCACCGGGCGGCCGGCGTCGGCCAGCCGTGCCTCCACGGCGGCGATGCCGTCATCGGTGGCCAGGTCGGCGGTCAGGACCTCGGCGTCGACGCCGTACTTCGCTTGCAGGTCGGCGGCGGCGCGCTCCAGCCGCTCGGTGTCCCGGGCCACCAGGACGAGCTGGTAGCCGCTCCGGGCGAGCCGGCGCACGAACGCGGCTCCGATGCCGGCGGTCGCGCCGGTGATCAAGGCAGTGGTCATGCCCCTGACCGTACCGACTGCGCCCGGCGACGGGTACCGCTCGGCCGCCCGGCTCGCGCGCCGACTGGCCCGGACCGGCGCGGACGGCGTCCCGGCCAGGCTCGACCTCGCCCCGACCCTCGACCGGATCCGGGCACCCGGCGACGGCAGCGCACACACCGCTCTCGAAGTCACCGGCCGCCCGAGGCTGCACCGCCTTCGTCGGCTTCTGCCCCCAGTCCGCCACCGCCGTCGCCGCCCTCGCCAACTGCGGCCCCGCCCTGGACGACCGGTTCGTCCAGGGCGGGTACGAGGTGCTCAAGCGGCTGTCAAGCGGGCGGGGCCGACGGAAGGCGGCCGGCAGATTCGCCATCGGGCGGCGGCCGTCCGCCATCCGTGAGCGTCGGCTCAGTTCCTCTCGGAGCGGGCGGCGCTGTCGGCCGCTCCCCCGGCGCCGACCGGGCGCAGTCGGGTGGCGGCGGTGGCGGCGAGCTGCGGGGCGAGCCTGGCGATGTCGCGGGAGCCGACGGCGGCGATCACCAGCGGCAGGACGGCGCGGACCGGCTGCATGCCGCGCAGCCAGGCCTGGGCGTAGACGTGGGCGGAGCGGCGGGCGATACCGGCGACCAGGCGGTCCACGGCCGGGCCGAGCGGGTAGGTCTTGTTGGCGGGCCAGGGGAGGCGGGAGCGCATCTGCCTGAGGACGGCGTCCTGGTCCGCGCCGCGCACCATGTCGGTGTCGGTCCAGCTCAGGTAGCCGACGCCGACCTTGACGCCCTGGTGGGCGACCTCGGCGCGGATCGAGTGGGCGAAGGCCTCGACACCGGCCTTGCTCGCGCAGTACGCGCTCATCAGCGGCGCGGGGGTGAGCGCCGCGAGCGAGGCGATCTGGAGGAGGTAGCCGCGGCTCTCGGCGAGGGCGGGCAGGAAGGCGCGGGCGGTGGCGACGCTGCCCAGCAGGTTGACCTCGATCACCCGGCTGAACGCCTTGTGGTCGCTCTCCAGCAGCGGGCCGCCGATGGCGATGCCCGCGTTGGCGACGACGGCGTCGATCCGGCCGTAGTGCTCCTTGATCAGCCGGGCGGTCTCGGTGAGCGCCGCGACGTCGGTGACGTCGGCCTCCCAGGCGGTGGCGGAGGGGCCACAGAGCGCGGCGACGGCCTTGAGCTCGGCCGGCTCCAGGCCGAGCAGCGCGACCTTGGCGCCCTGCGCGGTGAGCTTGCGGGCGAGGGCGGCACCGACGCCGCGCGCGGCACCCGTGACGACAACGACCTGTGCGGACAGCGGCGGAACGACGCTCATGCGGTCAGGCTCCTCTGCGGGCTGGGAAGTCGGGTCGCCGTCAGGTGGGCGGCGGCCATGCGGTCGATCTCGGCGGCGACCTCGGCGGGCCGCTCCAGCGGCGCCATGTGGCCGACGCCGGGCAGCAGAAGCAGGCCCTGCGGGTCGGGCAGTGCGGCGACCATCCGGTGGGCGTGCACCGGCGGGGTCAGGCGGTCGTCGGTGCCCACCACCACGGCCGTCGGCGCGGCGAGCGCCGCCAGCCCGGACCGGACGTCGAGGACGTCCAGCACGCCGGCCCACGCGGCCCGGACGGCGGTCGGGCAGGCGTGCACGATCCGGGCCGTCGCCTCGACCCGGCCGGCCGGTGAACCCGGACCCATCGTCCCGTACTTGAGGGCTGCGCGGCTCACCGGGCCGACCGGTCCGAGCGGGAGCCGGGAGCGCAGCACCTGGCGGTGCAGGAGGCGCCGAAGCCGCGGGGCGCGGACCGCGTCGGGCAGCACCCGCAGCTCGGCCACCAGGTCGGACGGGCCGGTGGAGACCAGCACCGCGGCGGCCGTCCGCCCGGCGACCTCGGGGCGCGCGCCGGCGGCCATGATGGTCATGCCGCCCATGCTGTGGCCGGCGAGGACGGCGCGTTCCCCCGCCGGAACGGTCCGGGCGAGCACCGCGGAGAGGTCCTCGGCGAGCGCGCGGGTGGAGTAGCGGAGCCGGCTGGGCGGGATCTCGCTGCGGCCGTGGCCGCGCTGGTCGTACGCCACCACCCGGTACCGGTCGGAGAGTTGGCGGATCACCGGCGCCCAGAAGGCCGTTGAGCACGTCCAGCCGTGGGCGAGCACGACGGTCGGGGCGGCCGGCTGACCGTGGATCTCGACGTGCAGCCGGATGCCGTCGGCCGAGCGGACGTCCAACTCCTCGACGGGGGTGGGCGCAACGCAGTCGGCGGGGATCGCGGGGCTCATGCCACGACCTCCTCGACCGCGGCCGTCCGGGGCTTCGGCGTGGTGCGCATGATCAGCTCGTACTCGCCGAGGTCGACCTTGCGGGTGGCGCGGCGGAACGAGGTGGTCGAGCCGGGCCAGAGCACGGTGTTCCTGCCGCTCGGGTCGAGGTACCAGCTGCGGCAGCCACCGGTGGTCCAGACGGTGCGGTCCATCCGGTGCTGGAGTTCGAGGTTCCAGTGCCGCTGGGCGCGTTCGGTGGGCTGCATCGCGGTGGCACCGATCGAGCCGAGCGTGGTGAGCGCGTCGATCAGGTAGTTCAGCTGGGACTCGATCATCAGGATCATCGAGCTGTTGCCGAGCCCGGTGTTGGGGCCGATGACGAAGAAGAGGTTGGGGAACCCGCGGACGGTGGAGCCGCGCAGCGCCTCCATGCCGTCCTTCCAGTGCTCCGCCAGGCTGGTGCCGTCGACGCCGAACACCCGGGCGCCGATGGGCATGTCGGTGACGTGGAAGCCGGTGCCGAAGACGATCGCGTCCACCTCGTGCTCGCTGCCGTCGGCCGCGACCAGGGTCGAGCCGCGCACCTCGCGCAGGCCGGACGCGACCACCTCGGTGTTGGCGGCGGCGAGTGCCGGGTAGTAGGTGTTGCTGAGCAGGATGCGCTTGCACCCGATCCGGTAGTCCGGGGTGAGCTTGGCGCGCAGCGCCGGGTCGGCGACGCCCTGGGCGATGTGCCGTTCGGCGAGCTGCTGGACCACCTTCAGCAGGCCGGGACGGCGGACGAAGGCGTCCACCTGGAGCTCGCGGAGGGCGAACAGGGCGCCGCGGCGCAGCTTGGCGGTGACGGGCAGCCGGCCGTGCAGCCACTTCTCGATCTCGGTGATCTCGCGGTCGCGGCGCGGCAGCACCCAGGCGGGCGTGCGCTGGAAGACCGTCAGTTTGCCGACCTTCGGCTGGATCGAGGGGATGATCTGGGCGGCGGAGGCGCCGGTGCCGACCATCGCGACCCGCCGGCCGGCGAGTTCGTAGTCGTGGTCCCAGCGGGAGGAGTGGAACACCTTGCCGGGGAAGGCGTCGAGGCCCGGCAGGTCCGGGATCTGCGGGTCGGCGAGCGGCCCGGCGGCGGAGACGACGGCGTCGGCGGTCCACTCGCCGGCCGTGGTGGTGATCCGCCAGCGGGTGTGCTCCGCCTCCCAGCGGGCCTCGGTGACCTCGGTGTCGAAGCGCAGGTGGGGGCGGAGGCCGAAGACGTCGGTGACCTTCTCGAGGTAGGCGCGGATGTCGGGCTGGCCGGAGAAGCTGCGCGGCCAGTCGGCGTTGGGCGCGAAGGAGAAGGCGTAGAGGTGGGAGGGGACGTCACAGGCGCAGCCGGGGTAGCTGTTGTCCCGCCAGGTGCCACCGACCGAGTTGGCGCGCTCCAGGATCACGAAGTCGGTGATGCCGGCGCGGCGCAGCCGGACACCGGCGCCGAGGCCGCCGAAGCCGGAGCCGATGACCGCCACCCGGACGTGCGGGACGGGCTGGGCGGCCTCGGCCGGGGACTCCTGGCCGGACGTGCCGGGGCGGGGGCGCTTGGTCGTGGATGCCATGCGGCGTCCTCCTGGGGGTGGGGGGCCTGAGGTGCGCACTGCTGCGACGCGCCGCCTTCATGGTGCCGTGGCGCCGCCGCGATAACCATGCCAGCAATCACTGGCACGATTGGCAGATTAGCTCGTGGCGCCGGTGGAGGGAAGGAATCCGACCACCGCGCTTCGACAATCTCCCGTCCTATGCTGAGCGCCGTGGACAAGCCCAGAGCAGCTGCGGACGACGG
Source organism: Kitasatospora sp. NPDC032757 (assembly GCF_055579305.1). Classification (NCBI taxonomy): domain Bacteria; kingdom Bacillati; phylum Actinomycetota; class Actinomycetes; order Kitasatosporales; family Streptomycetaceae; genus Kitasatospora; species Kitasatospora sp. NPDC032757. The sequence continues at coordinate 244,949 of NZ_JBVINN010000002.1, read as the reverse complement.
AAAACGCGAGTACCGGGTGGAGGAACTGGCCGAGGCGGCCGGCATCACCACCCGCACCCTGCGCTTCTACCGCGAGCGCAAGCTGCTCCAGCCGCCGCGCAAGGAGGGCCGGATCGCCTGGTACGGGGAGGCCCACCTGGCCCGCCTGCGGGTCATCGCCGAACTGCTGGAACGCGGCCACACCCTGGGCGGGATCGCCGAGTTGATCGGCGCGGGCGAGAGCGGCCGGGACGTCGCCGAGCTGATCGGGCTGGAGGCCGCGATCGTCGCCCCCTGGTCCGACGAGACCCCGGTCCACCTCGACTGGGCCGAACTGACGGCCACCTTCGGCGGCCAGCTCACCGAGGGGACCACCGCGGAGGCGATCGCCCAGGGCTACATCACGGTGGAGGAGGACGGGATCACCCATGTCAGCCGCCGGCTGATGGACGCGACCACGGCGCTGGTCGCCGAGGGCGTGCCGCTCTCCGTCGTCCTGGAGGCCAGCCGGCGCACCCAGGAACACGTGGACGCGATCGCGGAGATCTTCACCGCGCTGGTCCGCGACCAGATCCTCGGCGCGCTCGCCGCCGACGCCCCGCTGCCGCCCGGCGAGGCCGCCCGGCTGACCGAGCAGATCCTGCGGGTGCGCCCGCTCGCCCGGACGGTCACCGACGCCCAGTTCGCCCTGGCGATGGACCGGCGGGTGCACGCCGAGTACGACGAGCTGCGGCGGCAGCGGCTGGAGTGCCGGGAGGACGGGGAGGGCGGAGAGGGCCAGCAGGGCGAGGCGCCCGGGGAGGCCGCGGACGTGGAGAGCGGAACGGACCAGGAGGGCGGTTAGCCCGGGGATCCCGGGGAGGCGGCGGGCGGCCGAACGCCACCGCCCGCCCCCGCGCGACCCGCCCCCGAGGCGTAGCGGCGCCCGCCGCCGGGCAGGGATCGGGGCGCCTCGCCGCCCCGGAACGGAGTCGCCCGATGCCCCCTGCCCTGCCCGCCGATCTCGCTCCCGCCCTCACCCGCCGCAGCCTGCTCGTCCTCGCCTCCGCGCTCGCGCTGGCCGCCTGCGGGTCGAACAGCTCCGGCGGCGCCGACAGCTCGGACGGTGCCGGCAACGCGACCGCCGGCTCCGCCCCCGCGCCGGCCGCCACCGGCCCCCGCACCGTCCGCCACGCGCGCGGTGAGAGCACCGTGCCCGCGCGCGCCGCCCGCGTCGTCGTACTGGACACCGACGCGCTGGACTCCGCCGTCACCCTCGGCCTCACCCCGGTCGGCGCCACCGCCGTCGCCGAGGGCGCGCCGCTGTCCGGGTACCTGCCGGCCGCCCAGCTCGCCGGGATCAAGCGGGTCGGCACGATCGGCCAGCCCAGCCTGGAGGCCGTCGCCGCGCTGAAACCGGACCTCATCCTGAGCAACCAGGTGCGCGACGACAAGCGGTACGACGAGCTCTCCAAGATCGCGCCGACCGTACTGACCAAGACCACCGGGCCCGCCTGGAGGGAGAACGTCCGGCTGCACGCCGAGGCGCTGGGCCGCCAGAGCGAGGCCGCGGCGGCGGAGGCGGCGTACCGGGCCAAGGCGGCGGAGCTGGTCACCGCGCTCGGCGGGCCGGAGAGGGCGGCGGCCACCAGGGTGGAGATGGCCCGCTTCCTGGCGGGCGCGCCCACCAGGCTCTACCTGAACGACACCTTCGTCGGCTCGATCCTCAAGGACCTCGGCCTCGGCCGGCCCGCCAACCAGGACAAGCCCGGCTTCTCGATGGAGATCAGCCCCGAGCAGGTCGACCAGGCGGCCGCGGACGTCATCTTCTACTCGGTCTACGGCGACGCGGCCAAGTCCGACCGGGCGAAGGTCATGGAGGGCTCGCTCTGGAAGAACCTGGACGCGGTGCGCAGCGGCCGGGTCTTCCCGGTGGACGACGGTCTCTGGATGCTGGGCATCGGCTACACCGGCGCCGGCCTGATCCTGGACCAGATCCGCAAGAACCTCGTCGCCTGAACGGCTCGGCGGCGGCCCCGTTGGCCGGTCCTCCAACATGGTCGAGGACCGGGCGCTGACTGCGCTGGGTGATCGCACGGTTACCTGGAGGATCGTCCGAGCCGTACGGTCGGAACTCACCCGCGGGTCGCACACTCACCAGGCCGGGCCGGTGGTGGGAGGCGGGCGCCCACCCGGCTCCGTGTGGGGGCTCAGAGGAATGTCCGTGGTCACGAGGTTCCGTTCAGCGGCGCGGCTGACGGGTGGTGGGGTGCTGCTCTGGTCGCTGCTGGGGCGGCTGCCGAACGCGATGTGCCCGATCGGCACGCTGCTGCTGGTCACCCGGAACACCGACAGCGTCTGGCGCGGTTCGGTGGTCGCCGGGGCGCTGGCCGTCGGGCAGGCGGTCGGCGGTCCGCTGGTCGGCCGGCTCGCGGACCGGCGCGGGCAGCGGACGGTCGGGCTGGTCGCGGCGGCCGTCAACGCGGTGGCGATCGTCGCCCTGGTCGCGGCCTCCGAGGCCGGGCTCCCGCTGGTCTGGCAGATCGCACCCGCCGCGCTGATCGGCCTCTCCGTACCGCTGGTGGGCCCGCTGTCCCGTAGTCGCTGGGTCCGACTGGCCGACGGGGAGAGCGAGTTGACGTCCTCGATGCTCTCGCTGGACGGCATCGTCGACGAGGTCAGCTTCACCACCGGTCCCGCGCTGGTCGGCCTGCTCGCCACGCTGGCCTCCCCCGCCGCCGGCCTGCTGACGGCGGCCGCGCTGGTCGGCGTCTGCGCGTCCCTCTTCGCGCTGCACCCGACGGCGACCCAGGGGGCCGTCGGCGCCGGCACCCACGTGCGGCCCTCCGGGCGGCTGATGAGCGCGCCCTACGTCCTGCTGCTGGCCGGGATGGCACTGCTGGGCGCCTGCTTCGGCTCGGTGCAGGTCGGGGTGACGGCCACCACGGACGCCCTCGGACAGCCGGGCGCGGCCGGACTGCTCTACGGCTTCATGGGCTTCACCAGCGCCTTCGCGGGCATCGCCACCGCCGCCCTGCCCGCCCGCTGGGAGCTGCCGCTGCGCCTGCGGGCGGGGACCGTCCTGCTCTGCGCCGCCTCCGTCCTGCTCCTGTTCTCCGGCGGCAGCGTGGCCGCCCTGGCCGCCGCCATCGGGTGCCTGGGCGTGGCGGTCGCGCCGCAGATGATCACCATGTTCGGACTGGTGGAGCGGACGGTGCCGACCGCCCGCCTGGGCGAGGCGATGGCGGCGCTGGTCAGCGCGATCATCCTGGCCCAGTCGGCGGGGACGTTCCTCGGCGGCTGGGCGGCCGACAACGTCGGGCCCACCGCGCCGTTCCGGATCACGGTCGCCGCCGCGGTGGCCGCCCTGCTGCTCGCCGCGTTCACCGCCACCGACCGCCGCTACCGCCGCCGCGACGACCCGTCGGACGTTCCGCCGGCCCCTTCATCGGCCCCTTCATCGGCCACGCCCTCGGACGCTCTGTCGGACACGCCGTCGGACACCCCGTCGGACGTCCTGCCTGACGTTTCGCCGGGTCGTGGAGGAGGCGCCGCGACGGGTGGCGGCCCGATACCCAAGAGCGTCCCAAGCGCAGGCAAAGATTCCCCGAAGGACATGGAGCCGACGCACCGTCTGCGTGAAGAAGACGAGGAGCCGGTGCAGCCCTCGCGGGCGTAACACCCCGGCCTCCGGCACACGTTAGGCTCAGCCACCGATGTCCGCGCCGCACCACAGGCTCGGGCATCGAGCCATTCGGACACACCGCGGATGCGTCGGCGGACGTTCCGAGGAACGTAGCGGCGGACGTACCGGACGACGTGAAGACGTCCCGGAGACGGGGGAACGGGGAACCATGAGCGGCGGGACAGGCGCAGGAGCAGCAGGGCCGGGAGCGGGCGGGGCGGGCGGATACGGCGTCAGCCTGGCCGGTCTGAGCGGCGTCAGCGACCAGCTGGGCAAGACGGCGACCGACATCGCGACGGCCAAGACCGCCTACGCGGGCTCGGTCTGCTACGCGTCCACGGCCTTCGGCGAGTTCGGCATGGACCAGGCGTGGGCCGCCTTCGACGCCGCCTGGTCGAAGGAGATCGAGGTCACCCAGCGCGCCCTCGACGAGCTGTCGCAGAAGATGTCGACGACGACGCAGAACTACCGCAACGCGGAGAAGGCCGTCACCGCCTCGCTCGTGCCGGCGGGTGGCCGGTGAGCAAGGTCAAGGATCTGGAGCACGCCCAGCACAACATCGAGCAGGTGCAGTTCATGCTCGCCAACCTGCACCTGCTGGAGGGCATCAACGACGCGCTCGCCGTCCCCGAGCCGGTCGGCGACCCGGGCGCCGTGAGGGCGCGTGCGAAGGACTACGCGCAGGCGGCCGCCTCCTTCGGCCAGGCCTCGCAGGACCTCGCGGGCATCGCCACCAACCAGTTGCCCGCGGTCTGGACGGGTTCGGTGGCCGAGCACGCCACCCAGGCGATCCACGCGATGTCGGCGGAGACCACCACCTCCAAGGAGACCCTGGCCGCGGCGGCCACGCTGCTGGACGCCTGGGCCAACGAGCTGGAGTCGGCGAAGAGGACCGACGCCGACGGGTGCCGCCAGCTGAAGGAGGCCGGGGAGAAGGCCAGGCAGGACCCGGGCGGCTTCGACCCGGACGCGCGGAACACCGCGCTGTCCGGGGTGGGCGCCCGGCTCGCGGCCGCACGGCGGGTCGAGAGCTCCGCCACCAGCACCGCGAGCAAGCTGAACCAGCTGACCTCCAAGGCTCGCGCCTCGCGCGCCGGCCTGGGCTCGATCGACCCGCTGGCGGCCGTGGTGCTGGCCACCGAGAAGAACCCGGGCGCGGGCGAGGACGACGGCTACATCCTGACGCCGGGCCAGCTCGACCGGGCCACCCAGACCCTCGGTGTGATGCCCGGCGCCGACCAGGCGGCGTTCCGCGCCCTGCTGGCCGGAGCCAAGTCCCCCGAGGAGGCCGCCTACCTCTGGAAGGCGCTGGCGGCCGGCCACTCGGTGGCCGACATACAGAAGTTCGACGAGGGCATCCACCCGCACGGCGACGACCCGGCCTGGCTCGCCCAGCACCTGGTGCCCGCGACCAGCACCAAGGACATCAACCGCGAGTCCTCGGACAACATCGACCTCACCTACCAGGGCAAGCAGGTCAACATCAACGGGTACGGCGTCTACTCGCAGCGCGACGTCAACGACTGCGTGGCCGCGTCCACCGTGATCGCCCAGGCCAAGCTGGACCCGCTGCTGATGTACCAGCTCACCACCGGCGGCACGCCCGACACCCCCGGCTCCGACTCCGCCGACAACTTCGAGCAGCGGCTGCAGAAGACCTACGTGGACGAGTACATAGCGGGTCAGAAGGTCGACGGCCGGAAGACCTACCCCAAGGAGGACAGCGGTCTCGGCCCCGATGCCCAGACCTACCTGGCCGACAAGGACCTCGGCAAGGCCACCGGCGCCGACTACGAGCACGTGGAGCTGGAGAGCGACGAGGACCGGCGAGCGGCGCTGGCCCGGATCGAGAAGTCCGTGGACGAGGGCCTGCCCGTCCCGATCAGCGTCCGCAACAAGGACGAGGGCCATCAGATGATGATCATCGGCCGGGACGGCGACAAGCTCCAGATCTACAACCCCTGGGGCTTCACCTCCTGGGTGACCGAGGACCAGTTCGTCAACAGCCAGCTCGGCGGACTGACCCCCGGCGAACACCCCCTGAACAAGCCGACCGCCCTGGAGCTGCCGAAATGACCACCGTCCGGCCGGATGCCGAACTGGCGGACCTCGACGTGCCCGCCGCCATCACCCGCGGCCTGCTGCTCGCCGGCGGCCCGCGCCAGGCCCTCTTCACCGAGGCCGCCATCGCCGCCACCCACCGCGCGGAGGCGGCGGGCGTCGGCCCGTACCCGCTTGGCTTCCTCGCCCGGCACGTCCGGGCCGGCGGCTTCGCGGCCGCCCTGGCACTGCCCGAGCCGGTGATCGGCGCGGCCGGCCGCGCGCTGGTCCGCGACTGGCTGCAGGCCGCCGCGGCGACCGGCGCCGACGTGGCCCGCGAGCACCTGTTCGCGCGCTGGCTGGCGGAGGTCTCCGCGCTGCTCGCGCTCCGGCGCGACCTGCGGGAGCTGGACGACTCTGAGTGGCCGTCCTGAATGGCCGTCCTGAGGGGCCGCTCTGCACGGCAGTCCTGAGTTGGCGTCAGCGCGGCGAGGCATCGCGGTCGGGGCCGAGGGTCCGACCGCGATGTCTGCCGACCGGCCGGTCCACAATCCTATGATCTGATCATGATCGAAGGAACGCAGGTAAGGCTGCGCGCGCTGCGCGCCGAGGACGCGGAGCACCATCTCCGGTGGCGCAACGACCCGGAGGTGGTGCGCTTGGCGTGCGCCGGGGACCCGTGCTTCGGGCCGGTCACGGCCGAGGCGGTGGGGCTGTCGTTCGACAAGATGCTGCGGCTGGTCCCCCGGGAGGCGGCCGTGCTCACCGTCGAGGAGTTGGCCGGCGGCCGCGTCATCGGCATGGCCGACTACCGCGGCCTCGACCCGTACATCGGGGTCGCCACGCTCGGAATCACCATCGGCGAGCGGGAGTTCTGGGGCCGGGGCCACGGCTCGGAGGCGGTGCGACTGCTGGTCGACCACCTGTTCGGCGCGTTCGGGCTGCACCGGCTGGAGCTGGACACCTGGAGCGGCAACGAACGCGCCGTCCGGACCTTCGAGCGGCTCGGCTTCCGGGAGGAGGGCCGCCGCCGGTCGGCCGTCCTGGTGGGCGGGGCCAGGTACGACCGGGTGCTGTTCGGCCTGCTCCGCGAGGAGTGGACCGCGGCGCCCCAGTAGGACGGACCAGGGGGCCGTCGTCACCCTGCGGGCCTTGCCGGTCCCCGGGTGTGCGTCGGCCTCGCCCCACCACGCCGTCCGCGTCAACGCGTACTCCACATCAGCACCCAGACCAGCCAGAGTGTCCCGGCGAGCACCGCAGACCCGCCACCAGCATGGTGACCCCGAACGCCCACCGCTTGATTCCGTGCACGCCCGCTGCCTCTCCCGCTTTTGGTCAACGTGCGGGATTTCAGTGCCAGTTGGAGCATCTCGGGCTCAGGCCGCACGTTGGCCGTGGAGGAGGAGGGGGAGGGCGCGGCCGAGGTTGGCGAGGGCCTGTTGGACGCGGGCGTTCTGGGCGGGGCTCATGAGGGTGGGGAAGTGGGCGGGGTCGGCGAAGCGGGCGCCGTGGAGGTGGGAGTGGCGTTGGGGTGGGACGGTGAGGCGCTTCGCGTCGTGGTCGGTGATGGTGCCGCCGTCGAAGACGAGGTTGAGGCGCTCCAGGTAGCGGTCGGCGGGGGTGAAGTCGACGGCGAGGAGCTGGGTGAGGCGGCGGTGGAGGCCGGTCTGGGCTCTGGAAGCGGGCCACGTCCGACAGGGCAGCGCCACTCAAGAACAGGCAGACGAACGCGTGCACTTCCTGGAAACGCGGAAGCAGTGCCTGGAGCGCACGCCGCCGCCGCTCGTACACGCAGTTCTTGACGAAAGCTGCATCCGGCGGCCGGTCGGGGGCGAGATGTCATGATCACCCAGCTCCTGCACCTTGAAGAACTGGCCAAGCGGCCGAACATCGCCATCCAGGTAGCGCCATACAGCCTCGGCGAGGACCGACCGTTCATGCGCATGGTTTTCCTCCTTACCATGCCGGACCGAAAAGTGCTCGGATACTCCGAAAACGAGCACCGCGGGTTCCTTGATCGCGACTCAAACACCGTCCTCCCACTGGTCAAGAGCTACGATCGACTTCAGATCGAGGCCATGAACCAGGCCGATTCGATGGCGATGATCCGTGCAGTACGGAGGGACTTTGAATGGACGTCGATCTGAATGAAGCCCATTGGATGAAGAGCTCACACAGCGGCGGCGGCGGCGCGTGCGTCGAGGTAGCCCCCGGGTACCCGCATGTCGTTCCCGTCCGCGACTCCAAGGACCCGAGCGGCCCTGCCCTCGTCTTCCCCTCCAGCGCCTGGCAGTCCTTCGTCACCGCCGTCCGCGCCGGCGAGTTCGGTCCGCATGGCCAGGCGTGACTACGAGGACGACCCCACCGCTCCCAAACCCAACAGCCTGGTCCCCGCCGCCTCCGTCATCGTCGTCGACGGCTCCGGCCGTCTTCTCCTCCAGCGCCGTACGGACAACGGAATGTGGGCACTGCCCGGCGGAACCATGGAACTCGGCGAATCCATCGCCGACTGCGGAATCCGTGAGACCCGCGAGGAGACCGGCATCGACATCGCGATCGCCGGCATTGTCGGGACCTACACCAACCCGCGCCACGTGATGGCCTACGACGACGGCGAAGTCCGCCAGGAGTTCTCGATCTGTCTCCTCGGCCGCCCCACCGGTGGCTCTCTCCGGTCATCCGACGAGTCGCACGAAGTCGCCTGGTTCGAGCTCTCAGAGCTCGACGCCCTGCCCATGGTTCCCAGCATCAGCAAACGCATCACCGACTGGCGCTCCAACACCGGTCCCGCCATCCGCTGAGACGTTCTTGGAGTGGGAAGTCGGCCGGTCCGACTTCCCACACTCCTCTGCCTGCACTACTCGTCGAGGTCGTGGTGAGCCTCCGGCGCGGTGGCGGCCACGACCCTGCCTTCTCCCGGCTCGGGCTCGCGAACCATGCGCACGTTGGGCAGGCTGCCGCGCCAGAGCTCGCGCTCACCGGTGATTCTGAATCCGTACCGCTGGTAGAAGCGGATCGCCTTCTCGTTGTAGTCGGTCACCCAGAGGCGCATGGGAGCGCCGCGTGCCCACGCCAGGAACTCGCCCATCAACCGGCCGCCGGTGCCTCGGCCTTGGGCTTCGTCGAGCAGGTACATCGGCCCGAGCGTGACCACGTCGTCCCGGCGGCCGCAGAGGAACCCGACGATCCCCCCTCCTGAGCGAACGACACGGCAGAACAACAGATCCGGCCGCCGCGCGGCCTCCTCGATGAACTCCCGCCAGTGGTCGATGCCCTCCGCGGTCACAGTGGAACCGCGGTGCTCGTGGATCCACGCCTCGTCGATCCCCGCTCTCTCGTTGGGGTAGGTCTGGAGCCAGGCCCTCAACTGCGTCCGGCCCACGGAGGCTGCGTCGTCAGGTCGGGGTACGTCGATCTGATGGACCATGGGGCCATTGTTCGCAATGCAGCCGATGGGTTCCACGTGATTTTCCGTCCGGTCCCGGAACGTCCGCGACGGGACACCGCCGGCCCCGGAGGGCCGTCGTACGACGATCCGTCCATGTCCGTGGTCACTCGCGGGGAAGACGGCTACGACGTCGACACCGAACGCGGCCGCCTCGACGTGGACCGGGTGCACCACTGGCTGTCGACCGACGCCTTCTGGGCCCTCGGCCGTACCCGTGCAACCGTCGAACAGGCCGTCCGCGCGTCCGACAGCTTCGGGTTCACGACTCCTCCGGCTCACAGGTCGCATACGCGCGCGTCGTCACCGATCCGGCGGCCTTCGCGTGGCTCTGTGACGTCTACGTCGACCGTGCTCATCGCGGCACGGGCCTCGGCACCTAGCTCGCCGGCGCCGTCCGTGACCACCCCGTCGCCCTGGTCCGCACCGGAGCCCGCTTTGAGTGCGGTCAGCTGATCGAGCGGCCCGCGCCCGCTGCTGCCCGGCCGAGCCGACCGTCGACGAGCCACTCCCTCACGCCGCGGGCGGCCAAGCGATCAGCCTCAGATTTGCAGGGGTCGGATTCCCGCCCGGACACCGCAACGTGAGCTGCCTGCGACGTAGTCGGGGTGTCCAACCGTGGTAGAGCAACGCGTCTCGAATGGCTCCGGCAACCAACCCCGGTACGACCACCACACCGTGCTCAACCCACGTCACCATGCGCTGTCCATCGACTTCCTCATGCAGGACGACGATCGCCGCGCCGGGCTCGTCGTTGGGCGCGACCACCCAGCGATAAAGCTCCCCGTCGACGACAATGACCCGCGTTCCCTTTTTTGCTATAGCCATGCAATGCAGCTTTTCAGGTGTTCTACCGCCTCACCAGCTCGCGCGGATCAGTCCGGCCTGCGCCGGTGCTCCGCGCGAGATACCGCTGACGCTCCGCGCCTTCGGACGCTCCCGGGTCCCGGCCTGTCCCGCGAAGGTTCCGAACGCGGACCGGACCGGACCGCCGAGCGTTCGGCCGTGGCGGCCGGCACGGCGTAGGGGCTCGGAGCGCGCTCAGCCCGCCCCCACCGCCGGGAACGCCTTGCGCAACCTGGCCAGCAGTTCCCGCGCCGCCGGGCGGGGCGGGCCGTCGGTCTGCCAGGCGAGGGCGATGCGGCCGCGGGGCGCCGGGTCGGTGAGCCGCCGGGTTTCGAGGCCCAGGGCGGCGGAGTACTCGGCGGGGAGGTCCGGCAGGACGGCCACGCCCAGGCCGCGGGAGGCGAGTTGGGCGAGCAGGGGCGGCGACGAGGCCTCGAAGGCGATGCGCGGCTCGATGCCGGCCTGCGCGCAGGCGTGTTCGAGGGTGGCGCGCAGGCCCGTGCCGCGCGGGAGGCTGATCAGGGGGCGGTCGGCGAGGGCGGCCACAGGGACGCAGTCGGCGGCGAGGAGTGGGTCGCCGGCGGCGGTAGCGGCGACCAGCGGGGTGTCCACCACCACCTGGAACTCGATTCCCGCTGGCGGCTGTCGATCCGCCACCCCAGCGATCGCGATGTCCAACTCGCCGCGGCGCAGGGCGGCGAGCATCTGCTCGGAGGTGGATTCGCTCAGCGAGATCTCGACGCCGGGGTGGTCGCGGTGGAAGCCGGCGAGGAGTTCGGCGACGGCGAACTCCTCCGTCGCCGCCCCCGACACCAGCCCGATCGCGACCTGTCCGCGCACCAGACCCGCGTACTCGTCGGCCGTCTGCCGGATGCCCTCGACCGCCGCGAGCACCGCCCGGACGTACGGCAGGACGGCCTCGCCCACCTCGGTCGTGGTGACCGTCCGGCCCGAACGGTCGAGCAACTGATGACCCAACTCCCGCTCCAGTTGCCGGATCTGGGCGCTCACGCCGGGCTGGGCGAGGTGCAGACGTGCCGCGGCCCGGGTGAAGTTGGCCTCCTCGACCACGGCCGTCAGGTACTGCAACTGACGAAGCTCCATAACCAGGAATGCTAGCGATCAGAAGAACCGGCTCTTGGACTGATGACGCGGGCCCGGGCAGGCTGGTGATCATGGGAAGCAGCACCGCATCGACCGTCCGGGCCGCCATCGCCGCCGAGCGCCGCGAACTCGCCGACGTCCTCGACAGCCTCACCGACGCGCAGTGGGACGCCCCCTCGCTCTGCGCCGGCTGGCGCGTGCGCGAGGTGGCCGCGCACATGAGCCTGGGGTTCCGCTACTCACTCCCCCGCACCGCGCTCGAACTCGCCCGGGCGCGCGGCAGCCTGCACCGGATGACGGACCGCACCGCCCGGCGCGACGCCGCCGCGCTCGGGCCGCGCGAACTCGCCGACGCCCTGCGGGAGAACGCCGATCACCCGTGGACGCCGCCGGTCGGCGGGTTCACGGCCGCGCTCGGGCACGACGTCGTCCACGGCCTGGACATCACCGTCCCACTTGGCCTCGACCGCCGGGTGCCCGCCGACCGCCTGCGCCTCCTCCTGGACGCCGTCACCCCGCGCAGCCTGCGCTTCTTCGGCGCGCAGCTGGGCGGGGTGGAGCTGCGCGCCACCGACCTCGACTGGTCCTACGGCAGCGGCGGCCGCACGGTGGCCCGGCCGGCCCGTGAGCTGCTACTGCTCGCCTACGGGCGGAAGTTGGCGCCTGACCCGGAACTGCGGGGCGGCCACCCGGCCGCCCACGGCGTCGGCCGCCGCCCGGGCGACGCCTCGGGCGGCGGGGAGGCCGTAGGAGCGCCACTGATCGAGGGTGAGGTCGGCGAGGGACATGGGCAGGAGTCTGCTACGGGCCACTGACACGGCCGCCCCGCCGAGGAGCGGGACGTCCGCCCGAACAGCCTCCTGCCAATCGTCCGCCCCGGCGTCAGAAGGCGCGCTTGAGCAGGGCGAGCAGCGCGTCCCAGTGCCGGGCGGCCGCCTCCGGATGGTAGGCGGCGGTGTCGGCCTGGGTGAAGCCGTGCGACGCGCCCTCGTAAACCTCGCAGGTGTGGCGGACGCCGGCCTCCGTCAGGGCCTCGGCCAGGCGGACTATCTGGTCGGCCGGGAGCGACGGGTCCTGGTCGGCGTGCCCGAAGTACAGCTCCGCCGTGACCTTGCCCGCGACCAGGTGGGGGCTGTCCTCCTCGCCGGTGGCGAGCATGCCGCCGTGGAAGCCCGCCGCCGCCGCGACGCGGTCGGGGTAGGCGCCCGCGGTGCGCAGAGCGAGTTGGGCGCCGAGGCAGTAGCCGGTGATGCCGACCGGCCCGTCGACCGTGAGCGGCGAGCGGGCCAGCCAGTCCAGGTACGCGCCGGCGTCACGGACCGCCTGCTCGGCGGTGAACGACGCCATGATCGGGCCCAGCTGTTCGAACAGGGTCGGGTCGGTGGCCGGGTTGATCAGCTCAGGCTGTTCGGGCAGCGCCACGACCGGCGCGCGGCCGTGCCGGTAGAACACGTTGGGCACCAGCACCGTGTAGCCCTCGGCGGCGAGCCGCTCGGCCAGCGACTCCAGGAACTGGCGGAGTCCGAAGGCGTTCATGTAGAGCAGCACGGCGGGGTGCGCGCGGCCGTCGTCCGGGTGGGCCAGGTAGGCGTCGGCGATGCCGTCCGCCGCCGGGATGTCCACGCTCGTACCACGCACGGCAATCGTCACGGTCGGGTCTCCTCGGTGCTGCTGGGCGGTTGGGACGGCCGGGCGGGCGGGAGGTCGGCGCATCCGGCCCGGAGATTATCGACGCCCGGGTGCGGCCCGTCCACGCAATTCCCGCCGCGGCCCGGGCCGGGCGCAGCCGCCCGCGCGGCGCGGACTAGCCGCGGGCGACGGCGCGCAGGAACGACGTCAGGTGCGCGTTGAACTCCTCCGGCCGCTCCATGTTGGGGTAGTGCGCGGTGCCGTCGAGCTCGACGGTGCGCCCGTCGGGGACGGCCGCGATGAGCCGGGCGGGCATGGCCAGGTGGTCGGCGCTGTCGAGCGCGCCGTTGATCGCGAGGACGGGAACGGCGATGGTGGCCGCGCGGGCCCAGGTGCCGGTGACGGGCACCCGGTGGTCCGGCTCGTCGGCGGTGTGCTTGAGGATCGTGCCGAGGGCCATGGCGCGCTGGAGTTCCATCACGTCGCGGTCGACGTCGGCGGTCGAACGGTGCGGTCCGGGAAGGAACTTGAGGAAGGCGTCGGCCCAGCCGTCGACGTCGCCGGCGGCCAGCGCCCGGCTCCATTCGGCCAACACGCCGAGGGTCCAGGGGTCCTGGAAGTCGGGCTCGCTGGTGCCCGCCCCGCTGACCACCAACGCGCTGACCAGGTCCGGGTGTTCGAGGGCGGTGTCGACGGCTATGCCCGCGCCCATCGAGACACCGACGAGCGGGACGGGCCCGGTGCCGAGGTGGCGCAGCAGGGCGGCGAGGTCGTCGCAGGGGCGGAACGGGCGGGTGGCGTTGGCGGACTTGCCGTGACCGCGGACATCCGGCGCGATGACCCGGTACTCCGGGGCGAGGGCGGCCAGCTGGGCGTCCCACATGCGGTGGTCCAGGAAGCCGCCGTGCAGCAGGACCACCGGCCGGCCGGTCCCGGCGTCCCGGTAGGCGAGTTCGCCGTCGTCGGTCGTGAACGACGAGAGGTGGGTGACAGCGGCGTCAGGTGATCCAGCGGCGTCAGTCATGACAACCAAGGTGCCATCCTGACCGGAGAATGGCAACCAGGGTGTCATGATGGTGCCCATGCAGGAACACCCGCTGGAACCCGACGAACTCGCCCACCGCCTCACCGAGGTGTTCGACCTGGTGGGCCCGCTCTACCGCCGGGTGCTGCGCAAGGTCGAGCAGGCCGCACCCGCCGAAGGTCTCTCGGTCGGCGTGCGGGCCGTGCTGAACCTGCTGGGCGAGCACGGCCCGATGACCGTCCCGCAGATGGGCCGCGCGCAGGCACTGAGCCGGCAGTTCGTGCAGCGGATGGTGAACGAGGCGGCGGCCGACCGGCTCGTCGAGGCCGTCCCCAACCCGGCCCACCGGCGCTCCTCGCTGATCCGGCTCACCGACGACGGGCGGGCCGCCATCGCCGCCGTGACCACGCGCGAGCACGCGCTGATGCGCCAGGTCGGCGGCGGCCTCACCGACGCCGAGGTGACCGCCTGCGTGAAGGTGCTCGGCGAGATGCTCGCACTCTTCGACGATGTGGATGTGGACGGGCGGCTGGACTGAACTCCGGGCGGACGGCCCACCGGCCGGGCGCTCAGGCACCGGCCGGGCGGGCACTCGGGATGAGCGGGAGGTCGGGCACTCCGACACCCGGGCCGTCAGGCAGTCAGGCGGCCCAGGTGCGGGTGCAGAGCACCAGGCGGTAGCCGTCCGGGTCACTGACGGTGACGCCGAACTCGTCCCAGTACGGGTTGTGGGCGGGGACGCGGGTGCCGCCGGCGGCCTCCAGCCGGGCGACGAGGGCCTCGTCCACGGGCGCGCCCAGGTAGAGGACGAAGAGGTCGTCGACGGTCGGGGCCGGCTCGACGGGGTGGCCGGGGTCGTGGGTGAGCTCGAAGTGCCAACTGCCGCCGGGGAAGCCGACCATGAGCAGGTCGTGCTCACCGGGAACGTGCTCGGTGGTCCGCCAGAGCACGGAGAGGCCGAGGCCGTCGACGTAGAAGCGCTCGGCGGCGGCGAGGTCCCGGGAGGGGCGGGCGACCCGGACGTGGGTGGTGGAGTCGATCATGTGACCGATCGTACCGGTCGTGATGTGAGCAGGCGTCAGAGCCGCTGCAGGCGCTCCTCGTCGGGCGTCCGGGGGCAGGTGACGCAGGCGGAGTCGGGGCGGATCGCGTAGTAGAGGCAGCAGCCGAGGCGGGTCCGGGTGGGGTGGCTCCGGCCGTCCGGGCCGCACAGCGTGCGGAAGGCGGCGGCCCCGAGGAGAGGCTGGGTGCCGCCGGGGAGGACGGCCCCGGCGGCGGCGACCGCCTCGGCCTCCCCGGCGGCGACGGCCTCCCCGGCTCCGGCGGCACCGCCGGCGGGCGCGGTGACGCCGGCCTGCGCATCGAGCATCCGGCCGAGGTACCAGATCGCGGAGGCCAGGTCGTCCGTGACCATGCCCCAGAGCGCCCGGGTGCCACGGCGGGTGGGGGCGGCGAAGGCGGTGAGCAGCGGTTCGACGTGGGTGACGACGGCGGCGCGCAGTTCGGCACGGAGTTCGTCCTCGCCCGGGAGCGTGACGTGGGCGCGCGGACGCAGGGCGAGGTCGCCGGTGGGGGCGTGCAGCCAGAGGTCCGATCCGTCGATCACGGGGACGCGGCGGGCGAGGTGCCAGGGTCCGGCGATCAGGACGCAGACCGACCACAGGTAGTGGTGCAGCAGCCGGGACGCGGCGACGTGCGGGCGCGGGGTGGTGCCGTGCTCGGCGGCGACCGGGGCGATCCGGGCGGCCTCGCCGGCCAGCGCGGCCTCCAGGGCCGTGGGGTCCGCAGCCAGTTCGGCGGCGGAGCACCAGCCCTGAGCACGCGTCGGGGACGGTTCGCCGTCCGCGATCAGCGTGACCTGCAGGACGGGGCAGAGGTCCAGCAGCCGCCGGTAGTCCGCCCGGAGAGGAGAGGGGCTCCGGCCGGTGGCGGGCATGGGTGCAGGTCCCAAGATCATCGGCACTCCCGAGATCGGATAAGGTGAGGCTCACCTTATAGGCACTCAGAAGCCGCTCCGACTGCACCACCCCCGCCTGGACCGCCCCCGGACGGATTTGACGAACTTAGGTTTGCCTAACCTAATATCTCGTCTCGTGTTCACCACCGCCCCACCGGCCACCACGGCCCCGGCCCCGCCTCGGACCTCGGCGCTCCGGCGGCCCCTGCTGCTGGCCGCCGGAGTCACCGCGCTCGTGCTGTGCGCCGCGCTGAGCCTCGCGCTCGGCTCCCGCGCCATCCCGCTCTCCACCGTGCTCGACGCCATCACCGGCTCCGGATCCGGCGGCGATGCCGACGTGGTGACGGGCCTTCGGGTCCCCCGGACGGTCATCGGCCTGGTGCTCGGCGCGGCCCTCGGCGTCGCCGGGGCGGTCGCCCAGGGCGTCACCCGCAACCCGCTCGCCTCGCCGGTCACCCTCGGGATCAACGCGGGCGCGAGCTTCGCCGTCGTCGCCGCGATCTACACCTTCGGGCTCACCCGGCCGGTCGAGTACGTCTGGTTCGCCTTCGCCGGCGCGGCCGTCGCCGCCGTGGCCGCGTACGCGATGTCCCGGCGCGGCGGGGATCTCGACCCCGTCCGGCTGGCACTCGGCGGCACCGTGCTCACCGTGGTCCTCACCTCGTGGACGTCGGCGTTGATGCTGGCCAGTCACCGCACCCTGGACGAGGCCCGGTTCTGGCTGGCCGGCTCGATCGCCGGGCGCCACCTGGACACCCTGACGCCCGTCCTGCCGTTCCTCGTCCTCGGCCTGGTCGGTGCGTTCGCCGTCGCCCCCGCACTCAACGCGCTGGCGCTCGGCGACGAGGCCGCGCAGTCGCTCGGCGTGCCGGTGGCCCGGATCCGGGTGCTCGGCGGGCTGGCCGTCGTGCTCCTGGCGGGCGGCGCGGTCGCCGTCGCCGGGCCGGTCGCCTTCATCGGGCTGGCCGCGCCGCACCTCGTCCGGCCGCTCCTCGGCAACGACCACCGATGGCTGCTGCCCGGCTGCCTGATCGCCGGTCCGGTGCTGCTGCTCGCCGCCGACGTGCTGGGGCGCGTGGTGGCCCGGCCGTCCGAGATCGAGGTCGGCATCGTGACCGCCTTCCTCGGCGCGCCGCTGCTCGCGGTGCTGGCCCGGAAGGTGGCCCGATGAGCCTCCTCACCCCGAACCCCCCGGCGGGCACCACCATGGCCCGGCGCCGGGCCAGGACCGCCGCCTGGTCGCTGGTGGCCGCCGCGCTGCTCGTCCTGCTGACCGGCGTCGCACTCGGCACCGGCCAGGTGAAGATGTCCGTCTGGGACGCACTGCGCGCCCTGGCCGGGCTCGGCGACGCCGGAAACGTGCTGGTGGTGCAGGAGTTCCGCGCACCCCGGGTGGTCTCGGCGCTGATCGCCGGCGCCGGGCTGGCGGTGGCCGGCTCGATGCTGCAGCGGCT
The DNA here is from genome assembly GCF_055579305.1 of Kitasatospora sp. NPDC032757. Taxonomy (NCBI): domain Bacteria; kingdom Bacillati; phylum Actinomycetota; class Actinomycetes; order Kitasatosporales; family Streptomycetaceae; genus Kitasatospora; species Kitasatospora sp. NPDC032757. The sequence goes on along the minus strand of NZ_JBVINN010000002.1, from coordinate 227,807 downwards.
CTTCCGCAACCCGCTGGCCTCCCCCGACACCATCGGCGTCACCGGCGGCGCCTCCTTCGGCGCGGTGCTGATGCTCGCCACCGGCGCCTCGCAGGAGCTGATCCCGCTCGCCGCGCTCGGCGGCGGTCTGCTGGCCGCACTGCTGCTCGGCGGGTTCGCCTGGCGCTCGCGGATGGCGGTGACCCGGCTGGTGCTGGTCGGCCTGGCGGTCCAGCAGGGCCTGGCCGCCGCCGTGAACCTGATGATCGTACGGTTCCCGGCCGAGCTGGCCTCCTCCGCGATGCAGTGGACCACCGGCTCGCTCTACGGCCGGGACTGGACCGAGGTCCGGATCGGCGGCGCCGCCATCGCACTCGCCGCGCTCGCCGTGCTGCTCGCCCAGCGGCGCGTCGCCGTGCTCGACCTCGGTGACGACTCGGCCGGCGGGCTCGGCCTCGACCCGGGCCGCGACCGGGTGCTGCTCCTGCTGCTCACCATCACGCTGGCCTCGCTCGCCGCCGCCCTCACCGGACCGGTCGCCTTCGTCGCCCTCGCCGTGCCGCACCTGGTCCGGCTGCTCGCCGGCCCGCCCACCCTCGGCACGCTCGGCCTCACCGCCCTCACCGGCGCCGTGCTGCTGCTCTCCTCCGACCTCCTCGTGCTCCACGTGATCCCCGTCCACGGCCTGCCGGTCGGTGCCGTCACCGCCACGCTCGGCGCGCCCTGGCTCCTGGTGCTGATGATCCGCCAGGGCCGGCTTCCCCAGAGGAGCAGCTGATGACCGCAGACCCCACCAGCACCGCCGGGACCGCCACCACAACCGGGACCGCCACCACCGCCGGGACCGCCACCAGCACCGCCGGGACCGCCACCACCACCGCCGCCGTCGGGACCGCCGGCACGCCGGCCAACCGCCTGGCCGCCCACGGACTGCACCTGCGCTACGGCAACCGGGTGATCGTGGACGGCCTGGACCTGGAACTGCCCGGCGGCGCCGTCACCGCGATCGTCGGCCCCAACGCCTGCGGCAAGTCCACCCTGCTGCGCGGCCTCGTCCGGCTGCTCGACCCCGCCGCGGGCACCGTCACCCTGGACGGCTCCGACATCCACCGGATGCCCGCCCGGGCACTCGCCAAGCGGATGGGACTGCTGCCCCAGCAGCCGGTCACCCCCGAGGCGATCACCGTCGAGTCGCTGGTCCGGCTCGGCCGCTTCCCGCACCAGCGGATGCTCAGCCCCTGGTCCAAGGCCGACCAGGCGGCCGTCGAGGACGCACTCGCCCGCACCGGCACCGCCGAGCTGCGCGACCAGCAGGTCGACCGGCTCTCCGGCGGTCAGCGCCAGCGCGCCTGGATCGCGCTCGCCCTCGCCCAGGACACCGACCTGCTGCTGCTCGACGAGCCGACCACCTTCCTCGACCTCCGGCATCAGCTGGACGTCCTCGACCTGGTCTCCGACCTGCACGCCGAGGCCGGGCGCACCGTCGTCATGGTGCTGCACGACCTCGGGCAGGCCGCCCGGTACGCCGACCACCTGGTCGTGCTCAAGGACGGCCGCCTCGCCGCCGCCGGGGCGCCCGCCGAGGTGCTGACGGCCGAACTGGTGGAGGAGGTCTTCCAGGTGCCCTGCCTGGTCGTACCCGACCCGGAGACCGGCACCCCGCTGGTCGTGCCGCGGGCCCGGACCAGGCCGCGCACCGCCGCCGTCACCAGCTGACGGCCCCGTCCTCCGGCCGCCCGCGCTCACCCGCGGGCCGCCCCCGCCCTGCCCGGATCCGTCCGGCGGCGCCCGGATCCGTCCGGGCACCCGCCGGACGCGTCCGACCACCCCGCCCCAGAGACAAGGAACCGCCTTGAACCGCTCCAGCCGCGCCCGCAGGCTCCCCGTCGCCGTCCTCGCCGTCGCGCTCTCCACCACCCTGCTCGCCGCGTGCGGCAGCAACGGTGACACCAAGGACGCCGCCAAGCCGGCCGGCGACGCCGCCGCGTCCGCCGGGTCCGCCGCCGTCTTCCCCCGCAGCGTCAGCCACGCCGCGGGCACCACCCAGATCAAGGCCCAGCCCGAGCGCGTCGTGGTCCTGGACAGCGGCGAGCTGGACGACGTCACCCTGCTGGGCATCACGCCGGTCGGCGCGGTCTCCCCGCACATGAAGACCGAGGGCGGGTTCCCGAACTACCTCAAGGACAAGATCAAGGACACCAAGGACGTCGGCCCGATGAACGAGCCGAACCTGGAACTGATCGCCTCCCTCAAGCCCGACCTGATCCTCTCCTCGAAGGTCCGGCACGCCAAGGTCTACGACAAGCTCAACGCCATCGCGCCGACCGTGCTCGCCGAGACCACCGGCTTCCCGTGGAAGGAGAACCTCGCCCTCTACGCGCAGGCGCTCGGCAAGGAGGCCGAGGCCAAGAAGGCACTCGCCGACTACGAGGCCCGCGCCGCCCGGCTGGGCGAGGCGATCAAGGCCAAGAACGGCGGCAAGGAGCCGACCGCCTCGGTCGTCCGCTTCGTGGCCGGCCCGACCCGCCTGTACGCCAAGTCGTCCTACAGCGGCGTCGTGCTGAAGGACGTCGGCCTGGCCCGCCCGGCCTCCCAGGACGTGGACCAGAACATCATCGAGGTCAGCGCCGAGCAGATCAACCAGGCCGACGCCGACCTGGTCTTCGTCACCGTCGCCGACGACCCGGCCAAGACCAAGGAGAGCGAAGTCCAGGGCACCCCGGTCTGGCAGGGCCTGAACGCCGTCAAGAACGGCAAGGTCTTCAACGTGCCGGACGAGACCTGGATGTCCGGCATCGGCGTCCAGGCCGCCGACGCCATGCTCGGCGACATCGCCAAGGCCGCGGGCGTCGACGCGCCCAAGTAGCAGCCGACCAGTACCCGTTGACGTTCGGGGGCGGGCCATGCGGAGCCCGCCCCCCGGGGACCGCCCCGCTCCCCCACCCCATGGAGAGGACCCGCGCCGACATGCGGCTCTACCTGCTCGCCCTCAACCCCACCGACTCCGTCACCCAGGGGTTCCTGCCGGCCGCCGCCCGGCTCGGGCTCGATGTCACGGTGCTCACCGACCACGCCGAACCCCACCGACGTGCCTACGCCGAGCTGGAGTCCGCGCCGGACGTGGTGGAGTGCGACGTCCGGGACTTCCGTGAGGTGATCGGACTGATCACCCGGCACCACACCCCCCGGCCCGACACCCCCCGGCCCGACACCGGCCGGGCCGCCGGTCCCGGCACCGGTGCCGCCCGGCCCGTCGCCATCGCCGGCACCGGAGCGGACACCGACACCGACGCCGGCGCCGGCGCCGGCCGGGCCGCGGGTGCGCCGTTCGCCGTGTTCAGCAACAGCGACCACCTGCAGACCCAGACCGCCCTCGTCGCCGGGTACTTCGGGCTGCCGGCCAAGGACTGGAAGGCCGCGCTGCGGGCCAAGAACAAGGGCGAGCTGCGCCGCCACCTCGCCGCCGCCGGCGTGGACACCGTCCGCTCGGTCGAGCTCGACCCCGGACAGGACCCGTCCGTGCTGGGGGACGCGGACCTTCCGTACCCGGTTGTGGTGAAGCCGCGTGAGGGCGTCGCCAGCGAGGACGTCTCGCTGGTCGCCGACGCCGACGAGCTGGTGCTGCGCTGCAAGGAGATCCAGCACCGGCGGCCCGGCGCCGCGCTGGTCGTCGAGGAGTTCCTGGACGGGCAGCTGTGCACCCTGGAGACGCTCGGCGACGGGCGGCGCCGCCACATCCTCGGCGGCTTCCGGACCAGGATCTCCCCGCCCCCGCACTTCATCGAGGAGGTGCTGGAGTTCGTCCCCGCCCACCCGGCCGCGGTGGTCGGGCAGGTGCTCGCCCAGCTCGACGCGCTCGGCGTCGGACTCGGCGCCTGCCACACCGAGTTCGTCGTCCAGCCGGACGGCCGCGCCCGGATCATCGAGGTCAACTACCGCGCCATCGGCGACCAGTGCGACCTCATGCTCGCCGAGATCCTCGGCATACCGCTGTTCGAGCACATCCTCGCCGCCCACCTCGGCCGCGAACTGCCCGCCGACCTCGCCGAGCGCTGCGCCGCCACCCCGCTGCGCGCCCGCAACGAGGTGGTCTGCGCCGACCGCGCCGGCACCCTCACCGCCGCCCCCGGCCCGTACGACGAGGAGCGCGACGGCGTCCGGCTCGCCTATCGGCCGCTGCGCCCGCTCGGCGAACGGCACGAGCACTACCGCACCAACCGGGACTACCTGGGCGTGATCTGGGCCGTCGGCCCCGAGCAGACCGCCGTGGACGCCGCCGTCGCCCGCTTCGTCGCGGCCAACCGCTGGGAGATCACGCCGTGACCACGTCTGCCGACAGGGCTCCTGCCACCTCCGCTACTCCCGGAGCCTCCGCCACGTCCGAGCGTTCCTGCGCCGCTGCCGTGCCCGAGCGGTCCGCAGCCCCCGCCGCGTCCGACGCCCTGGTGCTCCGGGTGCTCTCCGCCCTGCTGCGCGAGGACGTACTCGGGCTGCGCACCCGCAGCACCGCCGAGGACCGGCCGGACGGCCGCTGGCTCGTCCTCGCGGACGCCCGCCTGGCACTGCCCGTCGACGCCGACGGCTTCCAGAGCGAGTACGCCGCCCGGCTGCCGCTGCTGGAGCTGGACGGCGCCCGGCTCGACGGCCTGGACCCCGTCGTGACCGCCCTGGCCGGCCTCGCCGAGGCGCAGGACCGGCCCGGCTGGACGGCCTTCGCCGAGGAGTGCCGGCAGACCCTCGCCACCATGGAGCTGCACGACCGTGCCCGGGCCGGGGTGCACGCCGCGCTCACCGACCTGTACGGCACGGACCCGGCCCACTGGACCGGCCCCGCCGCCGCCCTCGGCCACGACACCCTCGCCGCCTACCTCGACCACCCGGTCTACCCGACCGCGCGTGGCCGATCCGGCCTCACCGACACGCAACTGCGCTCCTACGCACCGGAGTTCCACCCGTCCTTCGAGCTGCGCTGGCTCGCCGTGCCCGCCGGGGAGCTGACCACCCACGGCGACCGGCCGCTGCCCGGCTGGTGGCCCACCCCGAGCCGGCTCGGCCTCGGCCTCCCGGGCGGCGACGCGGCCTGGGCCACCCTGCCGGTCCACCCGCTCACCGTCGGCGCACCACTGGCCGAGGCCCTGGACGCCTCCGGCCTGGCGGGCCGCGCCGTACTCGCCGACCGGCCGTACCTCACCGTGCTGCCCACCCTCTCCATGCGGACCGTGGCCGTCGCCGACGACCCCGTCCACCACCTCAAACTCCCGCTCGCCACCGCCACCCTGGGCCGGCTCAACCGCCGCACCATCAAGCCCGGCACGCTGCTCGACGGCGCCGCCGGCCAGCGGCTGATCGAGGCCGTGCTGGAGCGCGAACCGCGCTTCGCCGGCCGGATCCTGCACGCCGACGAGCAGAGCTGGGCACACGCCGGGCACGAGCTGCTCGCCGTGCTGCTCCGCCGCTACCCCGCCCAGCCCTGCGGATCCGTCACGGTGCCGCTGGCCGCCCTGCTGGCCCCGGCCCCCGGCGGGCGCCTGGTGATCGACCACCTCGCCGACCGCTTCCACGGCGGTGACCCCGTCGCCCTCTTCGACGCCCTGCTGGAGCTGCTGCTCGACTGGCAGACCACCCTCTTCGGCTACGGCATCGCCCTGGAGTCCCACCAGCAGAACACCTCCCTGGTGCTGGACGAGGACGGCGGCCTGCGCCTGCTCTACAAGGACGACGACGGACCGCGCGTCCACACCGCCCGGCTCGCCGCCACACTCGGCGAACTCGCCCCCGGACGCGACGAGTTCGACGACGCCAGGATCTTCGGCGACGACGACCGGCCGCTGACCGACCTGTTCACCACCATCACCGGCCACCTCTGCACCGGCGCCCTCGCCTTCGGCCTGGCCGCGCACGGCCGCGGCGAACTCGCCGACCTGCTCGCCCTGTTGCGCAAGCGACTGGCCGAGGCCGTCGACCGGACCGGACCGGCCGGCGAACCCCTGCGCACCGCGCTGCTGGACGCCGAACGGCTGCCGGTCAAGGCCATGGTCACGGCCGGGACCCTGCTCACCAAGCAGCGCTCGGGCGCCGCGGACATCAACAAGCACTACACCGACGGCCCCAACTACCTGCTGCCGCCCGTCTCCTCCCCCCGGGGAAGGCTCCGATGACGGTCGACGCGCTCGCCGCGCACTCCGGGAGCGGCACCGCCCGCACCGGCGGGCTCGGCCGGCGCCAGGTGCACGCGGTGGCCGCCTGCTACTTCGTCGCCTCCTTCGCCGCGCTCGGCCTGCCGCCGTACCTGACCGCCATCCTGCCCACGCTCGGCGACCCCCAGGGCCGGTGGGCCGGCGTGCTCTACATCGTGCCGACGGTGTTCAGCGGCCTCGGCGCCCCGCTCTGGGGGCGGCTCGCCGACCGGTTCGGCCGCAAGCGGCTGCTGCTCCGCGCCCAACTCGGGCTCGCCGTCTCGTTCCTGCTGGCCGGCGCCGCCGACAGCCTGCCCGCCTTCACCCTCGCCCTCGTCCTCCAGGGCTTCCTCGGCGGCACCTTCGCCGCCACCAACGGCTACCTCGCCGCCGCGCTCGACGGTTCGCAGCTGTCCCGGGCGCTCACCCTGATGCAGGGCAGCGCGCGGGCCGCGCTGGTCGCCGCGCCGATCCTGGTCGGCGTGCTCTCGCCGTGGATCGACCCGCACCGGCAGTACCTGCTGATGGCGGCCCTGCCGCTGGCGGCCGCCGTCCTGCTCTCGCTGCTGCCGGAACCGGCCCGGCCGGGCCGGACGGGCGAGGAGGGGGACCCGTCCGGCGACGGGCCGCCCGTCGCGGGCGCCGAGCCGGCCGGGCGGGCGCCGCTCGCCGTGCTCTACACCTTCGAGTTCGCCTTCGTCTTCGCGACCGTGATCTCCTTCCCCTATCTGATATCCCTGGCGCAGGAGCGGCTGCCCGGCGTCTCCGGGAGCACGACCGGCATACTGTTCGCGATGCCCCACCTGTGCTACCTGGCCTTCGCCGCCCGCACCCACACCGCCTTCCTCACCCGCCCGCACACCGGTATCGCGCTCGGCTTCGGCTTCGTCGCGCTGGGCCTGGCCGGGCACGCCGCCGCCCACTCGCTGCCGGCCTTCGTCGCCGTCCGGCTGCTGCTCGGCGCCGGGCTCACACTCGGCCTGGTCTGCCTCTCGGTGCTGGCCGCCGAGGCCGCCCGCGGCCGGGCACCGGGCCGGATGTTCGGCACCCTCGAGTTCATCTCCAAGGGCGGCGCCGTGGCCGCCGGCGCCGTCGCGGCGCTGGCCAACGGCCGGTTCGGCGCCGCCTCCCCCGTGCTGGCCGGCACCGCCGCCGCACTGCTGGCCGCCGCCGCGGCCGCACTGCTCGCCGTCCCCTCCCGCAAGCGTTGGAGTCACCGATGACCCACGAACTCCCCACCGCCGACCATGCGGTGGCCCACACCCTGCTCAACTGCCTGCTGCGCGAGGTCTCCGCGCCCGAGCACCAGACCGCCGTCACCGACGGCCGCCTCCTGCTGCGCCTCCCGCGGCGCGGCGCCCTGCTCCGGATCGCGCTGCGCCGCACCTCACTGCTCGGCGCACACCGTTTCACCGGCCCGGTGCAGGAGGAACGGGGCGACGGCTGGGCCGAGTTGGACTGGCGGACGCTGGCCGGGTACGTCCGGGACGAACTGGAGCTGCGCACCGGGACGGTGAACGAGGAGTTCCTCGGCCAGCTGACGTCCAGTCACAAGGTTGTTTGGAACGCCCTGGAAGGCCGCCCGGCACCGGGCGCGGACCGCTACCTGGAGTCCGAGCAGGCCCTGCTCTTCGGCCACCGGTTCCACCCCGCGCCCAAGTCCCGCTCCGCCGAGCGCGGCGACTGGCAGTCGTACGCGCCGGAGTCGCGCGCGGCGTTCCGGCTGCGGTACCTGGCCGTTCGGGAGGAGCTGATCGCCGAGGGCTCGGCGGACCGGGCGGCGACCGGGCTCCTCGACGGGCTGCTGGACGGCCTGCCGGACGGCACGCACGAGGTGCCGGCCGGCTACCGGCTGCTGCCGGCCCACCCCTGGCAGTACCAACTGCTCACCGACCACCCGCTGCTGCGCGGTGCGCTGGAGCGCGGCGACATCCTGGACCTCGGCCCCGGCGGCGAGCCCTTCACCGCCACCGCCTCGGTCCGCACCCTGTACGGCGCGGGCGCGTTCCTGAAGTTCAGCCTCAACGTGCGCATCACCAACTGCCTCCGCAAGAACGCCGCCTACGAGCTGACCGGCGCCGTCGCCCTGACCCGGCTGCTCGCTCCCGCACTGGCCGACCTCGCCGAGCGGTTCCCGGACGCCGCGATGCTGCGCGAACCGGCCTTCCGCACGCTCGCCCTGCCCGGCGCGGACGGCCTCCCGGACCGCGCCCTCTACGAGGGGTTCGGCCTGATCGTCCGCGAGGGCTTCGCGGACGTCCTGCGCCCCGGCGTCACCCCGCTGCTGGCCGCCGCCGTCGCCGACGAGCACCCGACCAGCTCCGCCCACGTCTCCGCGCTGCTCGGGCCGGACGCGACCGCGCAGGACGCCCTGGACTGGTGGACGGCCTACCTGCGGCTGCTCGTGCCGCCGGTGCTCGCGGCCTACTTCGACCACGGCGTGGTGCTGGAACCGCACCTGCAGAACGTGCTGATCGGCGTGGACGCGGCCGGACGGCCGGCCCAGGTGCTCTTCCGCGACCTGGAGGGCACCAAGCTCGTCCCGGACCAGAACGCCGCCCTGCTCGCCGCACTGCCGCCCGAGGTGGCCGGCCCGATGGCCTACGACGCCGAGCGCGGCTGGGACCGCGTGGTCTACTGCCTGCTGGTCAACCACGTGGCCGAGCTGCTGGCCGCCCTCGCCGACCTCCACCCGGAGGCGGAGGGCGCGCTCTGGGAGGCCGTCCGGCGTGTCCTGGAGGAGTACGCCGCCTCCCACGGCCGCCCGCCCAGGCTGCGCGCCCTGCTCGCCGGGGTGCCACTGCCCGCCAAGGCCAACCTGCTGACCCGCTGGGAGCGCCGCCCGGACCGCGAGGCCGGCTACGTCCGGCTGCCGTCCCCGCTCGCCCGCACCGTCCTCGCGGAGGCCGCGCACCTGCCGGCGCGGGGCGTGCGGACGCCGGCCCCGCGGACGCCGGCCTGGAGTGCCCGATGACCGCCCCCGACCGCGTGGAGGAGACCCCGATGACCGACGCCGTCCGCCGGCACGTCGCCGCACTGGCACCGGACGCCCTGCCCGCCTTCGTCTACGACCTCGCGGCGCTGCGCGCGCACGCCGCCGCCGTCCGGGCCGCGCTGCCCGCGCGCGTCGAGCTGTACTACGCCGCCAAGGCCAACCCCGACGCGCCCGTGCTGACCGCGCTGCGGGGCGCGGTCGACGGCTACGAAGTCTCCAGCGGCGGCGAGTTGGCGCACGTCCGGGAGGCCGTGCCGGGCGCGCCGCTGGCCTTCGGCGGGCCCGGCAAGACACCCGCCGAGATCACGGCCGCCGTGGACGCCGGGGTGCACCGCTGGCACGTGGAGAGCGAACAGGAGCTGCACCGGCTCGCCGCCGTCCTGACCGACGACCGGCCGCAGGCCTCCGTGGACGTGCTGCTGCGGGTCAACCTCCCGGTGGGCTCGGGCGCGCTGGACGCGGTGGCGCTCGCGATGGGCGGCCGGCCGACCCCGTTCGGCCTGGACCCGGAGCGTGCCGAGGCCTGCGCCCGCCTGCTGACCGATCCGCTCGGCCCCTTCGCCCCGCTCCGCCCGCGGCTGCGGCTGCGCGGCGTGCACGCGCACCTGGCCAGCGGGCTGGCGGCGGCCGAGCAACTGGCCCTCGCCGAGCAGATCGTCGGCTGGGCGGCCCGGCTGGCGGAACGGCACGTGTTCACGCTGGACGAGGTCAACGTGGGCGGTGGCATGGCCGTCGACTACGACGACCCCGGGGCGCGCTTCGACTGGGCGGAGTTCGGCGAGGGCCTGGGCAAGCTGCTCGACCGGCACCCCGGCCTGACCCTGCGGATCGAACCGGGCCGCGCCCTGACCGCCTACTGCGGCTGGTACGCCACCGAGGTGCTGGACGTGAAGCAGAGCCACGGCGAGGACTTCGCGGTGGTCCGCGGCGGCACCCACCACCTGCGTACCCCGGCCACCCGCGGCCACAACCAGCCCTTCGCCGTGCTGCCGGTCGACGCCTGGCCGCACCCCTGGCCGCGCCCCTCGGTCACCACCGGCCGCGCCACCCTGGCCGGCCAGCTCTGCACCCCGAAGGACGTCCTCGCCCGCGCCGCGACGAGCGCGGACGGCCTCCGGACGGCGGACCGGGTGCTCTTCGCGATGGCGGGCGCGTACGGGTGGAACATCTCGCACCACGACTTCCTGATGCACCCCCGGCCGGGGTTCCACTACCTGGGCGGGTGACGGCCGGCGGCTCGCAGCTCACGGTTCAGGGGCAGCGGCCCACGGCTCACGGCTGGCGGACGGCGGACGGGGACGGCGGCGAACACTCTTCAGCCGACAGATGGTGAACGCCGTCACCCGGTCGACCACCGGCAGCCGTCGCCCGCCCCTCCCCCGCCCGAGGGGGCTGCCGCAGGTCACCACCGCACAAGCGTGCGAGAGTGGTAGCCAGCGAAGGGAGCGCGCACGTGCTGATGGACAGGGTGGCCGAGATCCTCGCCGAGGCGTCGGCCGAGGTGGTGGAGCCGCGGTTCCGGGCGCTTGCCGCCGGCGAGGTGATGGAGAAGGCCCCCGGCGAGGTGGTCACCATCGCCGACCGCGAGGCCGAGGTGATCATCGAGCGGCGGCTGCGCGAGCTGCTGCCCGTCCCGGTGGTCGGCGAGGAGGCCGTCGCCGCCGACCCCGGGCTCGCCCGGGCACTGCACTCCGAGCCGGCCGTCTGGCTGGTCGACCCGGTGGACGGGACGTCCAACTTCATCGCCGGCCGCCCCGAGTACGCCGTGATGGCCTCGCTGGTCCGCTCGGGCCAGACCGTCGCCGCCTGGATCTGGCAGCCCGCCACCGCCACCGGCTACACCGCCGAGCTGGGCTCCGGCGCCTGGCGCAACGGCCACCGCCTCACCCGGACGCCCGCGTCCGGCGAACCCGCCAAGTGGTGCGGCTCCGTCAAGAGCCGCTTCCTGGACCCGGACCGGCGCCGGCAGGTGGAGGCCAACGCCACGGCGTTCGGCGAGGTCACCCCCGGCCGGCACGCCGCCGGGATCGAGTACCCGGACATCGCCGCGGGCGCCCTCGACTTCATCCTCTACTGGCGCACCCTCCCCTGGGACCACGCCCCCGGCTCACTGCTGGTCGCCGAGGCCGGCGGCGTCTCCGCCCGCCTGGACGGCAGCCCCTACCGGCCGGAGGCTCCGGGCGGCGTGGACGGCCTGCTGGTCGCCGCCGACCCGGAGTGCTGGGAGCGCACACGCGACATCCTGCTCCGCCGATAGGCCCTCGCCCCCGGGGCCTCGGCCTCCGACTCCGGGCCTCCGGCCTCACCGGAAGGCGGGTCCTCCCACCTGCCGACCGGCCTCAGCCGTCGCCGTCACCTGGCGCAGGTCCCACCTGCCGACGGGCCTCAGCCGTCGGCCGGTCTCACCAGACGACCGGCAGCCGCTCCGGCAGCCGCTTGATGAACCCCGGCCGCCAGGCCAGCTGCTCGACCGGCAGGGCGAGCCGCAGGCCCGGCAGCCGCTCGACCAGCGCCGTGATCGCGATCTCGGCATGGGTGCGGCCGAGCGCCGAGGCCGGGCAGAAGTGGCGACCCCCGCCGAAGGCCAGGTGCGGGTTGTCGGCCCGGTCGAAGTCGATCTTCTCCGGATCCGGGAAGACCGCCGGGTCGTAGTTGGCACCCTCGATCAGGACGAGCACGAGCTCGCCCTGCTTCACCTCCACCTCGCCGAGCCGCACATCCGCCAGCGCGATCCGGGGCAGTGCGTCGCCGATCGACAGGTTGACCCGGAGCAGCTCGTCCACCGCGCGGCCGGTCAGCGCGGGTTCCCGCCGCAGCCGCTCGGCCAGTGCGGGCTGCCGGGCCAGGTAGATGATCGCGTGCAGCAGGAACGAGGACGTCGAGACGGCACCCGCGCCGAACAGCGACAGCGCGACGGTGGCCAGCAGCTCGTCACCGACCTGGTCCGAGACCTCGGGCGAGCGGCGCAGCTCGGCGAACCGGCCGAGCAGGCCGTCCTTGGGCTCCGGGTCGGCGTTGAGCCGGTCCAGCATGTAGCCGAGGTCCTTGTACCAGTTGGCCGCCGCGCCCTCGAACGGCACCGGGCTGGTGAGGAAGGCGACATCGATGCCGGTCATCAGCCGCCGCCAGTCGTCGGCGGGGATGCCCAGCAACCGGCAGTGCAGGGCGGCGGAGTAGGGGTCGGTGAAGCCGTCCCGCAGTTCGCCGGGGGCGCCCTGGTCGACCAGCGCGTCGATCAGCCGGTGCGCCTCGGCCTGCAGCCAGCCGTCCAACTCCCGGTCGGCGCGCGGGGAGAGGGTCTTCATGACGGCGTTGCGCAGGCCGGCGCTGTTGATGTTGCCCATGTTGTTGACCACCTCGGGCGGGATGGTCAGCGCGTACTGGCGGGGGACGCCCGGGTTGGCGGTGTCCTTGAGGCTGAACCGCTCGTCCTCCAGGACCTGCTTGGCCAGCTCGTAGCTGCTGACCAGCCAGGCGGGGTCGCCGGTCATCGTGCGGACCCGGGCGACGGGCCGCTCCTCGCGGAGCCGTCGCGCCTCCTCGGGAAGGACGTCGCCTCTGCGGGAGAGCGGGAAGGTCAGGTCGGTCACAGGTGTGCTCCAGGTGCGGGTGCGGATGCGGGGCGCTGCAAGGTGCGGGTGCGGGGTGCTGCAAGGTGCGGGTGCGGGGTGCTGCAAGGTGCGGGTGCGGGTGCGGGGTGCTGCAAGGTGCGGGTGCGGGTGCGGGGTGCTGCAAGGTGCGGGTGCGGGTGCGGATGCGGGGTACAGGGCGCGGGTGCGGGGTGCTGCAAGGTGTGGGGTGCGGGAATGGCTCTGGGGATCCGGGTCTCGCGGTCGCGGTTCGGGGGTCTCGCGGCTTCAGGCGGCGTGCGCAGGCGCGACGACGACGGAGGCAGCGGCGGCAGCGGCGGCAGCGGCGGCAGACGGGGCGGACGCGGTCGGCGACGCCGGACGGACCACGGCGTACCCCTGGCCGGGCGCCGCGCGCAGCCCCTCGTCGCGGCCGAACAGGACCGGGGTGAGGGGCAGTTGGAGGTGGTAGCAGCTGACCGAGGAAGGCACGCCGAGCAGCGCCGGGGTGTCCAGGAAAAACGGCAGCTCAGCGGTGATATACCGGAGCCCGGCGGCGAGTTGGGGCTCGTTCGGTACCAGGCCCTCGTCCATCCGGGCCGCCAGGAACCCGCGCGCCATGCCCTCGGCGGCCTCACGGAACACCCCGTCGGTGGCGAGTGCGTCAAGGGCCTGCCGGTGCAGCCGCCGGTAGGCGGGGTGGCCGGTGAACTCGGAGAGCGCGTGCATCCGGACGCGGTCGGGCCGGCCGGCCTCCTCGGCGCCGCGGGCGATCCGCCGGGCGGTGGCCTTGACCTCCTTGGCGGCCCGGCGCCGGGCGTGCTCGGCGGTGTAGCCGAAGCTCTCGAACTGCGCCTCGACGTGCAGGTCGGCGTGGACGATGTCGATTCTCTCGAAGAACTCCTGCCCCCACCCGATGAGTTCGGCTATTCGGCGGTGGCTGAAATAGCTGTTTCCCGGACTGACGCCGATGAGCAGGTGGTCGCCGCGGCGCCAGATGTCCCGGCAGCGGTCGGAGAACGGCAGTGCCTCATACGTGGCCGGTTCGATGGTGACGGCGCTTTCGCCCGGGAGGGTTTCGCGCATGCCTTGCCTCCGCTTCGCAGGATTGGTCAAAGGATTGGTCTCACGTGGTTCACGCGGTTTTTACCGGGGTTCACCGAAGTGCATGACGGATAGGCGGAGTTCACTCGGCTGTAGGGGGTGAGCTCACCGCATGCGGATGGCACGCGCCTGGTCAGGCGGCCTTCACCGAGGAGCCGTGTGCTCTTGGTGGGCCGGCGACCACATGAAGTTACCGCCGCTCTTCGGGATCTCCGCAAGCCCTGCCAGGGGGTTGGCGAAATCTGATCACCGGGCGGCCGGAATCGGCCTGTACTCCCGCGGAAACGTATGTCCACGGAGGCTTTTCGGGGGCGGCCGAATATCCCCCGGACAGCATGTCACGCCAGTGTGCCTTCCTCCAACATCCCTCCGGGGAAAAGGCGTTGTTTTGGAATGCGGCGCGCTGCGGGCCGGGACCGGCCGCGCCGGGCACACGACCGCCCGGGGCCCGGCGCTACGCCGGCCGGACGTCCCGCCCGGTCCGTACGATCGCGTGCAGCAGTTCGCCGACCTCGGCGGCGGTGGTGTGCGGGTTGAGCAGGGTCAGCTTCAGGCGGATCCGGCCCGGGCCCTCGCCGGGCAGTTCGGTCCGGCCGACGACGGCGCGGCCGGTGCGCAGCAGGGTCCGGCGCACCTCGGCGTTGACCGCGTCGAGCGCGGCTCCGTCCTGCCCGCCGGGCGGGCGGTAGCGGAACACCACGGTGGTGAGGACGGGTTCGGCGTGGAGTTCCAGTTCGGGTTCGGCGCGGACGACCTCGGCGGCGTCCATGGCCAGTTGGTGGCAGGCGTCGACCAGCCGGCCGAGTCCGGCGCGGCCGAGGGTGCGCAGGGTGACGGCGATCTTGAAGGCGTCGGCCCGCCGGGTGGTGCGCAGCGACTGCCCCAACAGACTGGGGTAGCCGGCCCGTTCGTCGTCGGCCGGGTTGAGGTACTCGGCGCGGCGGGCGAGCGAGACGTAGGTCTCGGCGCGGCGCACCAGGAAGACCCCGGCGGCGGCCGGCTGCCAGCCGAGCTTGTGCCAGTCGAGGGAGACGGAGTCGGCCCGGGCGATGCCGTCGAGCAGCGGGGCGAGCCGGTCGGAGAGCAGCGCGCCGCCGCCGTAGGCGGCGTCGACGTGCAGCCAGGCGCCGTATCGGGCGGCGAGGTCGGCGGCGGTGTGCAGCGGGTCGATCGCACCGGTGTCGGTGGTGCCTGCGGTGGCGACGACGGCGATCGGGGTCCGGCCGGCCCAGCAGGTCTCGGCCAAGGCCCGCGCCAGCCCGTCCGGGTCCATCCGCAGTTCGCGGTCGACCGGGACGGGGATCACGGCGCGCTCGCCGAGGCCGAGCAGGGCGGCGGCGCGCTGGACGGAGAAGTGCGCGGCCTGCGAGGCGATGATCCGGGGTGCGGCGCCGGCCGGGATTCCGTCCAGCTCCACGATGCCGTCGAGTTTCTGGTCCCGGGCCAGCATCAGGCCCATCAGGTTGGACTCGGTGCCGCCGGAGGTCAGCACGCCGGCCGCGTGGGCCGGGTCGTAGCCGACCAGGGCGGCGAGTTCGGCGAGCAGTGCGGTCTCCAGCGCGGTCGCGGCGGGCGCCTGGTCCCAGGAGTCCTGGGAGGGGTTGAGCACGCTCACGGCGAGGTCGGCGGCGGCCGCGACGGCCAGTGGCGGGCAGTGCAGGTGGGCGGCGCAGGCCGGGTCGGCGGGGTCGGCGGCGCCATGGGTGAGCAGTTCGGTGAGGGTGGCGAGCGCCTGCGGGCCGTGGGCGGCGGCCAGCCCGTCGGTGACGGCGCCGGCGATCCCGGCCGGGTGCCCGGCGGGCAGCGGGCCGCCGCGGCGGGCGGCGCCGGCGTCCAGCGCGTCCAGCACGGTGGCGAGCAGCGGTCCGAGCGCGGCCGGGCCCGCCACGCCGCCGGCCAGCGCGTCGGGCGGGGCCGCGGGGTCGTCGGGGAGGCCGGGCTCCTCGGGCTGCTCCGGCACCCCGGAGAAGCCCGGGCCGCTCACCGGGCCTCCGCAACAGCCGTAGCGACGGCCGTGCCGTCGACCGCGCCGTCGGCGGCACGGGCGGGCGCGCGGCCCGCCCCGGTGGCACTCCCGGTCCCGGTGGCGCCCACGGCCCGGGCAGCCGCCGCGATGGCGTCGGCGAGCCGGTCGAGGACGGCGTCGGCCTGCTCGTCGGTGATGGTGAGCGGCGGGAGCAGACGCAGCACCGCGTCGTGCCGGCCGCCGAGTTCGACGATCAGCCCGCGCGCGAGGCAGGCCTCGCGGACCTTGACGGCGAGCGCGGGCGCGGCCGGGCGCGCCCCGCAGGCGTCCGGTTCGGCGGCCGGGTCCACCAGTTCGACGCCGATCATCAGCCCGCGCCCGCGCACGTCGCCGATCACCGGGAGTTCGCCGGCCAGCGCGCGGAGCCGCTCGGTCATCCGGGCGCCGACCAGCGCGGCCCGGTCGGCCAGGCCGTGCGCGGCGACGTACCGGAGGGTGGCCGCGCCGGCCGCCATGGCGAGGGTGTTGCCACGGAACGTGCCGGTGTGCGCGCCGGGGCGCCAGCCGTCGTACTCCGTGCGGTAGACGACGACGGCGAGCGGCAGGCTGCCGCCGATCGCCTTGGAGAGCACCATGGCGTCCGGGACGATCCCGCTGTGCTCGACCGCCCACATCGCACCGGTGCGGCCGACCCCGGTCTGCACCTCGTCGACGATCAGCGGGATGCCGCGTTCGGCGGTGATCCGGCGCATCGCGCGCAGCCACTCGTCGGGGGCGGGGACGACGCCACCCTCACCCTGCACGGCCTCCAGGACCATCGCGGCGGGCCGGACCACGCCGCCCGAGGGATCGTCCAGCAGCCGCTCGGCGTAGGTGGCGGCGAGGCCGGCTCCCGCCTCGCCGCCGACCCCGAACGGGCAGCGGTAGCCGTACGGGTAGGGCAGCCGGACCACCTCGCCGCCGCCCGGCAGCGGCTCCTTGACGGCGACGTTGCCGGTGAGCGCGAGGGCGCCGGCGGTCATGCCGTGGTAGGCGCCGGTGAAGGCGAGGGCGCCGGAGCGGCCGGTGGCGGTCTGCATCAGCTTGAGCGCGGCCTCGACGGCGTCCGTCCCGGCGGGCCCGCAGAAGTGCACCCGGGCCTGTTCGCCGAACTCCCGCGGCAGGCTCTCGAACAGGGCGGTGGTGAACTCGTCCTTCTCGGCGGTGGCGAGGTCCAGCAGGTGCAGCGGCGCGCCACTGTCGAGGGTGCGGCGGATCGCCTCCAGGACGACCGGGTGGTTGTGGCCGAGCGCGAGGGTGCCGGCGCCGGAGAGGCAGTCCAGGTAGCGGCGGCCGTCGGCGCCCTCGACCGTCATGCCGCTGGCGCGCACCGGGACGATCGGGAACGAGCGGGCGTAGGTGCGGGCGGCGGACTCGCGCACGCGCTGGCGGCGCAGAATGGCGTCGCCGCCCTGGGCCTGGGCGGGGACGGCAGCGGACCCGGTGGCGGGGACGGCGGCGAGCGTCAAGACGGACTCCCAAGAAGTTAGGTAAGCCTAACTTTACTTCCCTGGCCTGGGCGGGAGCGCCACGGGGCACGAGAACCACCCGAGCGAGTGACGGGGAGCCCGATTCCCCAACGATCGGCCGGGCCGGAGGTTACGGCCGGGCGCTACGCTCGCCGCATGTCGCCGTCCACGCCTCCGACCTCCCCGTACGCCGCCGAACTGGCCCGCACCCGCGAGTTCTTCGCCGCCCGCGCCGCCGGCTGGGACGCCCGCTTCCCCGACGACGGCCCCCGCTACGCCGCCGCGATCGCCGGACTCGGCCTGCGGGCGGGCGATTCCGTACTCGACGCAGGCTGCGGCACCGGTCGCGCGCTCCCTCTACTGCGCGCGGCGGTCGGCCCCGAGGGCCGGGTGATCGGCGCCGACGTCACCCCCGAGATGCTGCACGAGGCCGACGCCCGCCACCCCGGCACCGCCACCCTGCTGCTCGCCGACTGCGCCCGCCTCCCGCTCCCCGACGCCACCCTCGACGCCGTCTTCGCCGCCGGCCTGATCTCCCACCTCCCCGACCCGGCCCGCACTCTGCGCGAACTCGCCCGCATCAGCCGCCCCGGCGCCACGCTCGCCCTCTTCCACCCCATCGGCCGCGCCGCCCTCGCCGCCCGCCACGGCCGCGAGCTCACCCCTGACGACCTCCGCGCCGAGCCCAACCTCCGCCCCCTGCTGACCGCCGCCGGCTGGCGGCTGGACAGCTACACGGACACGGAGGACCAGTACCTCGTGCGGGCCGGACGCCGGTAACTGCGGGACGGCCGCCCGGCCCCCGTCCGGGCCACCCGGCCGACCTCGCCCGGCCGTTCCGACCAGGGGCCCACTCCGACCCGACCTCGCCCGGCCGTTCCGACCAGGGGCCCACTCCGACCCGAGATCGCCGCCGTGCCAGACTCGGTGCCCGACGCACCCGAGCCGGGTGCCTGACGGAAGGACGACGCATGGCGCTCTTCGGCAACGCACACCGGGTGGACAACGCCGAGGCCCAGAAGGAGTTTTCCCGGCTGTTCGGCCAGGGCGAGCAGGTGCAGGCCGCCTACCAGCTGGTGCGCGACACCTTCCTGTTCACCGACCGGCGGCTGATCCTGATCGACAAGCAGGGCATCACCGGCAAGAAGACCGAGTACCACTCGGTCCCCTACCGCAGCATCACCCACTTCGCCGTGGAGACCGCCGGGACCTTCGACCTCGACGCCGAGCTGAAGATATGGGTCTCGGGCGCGGCACTGCCGATCTCGAAGAACTTCACCAAGGGCGTCGACATCTACGAGGTCCAGGCGCTGCTCACCGCCTTCGTGGCCCGCTAGCAGGCACCCGGCCGCCACCGTCCTCCGCCGGCCCTCATCCGCCCCCGCCCCCACCCGTCCAGCGGTAACAGAGTTCGGGCCGACCGACGTTGCCGTACTGGGGTTCGCGGGCGGCGAGGCCGGTGTCGACGAGGTGTTCGAGGTAGCGGCGGGCGGTGATGCGGGAGACGCCCGCCGCCGTGCCGGCGGCGGCTGCGGAGAGACCGGTACGGGCATCGCGCAGGACGGTGGCCACGGTGTCCAGGGTGGGGGCGCTCAACCCCTTGGGGAGGGCGGTGCGTTCGGGGGTGCGCAGGAGGGCGAGGGCCTGGTCGACCTCGTCCTGGCCGGTGGCCTGGCCGGTGCGGGCGAGCGTGTCACGGTAGCGGGCGTACCGTTCCAGCCGGTCGTGCAGGGCGGCGGCGCTGAACGGCTTGAGCAGGTACTGGACGACGCCCGCCGAGACGGCCTGGCGGACCATCGCGAGGTCGCGGGCGGAGGTGACGGCGATGACGTCGGTGGTGTGGCCGGCCGCGCGCAGGGTGCCGCAGAGCTGGAGGCCGTGCCCGTCCGGCAGGTAGAGGTCGAGCAGGGTGAGGTCGACGGGCCGGCCGGCGGCGCGGGCGCGGTCCAGGAAGCGCAGCGCGTCCGCACAGCTGTGCACCGTGCCGGCGGCACGGAAGCCCGGTTCGCGCTGGACATAGAGGGTGTGGGCGGCGGCGGCCACCGGGTCGTCCTCGACCACCAGGACGGAGATGTCGGGCCGGGCCGCGATGTCCGGCCGGCCCGGGGAGCGGCTCACGACGCCACCGCCTCACGGCGGCGGGGCAGCCGGCTCAGCGGCAGCCGGACGGTGAGCACCGCGCCGCGGTCCCGGCCGACCTCGACGGTGCCGCCGTTGCGCCGGGCGGCCTGGGCCACGAGGGCGAGCCCGAGCCCGTGCCCGCGGCCGTCCTGCTTGGTGCTCCAACCGCGCCGGAACACATCCTCCACGGCGGCCGGGTCGATGCCGGTGCCGGTGTCGGCGACCCGCAGCAGCAGGTGCTCGCCCTCGGGCCGGGCGGCGTCGGGCGCGGCGGCATCGATCCGGGCGCTGTCGGGCAGGGTGACGTCGGCCCGGGTGCTCTCGGGCCGGAGGGCGTCGATCCGGGCGGTGACGGTGACCTCGGGTGGATCGGGGCTCTCGGCGGCGCCGGCGATGGCCGCGTCCACCGCATTGTCGATCAGGTTGCCGAGGACGGTGATCAGGTCGCGGGCGGAGAGGCCGGGCGGCAGCACGCCGTCGTCGATCCGACTGTCCTCGGTGAGCGTCAACTCGACTCCCCGCTCGGCGGCTTGGGCGGCCTTGCCGAGCAGCAGCGCGGCCAGTACCGGCTCGCCCACGGCGGCGACCACGCGGTCGGTGAGCTGCTGGGCGAGGGCGAGTTCGGCGGTCGCGAACTCCACCGCCTCCTGGTGACGCCCGAGTTCGATCAGCGAGACCACGGCGTGCAGCCGGTTGGCGGCCTCGTGCGCCTGTGCGCCGAGCGCCTCGGTGAAGCCGCGAACGGAGTCCAACTCTCCGCTCAACGACTGCAGTTCGGTATGGTCGCGGAGGGTGAGGACCCGGCCGAGGCCGGTGCCGATGGTGGAGGTGTTGAGCACCACGACGCGTTCGGCGGTGAGGTGGACCTCGTCCCGGACCGGCTCCGCCCCGAGTACGGCCGCCACCAGTGCCTCCGGCAGCCCCAGACCGTCGACCGGGAGGCCTTCCAAGTCACCGGTCAGCCCGAGGAGTTCGCGGGCCGCGTCGTTGCAGAGCACCACCCGGTGGCGGCGGTCCAGCAGCACCAGCCCCTCGCGCACCGAGCGCAGGGTGGCCTGGTGGTACTCGTAGAGGTGGCTGAGCTCGGCCGGTCCCATGCCGTGGGTGTGCCGCCGCAGCCGGGAGTTGGCGAGGTAGGTGCCGACCCCGCCGAGCGCCAGCGCGGCCACCGCGACACCGGCCAGGGCCAGCAGAGGCCCGCTCAGCTGGGCGGAGATGGACTTCACCGTGATGCCCGCGCTGACCAGCGCGACCACCCGGTGCCGCTCGTCCAGCACCGGCGTGACCACCCGGACGGACGGGCCGAGCGTGCCGGTGTACGTCTCGCTGCGGGTCTCCCCGGCGAGCGCCCAGTCGATGTGGCCGAGGAAGGTCTTGCCGATCTGCTCGGGCAGCGGGTGGGTCCAGCGCACCCCGGCGGTGTCCATCACCGTGATGAACGAGACCCCGGTGTCGGCCCGCACCTGCTCGGCGTACGGCTGGAGGACGGCGGTCGGGTCGGGCCCGGCGACGGCGGCCCGCACGGACGGTGAGTCGGCGACCGACCGGGCGACGGCGGTGACCTGGGCGCGGGCCGCGTCCTCGGCCCGGCCGGCGGTGAACAGGTACGCGAGCACGGCACCCCCGGCCACCACGGCGGCGACGATGACCACCTGGACAACGAAGAGCTGTCCGGCCAGGCTGCGCACCAGCCGGCGCGGCGTGGGGAGCGTGCGCGGGGACATGCCTGCCAGTGTGCACCACGGCGGCCCGGCGTCCAGGTGGGCGGCGGAACGCGGGCAGCCGACCTGCGGGGCGCGGACCGGCGCACGGAGGAACGCAGGCAGCCGAGCCACGGGACGCGGGCGGCCGGCCCGAGGGGCGCGGGCGTACATGAACTCTATGAACGCAAACGTGACCTCCGTCACTGCGCAGCACATAGTCGGAGCGGCCCACCACCCGGGGCCGCCAGGACTGCAGGGCGAAGGAGCCGCAGATGTCGATCACAGGAGCAGGACCGCAGGCGGGGGTCAGACGGAAGGACCGCACCCACTACCTCTATCTCGCGGTCATCGTGGCCGTGGTCGCGGGCGTGGTGGTCGGCCTGGCCGCACCGAAGTTCGCGGTCGAGCTGAAGCCGGTCGGGACCGGCTTCGTCAACCTGATCAAGATGATGATCAGCCCCGTCATCTTCTGCACCATCGTGCTGGGCATCGGCTCCGTGACCAAGGCCGCCAAGGTCGGCAAGGTCGGCGGTCTGGCCCTCGGCTACTTCCTCACCATGTCGACGGTGGCACTGGGCATCGGCCTGGCGGTCGGCAACCTGCTGGAGCCCGGCGGCGGACTGCACCTGACCGCCGCATTGGCCAAGTCCGGACACGCCCAGGCCGCCGCCGGGGCGGCCCAGTCCACCACCGACTTCCTGCTCGGGATGATCCCGACCACCATGCTCTCGGCCCTCACCGAGGGCAAGGTGCTGCAGACCCTGCTGGTCGCCCTGCTGGCCGGCTTCGCGCTGCAGGCGATGGGCCCGGCCGGCGCGCCCGTGCTGCGCGGGATCGAGCACGTGCAGCGACTGGTGTTCCGGGTCATGTCGATGATCATGTGGGTGGCCCCGATCGGCGCCTTCGGGGCGATGGCCGCGGTGGTCGGCGCCACCGGCACGGCCGCGCTGAAGAGCCTCGCCGTCATCATGATCGGCTTCTACATCACCTGCGCGCTCTTCGTGGTGGTGGTGCTCGGCGCGCTGCTGCGGCTGGTCGCGGGCGTCAACGTGTTCACGCTGCTTCGCTACCTCGGCCGCGAGTTCCTGCTGATCCTCTCCACCTCCTCCTCGGAGAGCGCGCTGCCCCGGCTGATCGCCAAGATGGAGCACCTGGGCGTCAGCCGCCCGGTCGTCGGCATCACCGTCCCGACCGGCTACAGCTTCAACCTCGACGGCACCGCGATCTACCTGACCATGGCCTCGATCTTCATCTCCGAGGCGATGGACAAGCCGATGTCGCTGGGCGAGCAGGCCTCGCTGCTGGTCTTCATGATCATCGCCAGCAAGGGTGCGGCCGGGGTCACCGGCGCCGGGCTGGCCACCCTGGCCGGCGGGCTGCAGTCGCACAAGCCGGCACTGGTGGACGGGGTCGGCCTGATCGTCGGCATCGACCGCTTCATGTCGGAGGCGCGGGCGCTCACCAACTTCGCGGGCAACGCCGTGGCCACCGTGCTGATCGGACACTGGACCGGTGAGTTCGACCGCGAGCGGGCCCGGCAGGTGCTGGCGGGCGAGGTGCCGTTCGACGAGCGGACGTTGGTCGACGCGCACGGCGGCCCGGCCTCGTCCGGGGCCGCAGAGGCTCCTGACGCCGCTCCCGCGCCGCCGGAGACCGTCCCGCCGCAGGGTGGAGCGCCGAGCCCGGCGGCCGCCTGACCTCCGCTCCCACTCCTGCACTCCCCTACTCCCCGGCCCGGCGCCGCAGCCCGATCCCCCGGGCGGCGCCGGGCCGGGGTCCGTCGCACACCGGGCCTGCCCGGCCCTCGCGCCACCGCCTCGCGGCCCTGTCCCCGCGACCCCGCCCCCCACGGCCCCACGGCCCCGCCCCCCGCTGCCCTCTCCCGCGGCCCCACGGCCCCGCCCCCCGCTGCCCTCTCCCGCGGCCCCGCGCGCACGCGTCAGGGCTCGTCCGATCCGCTGACCGCCCAGCTCAGGCCGCTCGCCGGGTCCTCCATCGCGACGTGGACGTGGCGCAGGCCGTCCGCCGGGTCGCACCAGGTGAAGCAGCGCATCCGGGCCACCAGCGCGTTCACCTCGGCACGGTTCGGCCCGTCGCCGCCGGCCATCGCGCCGAGCGCCCGCCAGAGCGCGAGCCTGCCGTCCGCCGAGCCGTGCGCCAGGTCCGCCGCGGCCGCCTGCACCAGCACCGGGTAGGCGATGGCGAACGGCAGGTACCCGCCGGTGACCCGTCGGCCCGGAGCCAGCTGCCCGGCCGCCTGCGGCGCCGGCCCCCGGACGCAGGCCACCTCCGCCCACTCCGCCAGCGCGGCCAACGCCCGCGTCGCCCGCTGACCGCGCAGGCGCGCTCCCGGCTCGGGCAGCAGCACCGGGCCCAGGCCCTCCCGGGTGGCGGGCAGCGTCAGCAGTGCGCTGCGCGAGCCGCCGCGCGGCAGGTAGTCCCGGACCCGCGTGCCCTCGCCCCAGCCCGCCGACTCCCAGGGCTCCAGCACCAGCGGGACGCCCTCCGGGTCCGGCTCGGCGCCGTACGAGAGGTCCTCGCCGATCAGCACCCGGGTGTGGGCGACCAGCCGGCGCACCGGCGCCGGGCCGAGCAGCGGGGCCAGCCGCAGCCACGAGTGCCGGGTGGCCAGCACCTCCCAGAGCGGCCCGGCGTCATGGTCCGCGACCCCGGCGGCGGTGCCGGGTCCGCCGTCCGGGTCGAACAGCCGCACGGCCAGCTCGGGCGGCGCGGCGTACGCGATCAGGTGGCCGAGCGGTGCGGTCGCGGCCGCCGCCCGGCCCTCGCCCGCGCGCGACACGGCGGCGGCCCGGGCCTGGCGGTAGGCGCCCAGCAGTTC
Organism: Kitasatospora sp. NPDC032757; assembly: GCF_055579305.1. Lineage (NCBI taxonomy): Bacteria > Bacillati > Actinomycetota > Actinomycetes > Kitasatosporales > Streptomycetaceae > Kitasatospora > Kitasatospora sp. NPDC032757. The sequence continues at coordinate 203,847 of NZ_JBVINN010000002.1, read as the reverse complement.
GGGCCAGCGGCCGTCCTCGGCCAGGGCGCGGAGCCGGTGCTCCTCGTACGTGATCACGGATCGCAGCGTACGGGCCGGGGCGGCGCATCAGCTGACTTGTCGTCAGCTCGGTGCGTCGGGCCGGGACGGCGGCCTCGCCGCAGCGCGGCCGCCGGCGCCGTCGCGGCCGCTGCCGCTGTTGCCACCGCCACCGCCACCGCCACTGCCGCCCAGGTCGCTGCCGCCCAGGTCGCTGCCGCCCTCCCGGCCGTCCACCCGGTCGCAGTCGTCCGCCCGGTCGCGCTCGCGTTCGAGGACGGCCCGGAGCCGGCTCAGCGCGCGGCGCCGGGTGACCGCCAGCGTGGAGCGGTGCACGCCCAGCAGGACCGCCGCCTCGTCGACCGTGTACCCGCCGAGGTCGACCAGCACCACCACGCGGGCCTGCTTGGCGGTCAGGAACCGCAGCAGCCGGACCACCTCCCAGCGAGCCTGCAACTCCCCCAGCCCCCCGCCGAGCGGGTCGGCCCGGGCACGCTCCCCCTCGGCCTGCTCCGGAACGACCACCCGGCGGCGCTCCCTGCGCCACTGGTCGCGCACGATGTTCGCCATGGTGGTGAACGCGTAGGCATAGGGCTGGGGATGACGGAGAAACCGCTCGGGCCTGCGGGCGATGCGCAGATACGCGTCGTGCACGATGTCCCCGGCCGCGAACGGGCTTCCGGTGAGCGAGACCGCCGCCCGGTGGAGCCGCGGCAGCATTTCCGTGAACACCCGGTTGAATTCCGCCGTTTCGGGATCGGCCGGACCCGGATCCCGCGCACCGCGGTCCGGTGTGCTGCGATCCGGTGCACCGAGCCCCACCTCACCGCGCGCGGCCGCCGCACGATCCTCCGCCCCGGGAGCGGCGGCGATGTCCGGATCCCGCCCACCCCGGCACCGACCGGTGAATTCCATGCCGCTCCCCTCGGAAATCGGCACCCCGAAGGCACGGCCGACGATCCGATCGCCAGCCGGCCTGTGACTCACATCACATCGTAGTTCGTCGTCTCACCGTGCGCAGTCATTCGTGTGCAATGCGTCATCACCCCGACGGGGCACGGGAAATTCCGATTCAGACCCCCACCCGGACGGGGCAGACAGCACCAGCGAGGAGAGATCACCATGTCAGGTTGCATCGCCCGGAACATCGCCAAGCTCGGGATGGTGGCCGCGGCCGCCCTCGGCGTGCTCGGCACCGCGACCCTGCCGGCCGCCGCCGCCACGCCCGCCGCCGACCAGAGCATCTCCGCCGGCTCGGGCGCCGCGTCGTCCGAGGCCATCACCGCCTCCTACCACTGCACCATCACCGCCGACTACGGCTGGCGCTGGGAGGGCAACTGCCGGATCTACTCCGGCGAGCTGCGCACCATCACCTACTGTGCCAACGGCACGTCCACCACCGGCCTCTGGATCGGCGCCCGGTCCCAGCCGTGGGCGGTCTGGGGCAACTGCCCGGGCTCCAGCTGGACCCGGATCGTCTTCCAGAGCCGCGGCTGACCGACCACCGGCGGCAGCACTCCGGCAGGCGCGCTCCGACGACAGAACCGACCGACCGGCTGAAGCCCTTCGAAGGAGACCGGCTGAAGGGCTCCGACACAGCACCGAGGGGTGCCGCCCGCACGGGTGGCACCCCTCTCCGCTCTTGCCGGGCCAGGCCGTTGCCGTGCCCTACCTCACGGCCGCGCCGGCATCGGCCAGCAGGCGGGCGGCGTGCACCCGGCCGGCGTGCTCGACCAGGTTGATCAGTACCTGCTTACCGGAGGCTCGGCGGCGCGCGTCGCAGAGCACCACCGGGGTGCCGGACTCCAGGTCCAGCGCCCGGGCGACCTCCTCCGTCCCGAAGTCACGGGTGCCGGCGAAACGGTTGACCGCCACCACGAACGGAATACCCCGGTGCTCGAAGAAGTCCACCGCGGGGAAGCAGTCGGTCAGCCGCCGGGTGTCGGCGAGCACCACCGCCCCGAGCGCGCCCTGCGCCAGCTCGTCCCAGAGGAACCAGAACCGGTCCTGCCCCGGCGTACCGAAGAGATAGACGGACAGGCCCTCGCGGATGGTGATCCGGCCGAAGTCCATGGCCACCGTCGTGGTGGTCTTCTGTTCGACCCCACCGGTGTCGTCCACGCCCCGCCCGGCCTCGGTGAGCCTCTCCTCGGTGCGCAGCGGGCGGATCTCGCTGACCGACCCGACCAGGGTGGTCTTGCCGACCCCGAATCCGCCCGCGACCAGGATCTTCAGGGCGAGCACGGGGGTGTCCGAGGGGGCGGCGGTGTCCGAGGGGCCCTCGTCCTCGGCCCCGTCCCGACCCCCGTCCCGACCCCCGCCGTTCTCGCGCCCGTTCCCGGGCTCCTCCCCCCCGGTCTCGGGCGGGCCGTCCCCGTAAAGGCTGTCGGCGTACGGGCGGTCAGAGTGCGCGGAGTCCATGGATGACCTCCTGGAGGATGCGCTCGTCAGGGAGCAGTGCGGGTGGGACGGGGCGGCTGACCCGGATGCAGCCGGCCGCCAGCAGATCGCCTAGCAGCACCCGCACCACGCCGAGCGGCAGGTCGAGGTCGGCGGCGATCTCGGCCACCGAGAGGGCGTTGCCGCGGCAGAGGTCCAGGATCAGGCCCTGCTCGGGGCCGACCGGCACGTCCGGCGCGTCCGGGAAGTCCGCCGGGTCCGGGACATCGCTGACGACCAGGGCGATCAGGTCGAACTCCCGCCCGGTGGGCCTGGTCCGCCCCCTGGTCATCGCGTACGGGCGGACCAGCGGCCCGGCCTCGTCGTCGTACCAGCGCGAGCGGTAGGCGGCGGCGAGCGGATTCCTGGCGAGCGGCGGGGTCCTGGACGGTGTGGTCCTGGACGGTGTGGTGCTGGGCTGCATGGTGCCGGACGGCGTGGTGTTGGGCGGCGTGGTGTTGGGCGGCGGCTCGTGAGGCTGTCGGTACGGCTGTTCGTCCGGATGCGGCACCCGGCTCACCGGCCGTCCGCGCTGCGCGGTGGTGTGAACAGGTGCTCGCCGACCCGGCGGACCAGTCTGGCCATCTCGTACGCGACCAGGCCGAGGTCGGCGTCGGCGGTGGAGAACACCGCCAGGCAGGTGCCCTCGCCCGCGGCGGCCACGAACAGGAAGCCGTGCTCCAGCTCGACCATGGTCTGGCGGACCTCGCCGGCCTCGAAGTGCCGGCCCGCGCCCTTGGCAAGGCTGTGGAAGGCGGAGGCGACGGCGGCCAGATGCTCGCCGTCCTCGCGGCCGAGGCCGGCCGAGGCGCCCATGGCGAGGCCGTCGGCGGAGAGCATCACGGCGAACCGGACCTCGACGACCCGCGAGACCAGGTCGTCGAGCAGCCAGTTGAGCTCTCCCGCGCGGTGGGTGGTGCCGATCATGGACGCTCTCCTTCGTGGTGGTGCGGTGGGAGGGGGTGGTGCGGGGGCACCGGCGTCCCGTCCGGACGGCGGTCCGGGCGACGTTGCGCCGGGTACTGGTCGGGGTGCCGTTGGTCCGGGTGCTGGTCCCGCTGCTGGTCCCAGTGGTCGTCGTGGTGCTCGTCGCGGACCTGTGGGCGTGTGCCGCGGGCCCAGCCGGCCTGGAACGCGGACATCGCGGCCCGGGCCGCCTCCGGGTTGCGTCCGGGAGCGGATGCGGCGACGCCGCGACGGCGGCCCGGAGCCGGCCGCGGCGGGGCGTCGCGCAACTGCGGGACGAGGCTGGCCTGGCGGACCCGCCGGGGCAGCTCGTCCGGCCCGGCAGGCCCGGCCGGCCCCGCAGGTCCGGCGGCGGGGTTCACGCCGGACGGGCCGGTGAGCACGGCGGAGGGCGTGGCTCCGGGAGCGGCCTCGGCCCGGTGACCACGGACGGCCCGGACCGGCCGAACGGCAGGGGCTGCCGCCGGCGGCAGCGGGCCCGCGTCCACCGCCGGACCGTCCGCGCGGGCCCCGGAAGCCCGGAACGGGATGGGGCGCAGCACCCCGGGGTCGCCGCCCCGGGCGCCGAACGGCCGCAGTGCGCCGCTCTCCGACGGCGGCTCGGCGCCCGGCACTCCGTCCGCCGGGGTGTACCCGGTCCCGGCGCACGAGGCCCCGGCGTGCCCGGGCGGCGTCGCAGGCGCGGGCGTCGCAGGCGCGGGCGTGCCGGGATCGGGCGTCTCCGCCGCTGGACCGACGAACGCAGGCTTGACGCCCGCAGGCTTCACGAACGCGGGCTTCACGAACGCGGGCGCCACGACCTCGGGCTCCGCAGGGGCGGGCCTCACGGCCTCGGGCCCGGCGAATTCGACGACGGGAAAGGCCGGTTCGTCGTACCAGGGCCCGTGGCCCGGGCGGCCGGAGACCTCCCCAGGCGCCGGATCGACATCCAACTCCGGTACCACGTCCTGGATTTCATGCCGCACCCGAGGACTTTCATCGGCCAGCAGCACGGTGGGCAACAGCACCACGGCGGTCGTCCCGCCGTACGCGGAGGTCTGGAGCGAGACCCGGACTCCGTGCCGCCGGGCCAGCCGGCTGACCACGAACAGGCCGAGCCGGTCGCTGTCGAAGAGATCGGTCTGCTCGGCCGCGGCGATCCGCCGATTGGCGTCCGCGAGCACCTCCGATCCCATACCGAGGCCGCGGTCCTCGATCTCCAACGCGTAGCCGTTGCCGACCTGTTCACCCCGGACATGCACCCGGGTGTGCGGCGGCGAGAAGCCGGTCGCGTTCTCGACCAGTTCGGCGACCAGGTGGGTGAGGTCGGCGACGGCCTGCCCGGTGACCGCCGCGTACGGGAGCCGGTGGACCTCGACCCGGGCGTACTCCTCGACCTCGGAGACGGCGGCGCGCACCACGTCCAGCAACGGGACCGGTTTGCGCCAGGCCCGGCCGGGGGCGGCGCCGGAGAGGATGATCAGGCCCTCGGCGTGGCGGCGCATCCGGGTGGTGAGGTGGTCCAGCCGGAACAGGTCGGACAGTTCGGCCGGGTCCTCCGTCCGCCTCTCCATGGCGTCCAGCAAGGTGAGTTGGCGGTGAACCAGGACCTGACTGCGCCGGGCGAGGTTGACGAAGACGCCGGAGACGCCGGAGAGCACCTCGGCCCGTTCGACCGCCGCGGTGACCGCCGCCCGCCGGACGGTGCCGAGCGCGCCGTGCACCTGGCCGATCTCGTCGCTGCCGTGCACCGGGACGGGCGCCTCGGCGTCGATGTCCACCTCCTCGCCGGCGCGCAACCGCCGCATCGTGGCCGGCAGTTTGCGCCCGGCCAGTTCGAGGGCCGAGTTCCGGAGGCCGATCAGCTCGGTGACCAGGCCGCGCCCGATCTGCACCGAGATCACCAGCGAGGCCACCACACCGGCCAGACCGAGAAACACGGCCGCCCCGGCCGGCGTGAACAGGCCCAGCGCGTACGGGTCTTCCCGGTCGGACGCCGCCCGGCCGGCCGTGTCCTCGACGGCGCGCAGGTCGCGGGCGACGTTGCCCGCCGCCACCGACCAGCGTTCGGGCGGGACGGCGGCTGCCGCGGCGCGACCGCCGGCGGCGGTGCGGACCTTGTCCTCGTAGGAGGTGAGGTCCCGGTGGTCCTGGCCCCCGGTGACCGCGAGCAGGGCGGCGCGGTCCTCGGGGCGCAGGTCGGCAGCGGAGCCCTGCTCGAACTGACGGCGGGCGAAGACGGCACCGGAGAACTCGCGCAACTGGTCCTCGGCGAGGCCGCCGGAGAGCTGGGCGGCGCGCAGCAGCGCGTCCTCGCGGCTGAGGAGTTCACGCGAGCGGGCGAACTCCAGCAGGACCCGGGCGTCCGAGGCGACCCGGTGGTCCTGCATCGGGGTGAGTGCCCCGGCCACCGCCAACGCCCGGTCCACGGCGGCCCCGTACGCGGCGTACGCCTCGGGCCAGCCGACACCGCGGGCCAGCACCCGGGTCCGCAGCTCGGGCAGCGCACCGACGGCGGCGCCGAGCGCGTCCAGCCGGGCGGCGGCGTCCGGGCCGAGGCCCTGGGCGTCGGCCCGGTTGTAGCCCTGGCTGTTGCCGCCGTCGCCCGTGCTGCCGCGGCCCGGGCCGCCCTGGCTGTTGCCGCCCTGACCGCCCTGACCGTCCTGACCGTCCGGACCGCCCGGGTTCCGGCCGCCGGACCGGGCATCGAGGAAGAGCGGGGCGAGGGCCCGGTCGGTGGCGACGGCGGCCTCGCGCAGGGCGCTCTCCCGGGCGGCTCCAGGAGCGGCCAACACCTGCCCGGTGGCGGCGCGTTCGGCCTGGAGGCCGGCGACGGTCGCGCCGACGGGGGTGAGCACGGTGCGCTGGGCCTCGCGCAGCCGCAGCAGGTCCCAGACGTCCTGGGCGGCGGTGACGCTGGCGAACGCCCAGAGCGCCAGCACGGACACCACCGGGACCATGAGCAGTGCCACGATCCGGGCACGGACGGTCCGGGGGCGCAGCCCGCGCGGGCCGGGGCGGGGTGTGCGGCGGGTCGCTTCACGAGCAAGCCGGGTGGGCGGCCCGGCGTGGGCACCCCGGCGGGTACCGGGCGCGGTACCGCGGCTTTCGCGCATGGGTGAGGAGCCTTTCGGGCGGGGGACGTGCGGTACAGGACGTCGGAAACGGGGAGCCGGCGGGGAACACCGGCGAAGGATGCCGACGGGGAGCCCCGAGGGAGGCCACCGGCGGACAGCCAGGGGGTGCCAGTCAGGCAGGGGGGGCTGGTCAGGCGGCGCGGTGGTGCTGCTCAGGCGCCGGACGCGCGGGCGTCGTCGGGAACTCCTCGATGGTCAGCTCACCCGCCTCCTGGTAGGCGGCGCGCTCCTGGGCCGTCGGGGAGAGGGCGACGAAGGCCGAGGTGAGGAAGAGGAAGGAGCCGAGGCCGACCGCGAGCGGGAAGACGAACTCCATCGGCGCGGCCCCGCCGAGCCCGGTCCGGGCCGGCTCCAGTTGGACGTGGACCGCCGCCATGCCGGTGTAGTGCATACAGCTCACGGCGAGGCCCATCACCAGCGATGCGCCCACCGCGGCAGACACGTTGCGGATGGTGACGGCCGCCCAGAGCGCGGCGGTGGCGGCTCCGACGGCGATCAGCACGGAGAGCGCCACCGTGCCCGGGTCGTAGTGCAGGCCGCCGTGCAGCCGCATGGCCGCCATGCCGAGGTAGTGCATCGCGGCGACGCCGAGGCCGGTGGTGAGCCCGCCCGTGAGCAGTGCCAGGCCCCGGTGCCGTCCGTAGCCGACCGCCATCAGCCCGAGCCCGGTGACCAGGATCGCGACCACCAGGCTGAGCACGGTCAGCGGGACGTTGTACCGCAGCTCCGTCCCGTCGACCGCGAAGCCGAACATGGCGACGAAGTGCATCGTCCAGATGCCGGACCCGATCGCGGCGGCCGCCGTGAGCAGCCAGTTCCGGCGCGGGGCACCGGTCGCGACGAGTCCGCGCAGCGTGCACCGCAGCCCCAGCGCGGCGCCGGCGCACGCCACCACGTACGAGAGCGCGGGCGTCAGCCAGCCGAAGCTGAAGTGGTTCATCGTGCCCATGGGGACCTCCGGTCGACCGGTCGGGCCCGGGGGCGTTCACGCTGCGCCCGGGCTCCCTGGACCGGGCGGACTCCGCGTGGGGGCGGACGGTGAAGGGTCCGGGCCGGCCAGGACCAGCCCGGAGGATCGATCACCCGTCATATGCCAGACACACGTGCGCTTCCGGTCCGGGGTGCGTGGGACGCTATCGGGGTCCGGAATGAGCTACGCGAAGATGTGAAAAGCTGCCCACGGCGTGCGGGCGCTGTGTTCGAATGGGTCGGTCCTGTGCCCATGCGCCCCAGCTGACAACTCCCGTCCACTGGCTGCCAGTTGTCAGCTGTCACCCGCAAGCCGTCGGCCCCACAGCCCGTCAGCGCGGTGCGAGCCGGATCCGCATCGGGCTGTCCACCCGCAGCGTGATGCCCTGGCCGACCGCCACCCGGCGGTCGATCACCTCGAAGTCGAAGTCACGCAGCAGCACCCCCAGGGCCAGCACCGACTCCAGCATCGAGAAGTGCTGCCCGATGCAGGCGCGGGGGCCGCCGCCGAACGGGTACCAGGCGTAGCGGTGGCGCTGCTTCTCCCGCTCGGGCAGGAAGCGGTCCGGGTCGAAGCGCTCCGGCTGCTCCCAGTGGTCGGGGTGCCGGTGGGTGACCAGCGGCGCCAGGATCACCTGCGCGCCCGCCGGGATGACGTGCCCGCCGATCACGCACTCGGCCACCGCCCGCCGTCCTGTCACCGAGGCCGCCGGGTAGAGCCGCATCGCCTCCTTGAGCACCCGGGTGATGTACGGCAGCGCCTCCAGGTCGGCGGCGGTCGGCTCGCGGCCCGCGAGCACCGCGTCGGCCTCCTCCTGGGCCCGGCGCCGCTGCTCCGGGTGCCCGGCCAGCAGGTGGAGGGCGAAGGCGAGCGAGGTGGCCGTGGTCTCGTGCCCGGCCAGCAGGAAGATCAGCACCTGGTCGCGCAGCTCGTCCGGGTCGAGCCGTTCGCCGTCCTCGCCGCGCGCGAGCGTGAGCAGTGCGAGCAGGTCGTCGGACTTGCCGCCGGCGCCGTCCGGACGCAGGGCACGCTCGGCGATGATCCGGTCGCAGATCCCGTAGAGGTCCCGCTGCGCCTCGGCGCCGCGCCGGTTGGCGGGGGTCGGCCAGTTGCGCGGGGTGCGCACGGGTGAGAAGCCGCGGTCCAGGAGGTACTCCCCGAGCGCCGGGAAACTGCGGTGCACGACGTCCACCGCCGCCTCGACGTCGGCGCCGAACAGGATCCGGGAGACCGTGCGCAGCGCGAACCGGGACATCTCGTCCGCCGCGTCCACCACGCCGTCCGGCACGGCCATCCAGCGCTCGGCCAGCACCCGTGCCTCCAGGGCGATCGCGTCCACGTAGCCGTCGACCCGGCGGCGGGTGAACAGCGGCTGGATCAGCCGGCGCTGGCGCTGGTAGTCGTCGTCCTGGCTGGTGAGCAGGCCGTTGCCGACACTGGTCCGCAGCTCGTCGTAGAAGGCGCTCTCCTTGCGGAAGTTGGCCGCCTCGCTGCCGAGTACCTGGTGGGCGCCCTCCGGGGAGAAGATCACGAAGAACTCGGCCCGCAGCCCGGGCGGCCCGGCGGTGAACCGGACGACGTCGCCGTAGTCGCGCCGCGCGGCCAGGTAGGTCCGCAGCGGCCGGCGGGTGAGGTCGAACATCGAGCCGAACAGCGGGTGTCCGGACGGGCCGGGCACCCGGGCTTTCACAGTGGTCATGAGGGGGCCTCCTTCAATGGCGACCCACCAACGTAACTGACACGGCGTCACCGGAGAAGGGGGCCCCGGGGTGGCCGCGGACCGCCCGCGACCACCCCGCCCGCGCCGGGAGCGGCCCGGTCACTCGTACTCGGTGCCGCCCTTGCGGGTCAGGTAGGCGTCGCTGACCACCTTGGCGATCGCCCGCCCGCCCACCACCGGGCTCCAGCGCTCCGTCACGGGCCGGATCACCACGCCCTCGCGCAGGTGCAGTTCGCGCCCGGAGACGGTCTCCCGCCCCTGGGCGAACGCCAGCGCGGTGTCCGGGTCGAACGGCCCGCGCCACAGCTCGGGCACCACCGGCAGCTCGCCGTCCAGCAGTTCGGCGGCCGGCAGCCAGCGCAGCTGCCCCTCCACCACGGCCGACACGTCGAACGCGGCATAGCCGGGCAGCTCGGTGCGGCCGGACTCGCCGTAGGTGAGGTCCTGCACGCCGGCGCCGAAGACCTCGCCGAAGATGCCGACCCGCTCGGCCCCGAGCCGCTCCGCCAGCCGGGCGGCCACCTCCGGTATGCGGTGCGCGCGCACCGCCCGCCAGTAGAGGTTGCGCTCGTCCTCGGCCAGGGCCAGCCCCTGGGCACCGATGCCCTTGGAGGAGACCTGCACCTCGCCGGTTTCGGCGTGGTAGGTGACCAGACAGCAGCTGCCGTGCAGCTTCTCGGTCAGCACGACCGGCTCGCCGGGCTCGAAGATGCCGGGGAAGCGCTTGAGGTTCTCGATGTCCACCCAGGGCAGCAGGTCGGGCGCGCGGACCACGTCGCCGTTCATCGAGGTCGGGATCGGCGGCTGCCACTTGGTGACGCCCAGGACGTCGGCGAAGTCCTCGCCGCTCTCGGCGGCGGCGGCCAGGTCGGTGCCGGCCAGCGCGCCGGGCCGGCAGACGATGCCCTGCGACAGCTCGCCGCGCAGCCGGACCGCCTTGACCCGGTCGGCCTTGCTCCCGGCGAGCCGCCCGGTCAGGCCCAGCTCCTCGATCAGCACGGCGGGCAGCACGGCCTGCTCGGGGATGTAGACGGCGTGGTCGCCGGTGCGGTAGGCGCCCTTGGCGACCACGGCACGGTAGAGGCCGACCTGGGCGAGTTCGAGGGCGTCCGCGTTGGGATGGGCCAGGATGGTCAGCCGCTCGGCGGTGACGCGCAGTGTGGACATGGGTGTGCTCCTCCCCTTGGCTCGGCCGGTCGGCCGGCGGTGCGTACCAGGTGCCGTACCGCGTGCGGACCTGCCACACCCCGTGCGAACCGGGTGCGGCAGGCCGTGCGGACAGGTCGTGCGTGCGAGTCGGACCGACGACCTGCGCGGGTACGGACGGTGACCACTCTGGCCTCTCGGGGCACCCGTGCGCGAACGGTTTTCCCCACGGGTTCTCCAGGGTTGCCGGAGGGATTGCCGGAGGGGTTTCCTGGGATTCCTCCGGCGGTCCGGGGTGGAATCCGGGGCCCGCCGGCGCAGCGGTGCCCACCCGGTTTGAGCCTTCCGACAACCGGGCAGTGATCGGCGGCGGTCCTTGCCTGTGCAATGCGACAGACGATTTTCAGCTGGTATTTGCGGCACTATGATCGCCGTAAAGGCCGCAGCTGCGGCTGCACCCCCGCGCCCCTTCCGGCGCCCCCAGGAGGGGAAACACCCATGAGCACCCGCACCGCCCGCACCCGCAGACTCGCCGTCGCCGCCGCGGCCCTCGCTCTCAGCCTCGGGGTCACCGCCTGCGGCAGCGACGGCGACACCAAGGCCTCGGACGCCTCCGCGGGCAGCACGTCCACGAGCGCCTCCACCGGCAGCAGCAGCGCGCCGAAGGCCACCGGCGGCATCACCGTCTTCGCCGCGGCCTCGCTCAAGGAGAGCTTCACCGACCTCGGCAAGAAGTTCGAGGCCGCCAACCCCGGCGCCAAGGTGACGTTCAACTTCGGCGGCAGCTCCGCCCTCGCCAGCAGCATCAACTCCGGCGCCCCGGCCGATGTCTTCGCCGCCGCCAGCCCGGCCACCATGAAGACGGTCACCGACGCGGGCGGCGCCACCGGCGCACCCAGGACCTTCGTCAGGAACACGCTCACCATCGCCGTCCCCAAGGGCAACCCCAAGCACGTCGCGGCGCTGAAGGACCTCGCCGCCCCGGGTGCCAAGGTCGCGCTGTGCGCGAAGGAGGTGCCGTGCGGGGCCGCCGCCCTGACGGCGCTCAAGGCCGCCGGCGTCGACCTCACCCCGGTCACCCTGGAGCAGGACGTCAAGGGCGCACTGACCAAGGTCGAGCTCGGCGAGGTCGACGCGTCGCTGGTCTACAAGACCGATGTGAAGGCCGATGCTGCGAAGATCGACGGCGTGGACTTCCCCGAGGCCGACAAGGCCGTGAACGACTACCCGATCGCCGCGCTGGCCAAGGCACCCAACAAGGACGGCGCCGCCGCCTTCGTCGCCTACATCCAGTCGCCCGAGGCCCAGCAGGTCCTGACCGCGGCCGGGTTCCAGGCACCGTGAGCCACCGCACCGGCCGGTCCGCCGCCGGGGTGGCCGCCCCGGCGGCGGACCGGCCGCCCCGGCGGCGGCGCGCGAACCGCGTCCCGGTCGTGCTGCTGCTCCCGGCGCTGCTCGGGCTGGCGTTCCTCGTCCTGCCGGTGGTCGGGCTGCTGGTCCGGGCGCCCTGGAGCAGCCTCTCCGACCAGCTCACCAGCACCGAGGTGTGGGAAGCCCTGCGCCTCTCGCTGGTCTGTGCCACCGCGGCCACGGGGGTGTCGCTGGTGCTCGGAGTGCCGCTGGCCTGGCTGCTGGCGCGCACCGATCTGCCGGGCCGGCGGCTCGTCCGGGCGCTGGTCACGCTGCCGCTGGTGCTGCCGCCGGTGGTCGGCGGTGTGGCACTGCTGCTGGTGCTCGGCCGGCGCGGCATCGTCGGCTCCTGGCTGGACTCCGCCTTCGGCATCACCCTGCCGTTCACCACCACCGGTGTGATCATCGCCGAGGCGTTCGTGGCGATGCCGTTCCTGGTAATCAGTGTGGAGGGCGCGCTGCGGGCCGCCGACCCGCGCTACGAGGAGGCGGCCGCCACCCTGGGCGCCTCCCGGCTGACCGCCTTCCGCCGGGTCACCCTGCCGCTGATCGCGCCCGGCATCGCCGCCGGCGCCGTCCTGGCGTGGGCCCGCGCGCTCGGCGAGTTCGGCGCGACGATCACGTTCGCGGGCAACTTCCCCGGCCGGACGCAGACCATGCCGCTCGCCGTCTACCTGGCCATGGAGTCCGATCCGGAGGCGGCGATCGCCCTCTCGCTCGTCCTGCTGGTGGTCTCGGTCGCCGTACTGGTCGGCCTGCGCGAACGCTGGATGTCCGCCCCGTGAGCGCCCTGCGGCCGCTGCCGCCGTCCGCCCCGCCGGCGCCGGTGTCGCCGCAGTCCGCCCTGCCGGTGCCGGTGTCGCCGCCGTCGACGCTGCCGCCGTTCTCGCCGTCGCGGCCTGCGCCACCACCGCAGGAGCGGGAGGTCCGACCCGCCGGACTCCCCCTACGCCCTCCGCGCCGGGCCCCACTCGACCACGCTGCCCCCTGGACACCCACACCGTGACTGCCGCCGCCCCCGCCCTCGACGCCCGGCTGCGGGTGGACCGCTCCGCCTTCCGCCTCGACCTCGCACTCACCGCCGCCCCCGGCGAGGTGGTCGCCCTGCTCGGCCCGAACGGCGCCGGCAAGTCCACCGCCCTGCGCGCACTCGCCGGGCTGCTCCCGCTCACCGGCGGCCACCTCCGGCTGGACGGCCGCGTCCTGGAGGATCCGGCCGAGCGCCTGCACACGCCCGCCGAGGAGCGCCCGGTCGGCGTGGTGTTCCAGGAGTACCTGCTCTTCCCGCACCTCAGCGCGCTCGACAACGTCGCCTTCGGCCCGCGCTGCCAGGGCCGCCCCAAGCGTGAGGCCCGCGCCGAGGCGGCCGGCTGGCTGGAGCGGATGGGCCTGGCCGAGCACGCCGCCGCCCGCCCCGGCCGTCTCTCCGGCGGTCAGGCGCAGCGGGTGGCACTCGCCCGGGCGCTGGCCGTCCGGCCCCGGCTCCTTCTGCTCGACGAGCCGCTGGCCGCCCTGGACGCCCGCACCCGGCTCGACGTCCGCTCCCAACTACGCCGCCACCTCGCTGAGTTCGAGGCGGTGGCGGTCCTGGTGACGCACGACCCGCTGGACGCGATGGTGCTGGCCGACCGGCTGGTGGTGATCGAGAACGGGCGCGAGGTGCAGTCCGGCACCCCCGCCGAGATCGCCCGGCGGCCGCGCACCGACTACATCGCCCGGCTGGTCGGCCTCAACCTGTACCAGGGCAGCGCCGACGGCCACCGGGTCACGCTGGCGGACGGCACCGAACTGGCCACCAGCGAGGAGCTGACCGGTCCCGCCTTCGTGGCCTTCCCGCCGTCCGCCGTGACGCTCCACCGGGAGAAGCCGCAGTCCAGCGCGCGCAACGTCTGGGAGATGGAGATCGCGGGCCTGGACCTGCACGGCGACCAGGTCCGCGCCGACCTGGCCGGGGCCCTCCCGATGGCCGCCGACCTCACCCCGGCCGCCGCCGCCGATCTCGACCTCGCCCCCGGCACCATCGTGTGGGCGACGGTCAAGGCGACCCAGACGCACGCGTACCCGGCCTGAGCCCGCCGCCCCACGGGGCTACCCGGGTCCGCGGGGCCACCCGGGTCCGCGGAGCGAGCCGGGTCTGCAGGGCCACCCGGGTCCGCAGGACTACTGCGCCGGCTCCACGAATCCGGACTCGTACGCGGCGATCACCGCCTGGGTCCGGTCCCGGGCACCGAGCTTCGCCAGCACACTGCTGACGTGCGTCTTCACCGTCTGCACGCCGAGGAACAGCTGATCGGCGATCTCGCCGTTGGTCAGGCCCTGCGCCACCAGGCGCAGCACCTCGGCCTCACGGTCGGTCAGGGCGGCGCGGGCCATGGCGTCCCGGGCCGCCCGGTTGCCCTGGCCGGCGGCGAGGCGGCGGATCGTGGCGGGGAACAGCAGCGACTCGCCCGCCGCGACCAACCGGACGGCGTGGGCGATCTCGGCCGGCCGGGAGCGCTTCAGCAGGAAGCCGTCGGCGCCCGCGCGCAGGGCCTGGTAGACGTAGTCGTCGATCTCGAAGGTGGTGACGACCAGGATCTTCGGCGACCACCCGCCGGGCGTGGCGCCGTCCCGGACGAGCTCGCGGGTGGCCGCCAGACCGTCCACCCCCGGCATGCGGACGTCCATCAGCACCACGTGCGGTCGCAGTTCACGGGCCAGGGCCACCGCCTGGGCCCCGTCGGCCGCCTCGCCGACCACCCGGAGGTCGCCCTGCGCCTCCAGTACGGCCCGCAGGCCGGCCCGGACCAGCTCCTCGTCGTCGGCCAGCAGAATGTCGGTCATCACGCACCCAAGCGTAGGGGCACCCGCACGGCCAGCACCCACTCGCCGGACTCCGCGCCGGCCGAGGCCTCACCGCCGAGCAGCACGGCCCGCTCGCGGATGCCGCGAAGTCCCTTGCCGCCCCGCCGCGGTGTGCCGCGGGCGGGCGCCGCCACGGGTAGGGCGTTGGCGCAGCGCAGCTCCAACTGACCGTCCCGCAGCGCGACCCGGACGCTGATCGGCTCGCCGGGCGCGTACTTGAGGGCGTTGGTGACGCCCTCCTGGACGATGCGGTAGCCCTCGCGGGAGAGCACCCCGGGCAGCCTCCCGGACGGCACGTCGATCCACGCCTCGACCGGGCTGCCGGCCGAGCGCGCGGTGTCCAGGAGCGCGGGCAGCTGCTCGATGCCGGGCCGCTCGCGGGCGTCGCCTGCCCCGGGCGTGCCGTGCGCCCCGCCGATGCCGCGGGCGCCACCGATGCCGTTCGCCCCGCCGATGCCGTGGGCGCCGCCGGCCTCGGCGGGGTCGGCTGCCTCGCCGGTGTCCCGGAGCAGGGCGAGCGTGCGTTCCAGGTCCTCCATCGCCTGCCGCCCGGTCTCCTCGATGACTTCGAGTGCCTTGGCGACGAACGCCCCGTCGCCCACCTCGCGCGCCGCACCGGCCTGAATGACCGTCACCGTCAGGGCATGGCCGATGGAGTCGTGCAGTTCCCGCGCCAACAGGTTGCGCTCCAGCAGGCGTTCGGCCCGCAGCTCGGCGGCGGCCAGCCGCTCGGCCGGGGACGGCCCCAACAGCCTCCGGGCCATGGCGAGTTGGAGGCGGCCGGCCCAGACGACCAGCCAGCCGAGGGCGAACAGCAGCACCGGCGCCAGCATCGGGTACCACGGCAGCCCGTCCGCGGCGGGGAGCCGGAGGCCGCCCGGCAGCTGCGGCGCGGGACGGACCAGCAGGTCGAAGGCGGCGGCGGGCACCACCACGGAGAACATCCCGACGAGCGAGCCGAGAGCCACCCGTCCGGCCAGCCAGGCCGCCGTCCGGCGCCGGTCGGCCCAGCTGCGGGCGGGCTCGGCGGCGATGTCCTGCTCGCGCTCGGGCATCAACAGCAGCCGCGCCTGCACACCCTCCGCCCGGCGCATCGCCGGGAGCAGGGCGGCGAGCACCAGCAGCGCCGTGTCCACCGGGACCGCCCGCAGCAGGATCCCGCCGGGGCCGAAGGCGTACGTCCCCGGATAGATCATCAGGACGACCCCGGCGAAGATCCATCCGATGGCCAGGTGCAGCCACCGCGCGTAGGTGGCGGCGCTCAGCAAGGGCGCGAATATTCGGGGCATCCCGCCATCCTGCCAGGTCAGCGTAGTACGGGGCCCTCCCTCCCGAGAGGGAGTCAAGTCCCCTCCCCGGCGGGATCCGCCGGGAGGTCCGCTCCGGTCGAATGGGGCCATCGACAGCCGGGGCGGCTGCCGGGCCGGGGCCATCCAGACCCGGGCCGGCCCGGTCCGCACCGACCACCGGCGCGCCGGCCAGGACCGCCCACGACCGCCCACGACCGGCCCGGCCCGCCCACGAGCGGGTCGCCGGCAGCGGGACCGACAGCGACAGGACAGGGAGGGCAGCCGTGATCCAGGTTCAGGGCCTCACCAAGGAGTACGACGGGACGCGCGTGGTCGACGACCTCAGTTTCGAGGTCCGGCCCGGCGTGGTGACGGGCTTCCTCGGGCCGAACGGCGCGGGCAAGAGCACCACCATGCGGCTGATCCTCGGCCTGGACCGGCCCACCGCCGGCCACGCCCTGGTCGGCGGCCGCCCGTACGCCGGGCTGGCCGACCCGCTGCGGCAGGTCGGCGCGCTGCTCGACGCCCACGCCGTGCACGGCGGCCGCACCGCCCGCGGCCAACTGCGCTGGCTCGCCGCCAGCAACGGCCTGCCCGACCGGCGGGTCGACGAGGTGCTCGCCCAGGTCGGCCTCGCCGACGCGGCCGGCCGCCGGATCCGCGGCTTCTCGCTCGGCATGCGCCAGCGCCTCGGCGTGGCCGCCGCGCTGCTCGGCGACCCGCCGGTCCTCATGCTGGACGAGCCGGTCAACGGCCTCGACCCGGAAGGGATCCGCTGGATCCGCACGCTGCTGCGCGACCTCGCTGCCGAAGGCCGCTCGGTCCTGGTCTCCTCGCACCTGATGACGGAGATGGCGCTCACCGCCGACCACCTGGTGGTGATCGGCCGGGGCCGGCTGCTGGCGGACGCCGCCACCTCGGAGTTCATCGACCGGCACGGCCGCACCCGGATCCGGGTGCGCGCCGTGGACGGCGCCAAGCTCGACGCGCTGCTCCGCGGCTCCGGCCTGGCGGCCGAACCGGTGGACGGCGGCGCCTGGGAGATCACCGGCGCCGAGCCCGAGCAGATCGCCGCACTGGCGGCGGCCAACGGCGTGGTGCTGTACGAGATCGCCGTCCAACAGGACTCCCTGGAGGAGGCGTTCATGCGGATGACCGCCGACAGTGTCGAGTACCGGGCGGTGGCGGCATGAGTACCTCCACCGCTCTCGGAGGGAACGTCCTGCGGGCCGAGCGGATCAAGCTCACCACCCTCCGCTCGCTCTGGCTCACCCCGCTGCTCTCCGTCCTGCTCACGGCCGGCCTCGGCACCGCCGTCGCCGCGGCAATCGGCGACACGGACCCGACCCTGACCGACGACCCGGGCACCGGCATCCACTACGGGCTCAACTTCGGCCAGGCCGCACTGGCCTGCTTCGGGATCCTGCTGATCGGGCAGGAGTTCAACACCCGCATGATCGGCGTCTCCCTCACCGCCGTGCCCCGGCGCGGGCGGCTCTACGCCGCGAAGCTCGCCCTCGGCGCACTGACCGCCCTCGGTGTCGGCCTGCTCGCGACGGCCGGCTCCTTCGCCGGGTACGCCGCCTTCGCCTCCGGTGACTGGGACGGGCCCGCCTTCGCCCGCAGCGCCACCGTCGGGGTGCTCTACCCGGTGCTGCTGGTGGTGCTCTGCCTCGGCCTGACGGCCATGCTCCGCAACCTCACCGCCGCGATGGGCCTGCTGGTGCCGACGGTCTTCCTGCTCTCCCCGCTCCTCGGCGGCGTGCCGGGCGTCCGCGACGTGGTCCAGTTCCTCCCCGACCGGGCCGGCCAGTACGCGCTGCACTACGCCGACGACCCGAAGACCGCGTACGGGCACTGGACCGGCCTGCTGATCATGGCGCTCTGGGCCGGGGCGGCGGCGTACGGAGGCCTGCGCTCGATACGCCGCTACGAGGCGTGAACCGGGGCGGCCCCGCCGTCACGCCCCACGCCCCCGCCAACACCCCGCCCCGCCAACACCCCGCCCTGCCACCACACTGCTCCGCCACCACGCTGCTCCGCCGCCTGCCGCGACGACACCCGCCTGCGCCCTCCGGCGCCCGGGGAAGGGACGCTACCGATGACCACCGCCACCGCCGTACTCCGGTCCGAGCGGATCAAATTCACCACGCTCCGCTCCCAGTGGATCGTGCCGCTCGTCGCCGTCGGGCTCACGGTCGGCATCACCCTCGCGGTCAACGCCGCGTACGGGGAGGCGGACCACACTCCGGGCGAGGACCAGGCGGGCGGGATCTACTACGGCCTGCTGTTCGGCCACGTCGCCGTCGCCTGCCTCGGCATCCTCCTGATCGGCCAGGAGTTCAACACCCGCATGATCGGCGCCTCGCTCACCGCCGTGCCCCGGCGCGGGCGGCTCTACGCCGCGAAGCTCGCCCTCGGCGCCGGGCTGGGGCTGCTGCTCGGACTGGTCTCCACGGCCGGCTCGTTCCTCGCGGTCGCCGCCACCGTCGGCCTGGACCTCTCCGCCCCCGGCATGGGGCGCAGCTTCCTGGCGGGCGTGCTCTACCACCCGCTGCTGGTGGTGCTCTGCCTCGGCCTGACCGCCATGCTGCGCAACTTCACCGCCGCACTCGGCCTGCTCACGCCGATGGCCTTCCTCGGCACCACCGTGCTGGCCGCGATCCCCGGAGTGCGCGAGGCCGGCCAGTTCCTGCCCGACCGGGCCGGCCTGTACGCGATGCACACCCAGCCCGACCCCACCGTCCACTACGGGCACTGGACCGGCCTGCTGATCATGACCCTCTGGGCCGCCGCCGCGGCGTACGGAGGCCTGCGCTCGATACGCCGGTACGAGGCGTGAACCGGGGCGGATCCTCCCTTGCGGAAGCCCGGTGGCCGCCCGCCACGCGGTCCCCCGCGTGCTGTCTGCGCCCGGTCAGCCGTCGGCGGCGAGCCCTCTGCCCGGCGCCCTCCGCCGACGCTTCCCGCTCACCGGCGCAGGGCCGGGTGCTCCGCCACGACGGTGCAGCTCCCCGGGGCGATCTCCGTGAAGCCCGCGTCCTGGACCAGCGGCAGGCCGCTCGCGACCAGCTCCGCCCAGGCCGCCGGGTCGGCCGTGCGAACCGCCAGCGCGAAGCCGGTCTCGGCCCACTCCTTGCGCTGCGCGTCGTCCAGCCGCCACCACGCCAGCTGGGCGGCGTGACCGGTCTGGGCCATGGTCTTCCCGGCGCTCATCTCCAGCTCGGGGTTGAGCCAGAGCACGGGCACGCCTGGCTCGGGAGCGCCGACCGGGCCGGTCTCCTCGAGGTCGGTGCCGGAGACCTGGAGCTTGACGAGGTCCTTGGGCCAGCCGTCGAGCGGGATCGGCGGGAACACCCGGACCTCCGCCTCGCGCCCGCTCACCGTGATCCCCGGCAGCTCGCCGGCCCGGCGCCACTCGCCGCCCCGCGCCCGCCGGACCACCTTGCGGATCCGGGCGTCCTCCCAGGCCGCGACCCGCTCCGCCCACTCGCCGTCCGGCTCGGTGACCCGGGGGTCGGCCAGCAGGGTGAGCACGGCTCGCGCCGAGGTCTCCAGCGCGTCGGTCCGCCCGGGCGGGGTGGCCCGCTCCAGCCGGACGAGGAGCGGCAGCACGTACTGCGGCCGGGCGTCGCGGTCCTCGGGGGCAGGGTCAGGGACGGGGGCGTCGAACGGAGAAGTCACCCGTCAAGCATGCCAGCCCCCACCCCGCCGCGATCACGCCAGGTGGAGATCGTCAGGGGGCCGGGAGGAACGGAAGGACCGATCCGGTCGAGCCGACCTGGGAGGCCGGGGAAGCCTGGGAATCCGGGGAAGCCGGGGAAGCCGGCGAGGCCGGGGAAGCCGGCACCGGTAGGGGTCAGGAAAGGCAGGCGTCAGGAAAGGTAGTCCTCCGCCCCGCCGTCCCGCCGGATGTCCAGGGTCACGCAGTGGAAGCCCCCGCCGAGCACCCGTGAGTGACGGAGCCGGTGCGGAAGGACGGTGATGCCCGCGTGTTCCAGCTGCTTGACCAGACTCTGCTGGCCGGACTCCACGATGGCGGTGTCGGGGCTGACCATCAACAGGTTCATGCTGATCCAGCTCTCACTGAGCGCATGCTCGGGCGAGTCCGCAGCCGGCTCGGCGGGCGGGCACCAGAGGATGTCCCAGCCGCGCAGGGGCTCGGGCACCGTCTCGGGGCTGATCCGCTCCGGGTTGAGCAGCACCAGGCCCGGCCGCAGCAGAGCGATGGTGCTGTCGATGTGGGTGTAGCCGTAGATGCCGCGCAGCGGGTGCAGCCGCAGGTCGCCGAGCAGTCCGAGGGTGGACTCCAGCCACTTCAGGCCGAGTTCGTTGCCGCTTCGGGAGACCTGGTAGAACACGTCGCGGCCGAGCCTCAGCACGTTGGCGGCGTCGAACACGGGCTCGGCCTCACCGAGCAGGGGCAGCCCGTCGGTGTCGAACTCGAAGAGCGTGTCGTCCAGTCGCGGACGCGGTGCGGCCAGCCACCGTGCCCCGCCTCGCAGATACTCCTGGAAGAGGTCACGCAGGCCGAACACCTCGAAGTAGCGGTGGCGCATCGGGCTCGCCACCTCGATCACCGTCTCGCCGACGACCAGGGTGAGGTCACGCGGGCAGTAGGAGTGGAAGCCGCCGTCTGCGCGCCACTCGGGGGCGGCGAACTCGGCGCTGTGGTCAACGATTTCGGGCCGGCGCACGGTGACGCCGAGCCCGCGAAGGGTGGCGGCCAGCGCGTCCAGGTCCTCCTCCGTCTCCTCGATCACCTGCTGCGGGTAAGCGCCGACCGGGATCGTGGCGAGCTCGGCGGCGCTGGTCTTCGGGAAGCAGGACAGCCAGGACGAGGGGTCGGACTGCTCGGGCAGCCGTGCGCCCACCGCGCTGCCGACCACCACCTCACGCAGCGTGGTGAACTCGTCCCAACTGTGCACCGGACGGGCCGGCTGGGCCGGGCTGGCCGAACTGGACATGACTCCCCCTTGACGCGGATTCGGGATCGGTAGGGACGGCTGGAACACCGGGTCGGCCCCCGACTGCGGGAGCCGCTCCGCACGACGGAGCGCGGGAGGAACC
Source organism: Kitasatospora sp. NPDC032757 (assembly GCF_055579305.1). NCBI lineage: Bacteria > Bacillati > Actinomycetota > Actinomycetes > Kitasatosporales > Streptomycetaceae > Kitasatospora > Kitasatospora sp. NPDC032757. The sequence continues at coordinate 182,859 of NZ_JBVINN010000002.1, read as the reverse complement.
GGCGAAGAACGACAACCCCCGGCGAGCAACCGCGAGGAACGGCAAGAACGACGGGTAACGGCGACGAACGGCAAGAAGTGGCGAGAACCGAAGGAACATCGGACACGGCAGGGCAGGGCAGAGCACAGCGCGAACACCCACAGGAAGCGGCTACCGAAAAACGCCGATCCGGCGGCGGAATGGCCTCGAACGTCGGTAAACCACCGCAGCGGCGCCGGCCGATCACGATGGACGGGAAATCCCCGGCCGGGCAGGCGAATTCACAGGTTGCCTGAGCCGGGATCGATCGCCAAGCTACCCGGCCGCCCGACGGCCGCGCAAGCAGGTGATCGACATTCCCGGCCCCGGCCGATCGGCCCGCCGATCAACAACGCCGTTGTTCAACTCCCTTTTCCCCGAGGCCGATCAAAGCCGCCAGGCGCGCCGGATCCGGTGCCCGCCCGCCAGCGTCAGCAGCGCCCCGCCGGCCGCCGCCACCCCGGCCAGCGCCAGGCTCTGCCGCCGGGCCCGGCGGCGGTCGGCGGCGGCCGCACGAAGCGCCGCCGCCAGGAACGCCCGCTCGACCCCGCCCGAGGCCAGCTCACCGGACGCCATCCGCCGGCGCACCTGGTCCAAGCGGGCGCCTCGGTAGAGCAGTTCGGGGTCACGGTCGGCTGCCGCCCAGCTCCGCGCGGCCACGGTGAGCCGCCGCTGCTCGCCGCGCTCCTCCCGGCCTTCGGCCAGCCAGTCGCGCAGCCTGGGCCAGGCCTGCGGCAGGGCGTGGTGGGACAGCTCCACGGTGTCCCGGTCCAGTACCACCAGCCGGGACCGGACCAGCCGTTCGAGCATCGCGGGCACTCCGGGGTCGTCGAACTCGCCGCGCCCGACCGGCTTTCGCGCACCCTCACCGCCGGCTCCCGGGGCGGGTTCGCCGCCGAGTCGCAGGAACACCGCCCGGGCCCGTTCCCGGTCGGCCGCGCCCAGCCCGTCGAACAGCGCCTCGGCGGTCCGCGCGAGCGCCCCCTCGAATCCGCCGGTGGCCTGGAACCCGGCCAGGGTGAGCGCGTTACCGCTGCGCCGCCGCCACGTCTCCAGCAGGGCCGAAGACAACAGCGGCAGCGCTCCGGGCTGTTGGGCCACGGCGGAGATCAGGACCGCGAGCAGCGCGCCCTCGACGGTGCAACCGGCCCGCAGTGCCGGCTCGGTGATCGCCCGGCGCAGCTCGTCCGGCGCGGGTGCGCCCACGGTCAGCACGGCGTCGTGGCAGGCGGCGGCCAAGCCTGGGTGCTCGGCCCGCAGCGCGGCACTCCGGTCGGACCGGACCACCAGGACCACCTTGCACCGGAAGCCCTCCCCGCCCCCGACGCCGCGGGAGGTACCGTCGGCGGCCGCCACCAGGGCGTCCAGGAAGCGCGTGCGCTCGCCGGCGTCCCCGCACCGCGTCCACAGCTCCTCGCCCTGGTCCACCACCAGGACCGGATCGCCGCCCCGCGCCCGCTCGTACCCCTCGCTCCCGGCGGCGTCCAGGCCGGCTCGCACGCCCCGGGCCTGCCCGGCTCGCTGCCCGAGCCGGGCGATCGCGGGCCCGTACGCCTCCATCGGCCGTTCGCCCGGGGTGAGCAGCGCCACCGGCGCCGCGCCGGCGCCCGGCCTCCCCGCACCGGCCCCGCCGCGATGGCCCGTCGCACCGCGAGGCCCTGCGCAGCCACCGGTTCCGTCACCTCCGCCCGGGCCCCCGGCTCCGCCCAGGCCCCCGATCCGGGCCAGCAGCCCGGCCCTGACCAGCGAGGACTTGCCCACCCCGGACGGCCCGGTGACCAGCACCAGCCGCCGCTCGCCCAGCAGTCCGACGAGCTGGTCCAGTAGCGCCTCGCGCCCGAAGAACCGCTCCGCATCCGCCGCCTCGTACGCCGCCGCACCCGGGTAGGGGGCGCGTCCGGCGTCCTGGGCCCGGCGCCGGGCGGCGGTGTCGGCGGCCAGTTCGGCGGCGAGCAGCTGCCAGCGGTGCTGCCACTCGCGGACGTCGCCGCCGCACGCCTGCACGTACGCGAGGGTGACGGCGAGGCTGGGCAGTCTGCGCCCTCCGGCGGCCACGGAGAGGCTGGCGGCCGAACAGTGCGCCCGGACGGCGAGTTGGCGGTAGGGCGGTGTCCCGGCACGTTCCCTGAGCGCCCGTAGGTCGCCGGCGAACCGCAGCAGCGGCCCGTCCCCCTGGTCCAGTGGACTCTCCCGACGCGGCACAGCAGTCCCCTTCTCCGTTGAAGTGGTGACCTTCACGCGCATCCCCCAAGATTCATCATGCGCAGGACAGTTGGCGTCAAACAATGGGACCTTCGGGCCGGTTGTTCCGAGTTGATGTTCAATGTCCAGCCGCACGGCGCCGAACAAAGCCGGTGGGATAGAACCGGGAGCCGCAGACTTCGCTGACTTCGGAGATTTCCATGAAGTTCACGCGGTACTGCCGTTCCCTGCTGTCCACACCCGCGATGGCGGTGGAGCGGTACGCCAAGAGCCACCAGTCCGGGGCCGATATCGCCATGGTCGATCTGGAGGACTCGGTCCCGCCCGCACGAAAGGAGGAGGCCCGCCGGCTCGCCGAGGAGTTCTTCGCCCTGCCGTCCAGCAAACTCGCCCGGAGCGCGGTCCGTATCAACTCCCTTTCCGGCCCGGACGGTTTGCGCGATCTGATCGCCATCACGCGCTACCGCGTGAAGCCGGACATCGTCCTGATCCCGATGGCGGAGTCCCCCCGCGACATCGAGATCGCGGCCGGTGCGCTCGGGCCGGACTGCCCGGAGACGGAGTTCCTCGCCGTTGTGGAGACGCCGCTCGGGATCGAGCACGCGCCCGCCGTCGCGGCGGCCGGACACCGGCTCCGCGGGCTGGTCTTCGGCTCCGCCGACTACGCCTTCGCGGTGGGCGCCCGGCTCTCCTGGGAGGCGCTGGCGCACGCCCGCGGCCGGGTCGTCAACAGCGCCCGCGCCGCCGGGGTGGAGGCGATGGACGCGCCGTTCTTCGAGGTCGCCGACATCGACGGACTGCGCCGGGAGGCCGCGCTCGCCAGGGACTTGGGCTTCAGCGGCAAGATCGCCGTCCACCCGCGCCAGCTCCCGCTCATCAACGAGGCGTTCAGCCCGGACGAGCAACTGCTGGAGCGGGCCCGGCGGGTGGTGGAGGCGGGGCGGGAGAACGGCCGCTCGGTCACCGTCGTGGACGGGGTGATGGTCGGCATGCCGTTCTTCGAGGCCTCCCAGCGCCTGATCGAGCAGTTCGCCCCACCGGAGCCGCCCGTACCACCCGCAACGCCCGTGTCCCCCGTCCTGGCCGCACCGCCCGGGCTCCCCGCAGCAGCCGCGCCAACCGCACCGATCGCACCGACCGATATCAGGGAGAAGCGACCATGACCGCAGCAGCCGAATCGATCCGGGGCCCACGCCGGTACCGCAACGCCGAAAAGATGCTCGCCACCGCCGACCCGGTCTGGCAGACGGCGGGTGCCAACGGCCTGATCGGCATCAAGGTGGACTCGGAGTCCAACAACCGGCTGATCGTCCGGGAGACCGGCCACGAGTTCGCCAACATGGTCTCCTGCGCGTACCTGGGCCTGAACAACCACCCGCAGGTCGCGGCCGGTGCGGTGGACGCGCTCACCGAGTCCCGGAGCACCTGGCTGGTCACCTCCACCACCCGGATCCGGCACAACCTGCTGGTGCAGCTGGAGGAGGAGCTGGGCGAGCTGTTCGGCGCGCACATCCTGCCGGGCGCCTCCTGCACCGCGCTGACCGCCGGCATCCTGCCGCTGATCGCCTCCGGCCACCTCGACGGCACCTGCGACGGCACCGGCGGCGGGCCCCGGGTGATGGTCTTCGACCGGTTCTGCCACTTCTGCATGGCGTACGTGAAGCCGATCTGCGCGGACGAGTCGCTGGTGCTCAACTGCCCGCACAACGACCTGAACTACCTCGAGGACATCTGCCGCAGGTACCCGCGGGTCGCCTACGTGGCCGACGGCGCGTACTCGATGGGCGGCGCAGCGGCCCTCGACGGCCTGCTCGAACTCCAGGACCGCTACGGCCTGTTCCTCTACATCGACGACTCGCACTCGCTCTCCATCATGGGTGAGCGCGGCGAGGGATTCGTCCGCTCCCGGCTGGAGATGAACCCGCTGACCGTCATCGCCGCCAGCCTCGGCAAGGGCTTCGGCACCGGCGGCGGCATCGCGATGCTCGGCAACCGGGAGCAGTTCGAGTTCCTGCACCGGCACGCCGGGCCGGTCGGCTGGTCGCAGAACGTCGCACTGCCGCTGGTCGGCGCCTCGCTGGGCAGCGCCGCCATCCACCGGTCGCCCGAACTCGCCGAACTCCAGGCCAGGTTGAACCGCAACATCGACCTCTTCGACGAGCTGCTGCCGACCACCTTCGCCGGCAACGGCCTGCCGGTGCGCCGGGTCGACGTCGGTGACGCCGAGCGCGCGGTCAAGCTCTCCGCCCAGCTCTTCGAGCGCGGCTTCTACAGCTCTGCGGTGTTCTTCCCGATCGTCCCCAAGGGCGAGGCCGGCCTGCGGCTGATGCTGCGCTCCGACATGGACGAGCGCCTGATCACCGAGTTCGCCGGCCACGTCAAGGAACTGACCTCCGACCTCTGACACTTGGGAGCAGCGCATCATGGACGAACCCGAGCCGGCCGGCTACCGGCTGATCGGCGAGCGGCGCTACCGCGAGGTGGTCGGCCGCTACTACGAGGAGTTCACGGTCGGCGACGTGATCGAGCACCGCCCCGGGCGGACGGTGACCGAGTTGGACAACGTGCTGATGAGCATGCTCAGCATGAACGACGCCCCGCTGCACATCGACGCCGCGTACAGCGAGCACACGCCCTGGGGGCGGCCGATCGTCTCCAGCCTGGTGACGCTCAGCATCGTCGGCGGCATGACCGCCCGCTCCACCAGCGGGCGGACCATCGCCAACCTGGGCTGGGAGAACATCCGGATGACCCATCCGGTGTTCACCGGGGACACCCTCTACGCGGAGACCGAGACGCTGGCGAAGCGGCTCTCGAAGAGCCGCACCGGGCAGGGCATCGTCAGCTGCCGCACCACCGGGACCAAGTCCACCGGCGAGGTGGTGGTGGTCTTCGAGCGCAGCTTCCTGGTCCCGCTGCGCGGCCACGGCCTGGACGAGGTCACGGGCTACTGAGAGGACGCCGAACCGCCGGCGAACGGCGACCGGCGCATGACGACCGGCAGCCGACGGATCTCACCGTCCGTCAGCTGCCGGACGTCCACTCCCGCCTGCCACCTGTCGCCTGTCACCTATGACCGGCTACCGGGCACCGGCTACGGGTTCTGTGCCGTCGCCCCGCCGCGGGACTCCCGCCGCACGTCCACCAGCACCTTGCCCATCGTCTCGCGCCCGCCCATCGCCCGGTGCGCGCCGGCCACGCCGTCGAGCGGAACGACCCGGTCGATCCGCGCGACCAGCCGCCGCTCCCGCGCCAGCCGGAACAGGTGCTCGGCGACGCCGGCGAACAGCGTCCGGTCGTCCAGCAGGTGCTGCAGCCAGAAGCCGAGCACGCCGGCCGAACCGTCCGCCAACTCGGCCACCGAGAAGGACTCCTCCGGGCCGCCGCGGGCCCCGACGCAGAGCAGCCGGCCGAACGGCGCCAGCGCGGCCAGGCCGGAGCGCAGCACCGCGCCGCCGACCGAGTCCACGAAGAGGTCCACTCCCCCCGACTCGCCCAGCCGGGCGGCCAACTGCGGGTCGGCCGGGTCGAGTGCGGCGTCCGCACCGAGCGAGCGGACGAACTCCCGCTTGGTCGCCGTCGAGGCCAGGCCCACGACCCGCCCCGCGCCCAGCTCACGGGCCAGCTGCACCGCCAGGTGCCCGACCCCGCCGGCCGCCGCCGTCACCGCCACCCGCTCGCCCGGCCGCAGCCGCCCGAGCAGGGTCAGCGCGCCGTAGGCCGTGGCCCCCTGCTCCAGCAGCGCCAACGCCTGCTCGTCACTGACGCCGTCCGGCACCTCCACCGTGAACGCCTGTTCTGCGCAAACCACTTGGGCGTATCCGCCGCCCGTGCGAAGGAGGGCCGCGACCCGCCGACGGTCGCCGCGCCGCCGGCCGACCACGTCCGCGCCGAGCACGGCGGGCAGCGGGTAGCGCTGGTACTCGCCCGCGCGGCAGTGCAGGTCGGCGTAGTTGAGGCCGGCCAGGGTGACGTCGATCAGTACCCGGCCGGGCCCGGCTCCCGGTTCGGGCACGGTCTCCGTCCGGAACTCCTCCGGCCCGCCGTAGCGGTGGATCACCGCCGCCCGCATCACCGGAGGCCCGACAGCAGCCCCGCCGGTCACTGCGCGAAGAGTCCGAGCAGCCGGCCTTCCGCCGCCCTGGCCGCCGCCGCGTCCTCGGCGATCACGCAGTACATCACCGAGCCGTCGGCGGGGCCGAAGTCGGCACTGAACACCACGCCGGTGCGCGTCGCCGGATCGAAGGCCAGTCCGGCCCTCTCGACCGCCGCGACGGCTTCCGGGAAGGACGGCACGTGCAGGCCGGCCAGCTCCAGGATCACCCGGGCGGTGCGGTGTTCGGCACCGACCAGGCGCGCGAACAGCGCGTCGTGCAGGTGCGTCGAACCGGTCAGCCGCCCGTTGGTCTCGCTGAAGTACAGCTCGCCCTTGGGCGTGAGGAAGGCGTCCGCGCTGAGCGTGCCGCGGTAGCCGAGCACCCGAAGCGACTCGCACAGCCGGGCGGCCAGGTCGACGAGTTCGGCCAGCGTGCCGGCGTCCGGGGTGACCGGCGGGGTGATCTCGCCGACCACCACCGGGTCCATCACCATCTCCCCGCAGCCCGACAGCACCGAGCCGTGCCCGCCGATCGCGAACTCCGCGTACAGCGGCACTGCATCGGTGAAGTACCGTTCCACGACGACGCGTTGGCTGCGTCCTCCGGTCAGCCACTCCCAGCGCTCCGCGACGTACGAGGCGACCGCATCCCGGTCCGCCAGCGACACGGCCCGCTGCGCGCCGGCGGGGGTGACCTGCTCGTCCCGGCTGAGGATCTCGTTGCCGAAGCCACCGGCCTGGTACTCGACCTTCATCATCACGCTGTGGCCCTGCTCCAGCAGGCCGTTGACCGCCGCCTCCACCTGCTGCGGCGAGGTGGCGACCGTCCCCGGCGGGACGGGCACCCCGGCGCCGGCGGCCAGGGCCCGGAACACCGCCTTGCTGTTGACCAGCGCATTGCCGCCCTGCGCGGCGAACGCGTGCCCCGGCAGGGCGTGTTCGGCGCCGAGCGCGACGGCGAGGTCGGCCACGGCGGCGTTCGGCGAGATCGCCAGCACCTTGTCCACTCGTCGCCCGGCGAGCGCCTGGCGCAGCTCCTCACGGAAACCCGGGTCGGCCAGCCGGTCCGGGGTGAGGATGTCGTCGCCCTCGCCGCCCGAGGGCGGCACCACCACGGTCAGGCTCTCCGCCCGGGTGCCGGTCAGTCCGGTGACGTAACCGAGGTACGCCGGGTCCGGCGCCCAGGGCAGCACCAGGACGTCGTGGTCCTCCGCGAACCAGAGCATCCGCTGGGCCCCGCACCCGGCGAAGAGCCGCTCCAGCGGCGTCATCCCGGTGAGGTCCCCGACCATCTCCTCGGTGCGGTTGTTTCCGATGCACAGCGTCGTCATCTGCCGAACTCTCCCCATCGCCGGTCGGTGCAGCGCTCCAGGTGTAGCGCACCGGGGTTGTTCGGGTTCGGGGCTCGGCCATTGAACAAAAACGGTGAACAACCGCCCCCGCCCACCCCCCCTGGAACATCCGGCACAGGCGCCACCGGACAGCCCGGCGAAAGCCTCGCCACGTCGACACCTGGCCGCATCGACACCCCGGCACGTCGGCACGTCGCCACTCGACACCTCGGCACGTCGGCACGTCGACACGTCGGCACGTCGACACGTCGGCACGTCGGCACGTCGACAGCTCGACGCCTCGGCTGGGCACCTCGGCGCCTCGCCGCCCGAGTGCCTCAGCGCAGACGTTGCCGCAGTTCGTCGACGGCCGACCGGATGCCGGCGCTGTAGACGTCCTCGGGCAGCGCGTCCAGGCTCCGTACGGCACGCTCCAACTGCTCGCGCGCCTGGTCGGGCTCGCCGAGCTTGAGGTGGTCGGAGGCCAGATTGAGGTGCAGTGACGGATAGAAGGCGCGAACCTGGAGGGCGGACTCGTAGGTCTGGGCCTGCTCGGCGGTCAGCGAGTCGGCGGCGGCCAGCGCCCGCCGGTCCCACTCCAGCTCGGCGCGCGGGTCGTCCTGCAGGTCGGCCAGGTAGTGGGCGAGCACGCAACGGTGGAACACGTCACGTTCGCCGAGCGCCTCCCACAGCCGCTCGAAACTGTCCCGAGCCTGCGCCGTCCGCCCGCGCTGCGCGGCCTGGACGCCGTCGAGGCCCAGCGCGATCCGGGCCAGTGCCGGATCGTCGGCCGCCTCCAGCTCGCCGCCGGACACATCAACATCGGACATATCGGACATGCTCGCAGCCTAGCCGCCGGCCGTGTCGCCCGCGCTGCACCGGGACGCCGCCCACCGCAACGGCCGGCCGGCAGGTCGCCAGCTCGCCCAGCCGGCAGGTCACACAGCCGACAGGTCGGCCGGCCGCCACGCCCTCCGGTCACCCCGCCGTCAGCGCCGGTAGCCGCGCTGCGGGTCCCGCTCCTCCGCGTCCTCGTACACCAGGAACCAGCCCTCCGGGTGGGTGGCCGCGAGCAGCAGCTCGGTGCGCTGCTCGGCGGTCAGCTCCGGATCGCCGTCGTCCGGCCCGAAGACGCCGAACAGCTCGTCGTGGCAGCCGTCCCAGTCGTAGTCGTAGAGGTCGGCCGGAAGGTCGCCCATCATGTCGGCGACCGACTCGGGCTGCGCACCGAGCAGCGCGCGGGCGTCCACCAGGGCCATCCGCAGCGCGATCTCCTCGGCCAGGCAGCGTGGCAGCGGCCATTCGCCGAGCGCGAGGTCGTCGGCGAGGTCGTCGAAGGAGCGGGCCATCGTGCGGCGCCAGGCCCGGTGCAGACGCCAGGTGCGCTGCGGCAGCCGGCCGAAGACCGTCCAGTCCGCCTCATCGCCGTCGGTGACCGGCTCGTCCTCGTGCTCCTCCAGGTCGTCATAGGCGGCGTCGGCCAGGCCGAGCAGCTGGGCGTGGAGCAGACAGGCGGTGCGCGGGGTGAGGGTCCAGTCGCCGGTTCCGCCGCCGCCGTCCTCGTCCTCGCCGCCGTCCAGCGGGAACAACTCGGCGAAGTCCGGCGCGAAGTCCTCGGTGACGCTGATCTCCAGCGTGCCGCCGATCGCCTCGACGCCCGGGATCGCGGCCACCAGCCGGTCCGGGTGGAGCAGCGCGCCGAGTGCCGCGTTGGCGTCCTCGGCCACCTCGCGCAGCAGTTCGCGGCGCTGGCCGGCCGGGTCGATGCCGTCGAAGTCCAGCTCCTCCACGGCCGCGATCGCGGCCGCACGCAACGCCGGCCAGTCGGAGATCCGCAGGCCCAGCACCACCGTCGCCTCGATCTCCTGCGCGCCGGAGTCCTCCGCCGCGCCCGGCCCCTGTGGATGATCGCTTCGCTCGCCCATGGGGCTACGGTACGGCTTTTCGGGCGCCCGATCACCGGTCTGTCCGAGCTTCCCGCCGTTCCCCCCACCCTTCCCGGCCATTCCCGGCCCTTCCCGGCTTCTCCGCACGCCTCGGCGGGCCCTCCGCATCCCTTCCCCTGCCCGCCCGGTGGCTTCCCGCCCTTCTCCGCCCGGGCCCGGCCACGCCTCTGGGCCCGGAGGCCGGCCGGCCCGCAGGATGGGCCCATGGCGAACATCGAGGAATTCGGCGGCGGGCAGCGCCCGGACGCCCAGGTACTGGTCGTGACAACCAATGACATCCCCGGCTTCCGGGTCGACCACGTGATCGGCGAGGTCTTCGGCCTGACGGTCCGCAGCCGGCACCTCGGCAGCCAGATCGGGGCCTCGCTCAAGTCGCTGGTCGGCGGCGAGCTGCGGGGTCTGACGAAGACCCTGGTGGAGAGCCGCAACGAGGCGATGGAGCGGCTGGTCGAGCAGACCAAGGCGCGCGGCGGCAACGCGGTGCTCATGTTCCGTTTTGACGTCAGCGAGGCTGCGGACGTCGGCACCGAGGTCTGCGCCTACGGCACCGCCGTGGTGATCTCCCCGGCCACCTGAGCCGGCTGCCCGAGTCGGCTGCCCTCCTCGGCTGCCCTCGTCGGCTGCCCGACCAGGCCGGCCGCTCTGCCTGCCCCACCCGGCCGGCTGCCCCGGCCGGCTGCCCTGACCGGCTGTGCCCCGCCGCCGGGCCCGCCCGTGCGGCGGGGAACACTCCCCTCCCGTCCGATGTTTCATCGGCGTGACTGTTTACGGTGCAACCAACGAGGGCGCGGCAGCAGGCGGGACCCCGGCCGCCGTCACGTCGCTGGCCGCCGCCGGAACACGGCGGGTCGACGTCCTGGTGGTGGGCGCCGGGCAGGCCGGCCTGTCCGCCGCCTACCACCTGCGCCGCCGCGGCTTCGCCCCCTACCGGGCGGACACCGACGGCGGCTTCGTCGTGCTCGACGCCGACGACGCCCCCGGCGGCGCCTGGGCGCACCGCTCGCCGACCCTGCGGATGGCCACCGTGCACGGCTTCCACGACCTGCCCGACTTCGAGCTGCCCGAGCCCGACCCGGACGCCCCCGCCCGCGAGGTGGTCCCGGGGTACTTCGCGGCGTACGAGGCGAAACACGCGCTCCCGGTGGTGCGCCCCGTCCGGGTCCGGGCGGTCCGCTCCGAGTCCGACCGGCGCGACGCCCGGCTGCTGGTCGAGACCGACGACGGCACCTGGTCCACCCGGGCGCTGATCAACGCCACCGGCACCTGGACCCGCCCCTTCCTGCCGCACTACCCCGGCCACTTCGCCGGCCGGCAGCTGCACTACGCCGAGTACCGGGGGCCGCAGGAGTTCGCCGGAAAGCGCGTCCTGGTGGTCGGCGGCGGCGCCTCGGCGATCCAGGTGCTGTCGGAGGTCGCGGCCGTCGGCGAGACGGTCTGGGTCACCCGCACCCCGCCCGTCCACCACGAGGGACCGTTCACCCCCGAGTACGGCCGGGCGGTGGTGGCCAAGGTCGAGGAGCGGGTCCGCCAGGGCCTTCCGGTGCGCAGCGTGGTGAGCGTAACGGGGCTCGGCCCGTCCGTCGCCTACCGCCGCGCCGAGGAGCTCGGCGCGCTGCACCGCCGCCCGATGTTCGACCGCCTCACCGAGCACGGCGTCGCCTGGGGCGACGGCCCCGGGGCGGACGAGCTGGCCGTCGACGCGATCGTCTGGGCCACCGGTTTCCGCCCCGAGGTCGGCCACCTGGCCCAGCTCGGCCTGCGCTCACCCGGCGGCGGCATCGCCCTCACCGGCACCGCCGCCACCGCCGACCCGCGCGTCCACCTGGTCGGCTACGGCCCTTCGGCCAGCACCATCGGCGCCAACCGGGCGGGCCGGGCCGCCGTCAACGACCTCGTCGCCCTGCTCGGCGCCCCGGCCCGGAAGGCCGCCGTGCCGGCTCAGCGGTCGTAGTCGACCGTCACCCGGTCGGTGAGCGGACGGGCCTGGCAGGTCAGCACGTAGCCGGCGGCCAGCTCCTTCTCCTCCAGAGCGAAGTTGCGGCGCATCTCCACCTCGCCCTCGGTCACCAGGGCACGGCAGGTGCCGCAGACGCCGCCCTTGCAGGCGAACGGCAGGTCCGGGCGGGAGCGCTGCGCGCCGTCCAGGACGGACCGGTCGCGCGGGAGGGTGAGTGTGCTGCCGCGCCCGTCGAGGACGACGGTGACCTCGCTGTGCGCGCCGTCGCCGGCCGCCTCGGGCTCCCGTCCGTCGGCGCGCTCGGCGGCCGGCTCGTCCTCGGCGTGGAACAGCTCCTGGTGCACCCGCGCACCCGGCACGCCCAGCCCGGCCAGCAGTTCCTTCGCCCCGGCGACCATCCCGAACGGGCCGCAGAGCCACCAGTGGCCGACCCGCTCCACGTCCACCAGCGCCTTCAGCAGCGCCCCGACCCGCTCCGGGTCCAGCCGGCCGCTGAGCAGCTCGGCGTCCCTGGTCTCCCGGGAGAGCACGTGCACCAGCTGGAACCGGCCGAGGTAGCGGTCCTTGAGGTCCGCCAGCTCGTCGGCGAACATCACGGTGTCGCTTCGCCGGTTGCCGTAGAGCAGGGTGACGGTGGAGGTGCGGTCGGCGGCCAGCACCGAGGCGGCGATGGAGAGCATCGGGGTGACACCGGAACCGGCCGCGAGCAGCACGTGGTCGGCGGGCTCGCCCAGCTCGGGGGTGAAGAGACCGGACGGGGTCAGCACCTCGACCTCCTCGCCCGGCACCGCCTCGCGCACCAGCCATCGGGAGAACAGACCTCCCGGCACCTCACGGACGGCGATCCGCAGCGGACCGCCGACGGGGGCGCAGATCGAGTACGAGCGGCGCTCGTCGGCACCGTCCACCACCCGGCGCAGCGTCAGCGTCTGCCCGGGCCGGAACGCGAACTCCGCGGCGAGCCCGTCCGGCACCTCGAAGGTCACCGCGACGGCGTCCTCGCAGAGCCGCTCCACCTCGGCGATCCGCAGGTGGTGGAAGGCCGGGCGACGGGCGGGGCGGGCAGCCGGGGCATGGGCATCGGCGGGGGCATCGACGGGGGCGACGGCCGGGGCGGCATCGGCGGGCGCGGGGGCGGCATCGGCAGCGGCGGCCATTCAGATCTCCTTGACGCGTTCGAAGGGCTCGCGGCAGTCGCGGCAGCGCCACAGCGCCTTGCAGGCGGTCGAGCCGAAACGGGACAGCTCCTCGGTGTCGGTGCCGCCGCAGAGCGGACAGGCCACGACGTGGCGGGTCGGGCCGAGGGCCAGCAGGCCCGGGGACGTCCGGCGCCCGGAGGCGGGCCCGGGCGGGGCGATGCCCGCCTCGGCGAGCTTGCGGCGGCCCTCCGCGGTGATCAGGTCGGTGGACCACGGCGGATCCAGCCGCAGCCGGACCCGGACGTCCGCATAGCCGGCCGCGCGCAGCCGCCGGTCCACGTCGGCCGCCATCTCGGCGACGGCCGGGCAGCCCGAGTAGGTCGGGGTCAGCCAGGCGGTCACGACATCGCCGCCCACCTCGACCTCCGCCAGCACCCCGAGGTCGGCCAGCGTGAGCATCGGCAGCTCGGGGTCCGGCACCGTGGCCGCGACCTCCCAGGCGTCGCTGAGCACGGTCACCACGTCGCCCCCGGGTGTGCGCGGGCCACCACCTGGAATTCGGCCAGCAGCGGACCGAGCGCCTCGGTGTGCACGCCGTCCCGCCCGGCCCGGCCACCGACCGTGGCCAGCGCCGACGCCTGCGGCACGGCCAGCCCGGCCTCGCCGAGCACCGCGGCCAGCTCCCGCAGCACCGGTTCGCGCAGCGTCCCCGGGTCGACGCCGACCCGCAGCTCCACCGGGTGCGCCGTGAACAGCTCGTCCATCAGCGGCCAGACCGCGTCCAGACCGGCCTGCATCCGCTGCGCCGAGAACGGCGTGCCGTCGCCGAGCCGCAGCGTCCACGCGGTGGCGTACTCGCGGTGGTAGGCCAGCTCCTTGACGCCCCGGGCGGCGACCGCCGCCAACACCGGGTCGCGGTGCCCGGCCAGCGCCTCGTACAGCGCACCGCGCGCGGTCGCGAAGAGCAGCAGCCGGGCGACGGAGTGGGCGAAGTCCCCGTTCGCCGCCTCGACCAGGCGGACGTTGCGGAAGTCGTGCTCCTCGCGCCAGTACGCGAGGTCGTCCTCGGTACGGCCGGAGCCGTCCGCCTGGCCGGCCCGGGTGAGCAGCTGGCGGGCCTGGCCGAGCAGGTCGAGGCCGAGGTTGGCGAGCGCCACCTCCTCCTCCAGCTCCGGAGCCCGGGTGCACCACTCGATCAACCGCTGGGCGAGGATCAGCGCGTCGTCGCCGAGCATCAGGCAGTAGGCGGCGAGGTCGGCGCCGTCCAGGCCGGCCGGGACGGTGGTGTCCACACCGAGCAGCGGGTCGGCGAAGCCCGTCCCGTACGCCCAGCGGCCCTCGCCCTGGGGCCCGGGGGACGCCTCGGAGAGGCTCAGGTAGACGTGGTCGTCCTCGTGGCCGTCGTGGCCGTGGTGGCTTTCGTGGCCGTGGTGGCCGTCGCTGCTGAGGTGGCCCTGGCTCTCTGGGCCGGTGTGGCTGTCACGCCCGGTGTGGCGGCCGGTCACGGTGTCGTCGGTCATGGTTCTGCTGCTCCCCGTCAGATGTGCGGGACATCCTCGGGGATGTCGTAGAAGGTCGGGTGGCGGTAGACCTTGTCGCCGCTCGGCTCGAAGAACGGGTCCCGCTCGTCCGGGGTGGAGGCGGTGATCGCGTCGGAACGGACCACCCAGAGGCTGACGCCCTCGTTGCGCCGGGTGTAGAGGTCGCGGGCCGCGAGCAGCGCCATCCGGTCGTCGGGCGCGTGCAGCGAACCGACATGGACGTGGTTCAGCCCGCGCCGGGGGCGCACGAACACCTCGTACAGCGGCCAGCCGGCCTTGGACTCGGTCACTTTCCGTTCTCCTGTTCCGCGTGGCGCTGCGCATCGGCGTGGTTCGGGGCGTCGGCGTGGTGCCGGGCTTCGGTCTCGGGCCGGGCTTCGGCGCGGCGCTTCTGCGCGTAGACGGTGGCGGCCTCGCGGACCCAGGCGCCGTCCTCGTGGGCGGCGCGGCGGCGCTCGATCCGCTGGGCGTTGCACGGGCCCTGGCCCTGGATGACGCGGGTCAGCTCGGACCAGTCCGGTTCGCCGAAGTCCCAGCCGTCGCGGTCCTCGTTCCACCGCAGCTCGGGGTCGGGGAGGGTGACGCCGAGGTGCTCGGCCTGCGGGACGGTCATGTCGACGAAGCGCTGCCGCAGCTCGTCGTTGGTGTGCCGCTTGATCCGCCAGGCCATCGAGCGGGCGGTGTTCGGCGAGTCGCCGTCCGAGGGGCCGAACATCATCAGCGACGGCCACCACCAGCGGTCCACCGCGTCCTGCACCATCCGGCGCTGGGCCTCGGTGCCGCGCATCATCGTCATCAGCAGCTCGTAGCCCTGGCGCTGGTGGAACGACTCCTCCTTGCAGACCCGGACCATGGCGCGGGCGTACGGGCCGTAGCTGCAGCGGCAGAGCGGCACCTGGTTGCAGATCGCGGCGCCGTCGACCAGCCAGCCGATCACGCCGACGTCGGCGAAGGTGAGGGTCGGGTAGTTGAAGATCGAGGAGTACTTCTGCCGGCCGGAGATCAGCTTCTCGGTCAGCTCGGCCCGGTCCACGCCGAGGGTCTCGGCGGCGGCGTAGAGGTAGAGGCCGTGGCCGGCCTCGTCCTGGGCCTTGGCGAGCAGGATCGCCTTGCGGCGCAGCGACGGGGCCCGGGTGAGCCAATTGCCCTCGGGCTGCATGCCGATGATCTCGGAGTGGGCGTGCTGGGCGATCTGGCGGATCAGGGTGGCCCGGTAGGCGTCGGGCATCCAGTCCCGGGGCTCGATCCGCTGCTCGGCGGCGACGACCGCCTCGAACCGCTCCTCCTGCACCTGCTCGGGGACCGGCTCGGCCACCTCTGTTGTCACCACGGTCCCCTCTCACGTCCTGCGGCCTGCCGGCTTGCTGCCTTGCTGCGTGCCGCCTGCTGTCGTGCGGCGCGGGGCTGATGGCGGCTGGTTCCGCTGCCGCCCGCGCTACCGACTGACCGTTCGGTCGGTTCCATTGTGCGTGGTGAGACGGCAGCCTGACAAGGGAATCAGGCCGCCGTACGCCGCGGACCCCGGGCCGGGACTCCGGATCGGGGTTCCGGCCCGGGGCCCCAGCGGGCCGGGAGGGCGGACCGGGGCGGGCCCTGCGCGCAGCCCTCGACGTGGGCCGGGCATGGGCCGGGCACGGTCGTCGCCTGGGCTTCCCCTGCCGTGGGCTTCCCTGCCGTGAGCTTCCCTGCCGGTGCGCCCGATCCTCGTACGACTGGACCCCTCGTGCGGCTGGACCCCAGCACGCCCGGCCCCCAGCTCGCCTAGACAGACGGGCGCAGGCGGGCCAGCTCCTCTGCGCGGGCGGCGCGCTCGGCGAAAACCTTCTCCCTGCGGTCCTCCATCCGGCGCAGCGCGGTCCGGCGGCCCCGGTGCGAGAGCCGGTCGATGTAGAGGCTGCCGTGGAGATGGTCGGTCTCGTGCTGGAGGCAGCGGGCGAAGTAGCCCCGACCCTCCACGACCAGCGGGCTGCCGCCCAGGTCGCGGCCGCGCACCACTGCGACGTCCGGACGTGCCAGCTCCAGGTGCGGGCCGGGGACGGAGAGGCAGCCCTCCTCGGCCTCGGCCAGCCGGCGGGCATCGGCGGGCAGCTCGTCCAGCACCGGGTTGAGGATGTGGCCGACGTGCCGGACGCCGTCCTCGTCGAAGCAGTCCCAGACGAAGACCTGGAGGTCCACGCCGATCTGGTTGGCGGCAAGCCCGGCGCCCTCGGCCACCCACATCGCGGCGAACATGTCGTCCACCAGCCGCGACAGCTCGGGCGTCCCGAACTCCTCCTCCCTCACCTCCCGGCACCTGCGGTGCAGCACCTCTTCGCCCACCACCGTGATCCGGCGCACCTCCCCGCGCAGGGCCTCCGGCGGCACCTCCGGATAGGCCGCCACCCACTCCCCCTGCACCCGTACCGACCCGCGCTCCGCCCGCGATGCCCGGGCCGACCGCGACGCGTGCGGTGCCTGCGGCGCCTCCAGTGCCTGCGGTGGCCGTGCCGCCCGTGGTGCCTGCACTGCCAGTGACGCCGGCACCGCCAGTGACTCCTGCGGCTCCTGCGACCCCTGCATGGACGACTGTTCGACCATGGCCGGACTCCCCTCTCCTGAGCTTTCAGTGCGCCTATCCATACTTTGCAAAGTGTGACTTTGCAAATAATGGATGAGGGGAATCGCGGCGATCTGGGGCATTTCCTCCCCGGTGGCTTGCCAGAGACTTTGCAAACAGGCATCTTTGCAAAGTGACCACCGACGAGACGCCGCCGACCGAGCCCCCGCGCCCGCTGGATGCCGCGAACCCTGCGGAGGCGCGGGAGCCGAAGCCGCTGGAGATGCCGCCGAACCGGCCGTTGCCGCACCACCCGATCCGGCTGGCGCTGCTCGACCTGATCGCCGAGTGGGGGAAGATCACCTCCAACCAGGCGGCTCAGCATCTGCACCAGAGCTCCGGCACCTGCTCGTTCCACCTGCGTCAGCTCGCCCGCTACGGTCTGATCGAGGAGGCACCCACCGTCGACGGCCGGGCCCGCCCGTGGCGGCTCAGGTGGGAGGGATCGCTGATGCCCCCCGGCAGTGCCGCCGTGACGGCGGCCGAGCCGGGCTCCCCCGCCCCGTCTCCGCCGTCGTCACGGCGAGGCACCCCCGGCCTGGCCGCCGGTCTCGCGGAGGACCTCGCAGAGGATCTTGAGGACACCAGCTACCGCCAGTGGCTCGCCCACCGGGCGCAGGCCCCCGCCGAGTGGCAGCGCGACGAGGCGTCCAGCGACGTCCTTCACCTCAGCCCCGAGGAGCTGGCCGATCTCGGCGCCGCCGTCCGCGCGCTGCTCGCCCCCTACCGACGCCGCGGGCCCGCGCCCGGCACCCGCCCGGTGGCCGCGGTGACCCGCCTGTTCCCGCTGCTCGACCACCCTTCCGAGGGCGGCGGTCGGCTCTAACGGCCGGTGATCCGCTGGCCAATGGCCGCTGGCCGCTGGCCGCTGGCCGCTAAACAGTGACCGGCAGGCAGTGGCCAGTAGCCCACGGCCACCGGCCCGCCGCCCCGACGGAACCGCACGATGACGCGGGCCCGCCGCCCGGCCTGCGCCGGACGACGGGCCCGTTGCTCCGGACTCCGGACCGCGTCAGCCCTCCGACCGGTCCCGCAGACGTGGCAGCGGTACGGCGAGAAGCGCCGCCAGCAGGGCGATCCGGGGGGCCAGCTGATCGATCCGGATGTGCTCGTGCCGGGCGTGTGCCCCGGCGCCGACCGCGCCGAAGCCGTCCAGCGTCGGCAGCCCGCGCGATCCGGGCAGGTTGGTGTCCCCTGCCCCGCCGGCCGGAGCGCCGTCCAACTGCTGCCCGAGCACCGCGGCGAGGGACCGGACGTGCCGCAGCAACGGGTTGGCCGAGCGCTCCTGCCAGGCCGGCCGGCTGGACAGCACCTCCGTCCGCACCCGCGCCCCCGGGCGCAGCGCGGTGAGGCGGGCCAGGCTGTCGAGGGTGCGGCGTTGTGCCTCGGCGGTGGCGAAGCGCAGGCCGAGTTCGGCCTCGGCTCGGCCGGCGATGACGTTGGCACGGGTGCCGCCGCTGATCCGTCCGGTGTTGAGTTCGGTGCCGGGCCGGCCGGCGAGTCCGCGGACGGCGACCAGCTGGTCGACGAGTTCGTCGACGGCGGAGACGCCCTGGGCGGCGTCGTTTCCGGCGTGCGCCTCGCGTCCGGTGACGGTGAGGCGCACCCGGGTGCTGCCTCGGCGGGCGGTCTTGAGCCGGCCGTCCGGGTGGGGCGGTTCGAGGCCCAGTACGGCGGCCGCACCGCGCAGTTGGCGTTCGACCAGGCGGCGTCCGTCGGGGCTGCCGACCTCCTCGTCCGAGACGACGACCAGCCGGACGGTGCGGTGCGGGCGCTGGCCGAGGTCGGCGAGCAGGGCGAACGCGCCTTCGAGGGCCGCGAGTCCGCCCTTCATGTCGACGACGCCGGGGCCGCTGAGCGTGCCGTCCTGTTCGGTGACCGGCCAGTCGTTGAGGATGCCGGCCGGCCAGACGGTGTCGTGGTGGCCGACCACGAGGAGGTGCGGCAGGGTCTCGTCCTGGCCTTCCCATTGGAGGACCAGGTGGTCGCCGGCCGGGCCGGGCTCGCGGTGGACGGTGGCGCCGGTGGCGCGGAACCCGGCGGCCAACTCCTCGGCGAGGGCGTTGAGTCGGGGGGCGTCGCCGCTGGGCGACTCCATCCGGGCGAGGTCGGCGCAGCGGCGGCGGACGGCGCCGGCCAGGGTGCGGGCGCGTGTGCTGATGGCCTGGGGCAGTCCGGGGAGTGCGGCGGTGGGGCTGAGCTGGCTGTCACCGTCGGCGGCGGGTGGGGCGGCAGCGGGAGTGTTCGCCGGGAGAGGTGGCAGCACGACGGCGGTGGCGGTCGTGGCGGTGGCGGTCGTGGTGGCGACGGTTGCCGTGGTGGTGACGGTTGCCGTGACGCCGGCGGTCGTGGTGATGGTGACGGCGGTGGTGGGTGGGACGGCCGTGGCGGTGGCGGCGGTTACGGTGCCGGCGGTTGCGCTGCCGGCTCCTGTGCCGAGGGCCGGAACGGGCGCGGGCGCCGGTGTGGAGGCCGGTGCGGCAGCGGTGGCGGTGGCGACGACGTCGGCCGGGGCGAGTGCGGGCTCGGTGGTCACGGTCGGTGTGACGGGCGGCCGGACGGCTTGGGGACTCAACGCTCGCCTCCGCGGCCGCCGCCGGTATTCAGCGGCCGCACCGGCCGGCTGGACCAGCCCGGGTGTCCGGACCAACCGGGACGTGCGGCCCCGGCCAGACGTACGGTCCGCCAGGGCGGCCCGTCTGGCCCAAGTGCGGTGGAACGGCTGGGCGGCATGCTTGGCATTGCGTCCTCCTCGCTCGATCCGGTAGCCCCGGTCGGCCCGGAGCCCCGTGGACGGCGGCTTCGATGCGGCGGGCGCAGTGACTGCACCGCCGCAGGGAAGCCGAGATGTGAGCCTAGAAGAACCGTTCGGTTTCCTGCGAGGTGGCCCTGTTCCCAGCGTGCCGGAGGCCGGGCCCGCCTCGGGCGCCCGCCGGAGAACGGTGGCAGGCGTACGGCGCGCGGGCCTGGGTCGGCGCGCGAGCGCGGTCGCCGGATCGCGCCCATCTCCACCATGGACCCCACGCCCGGGTTCGGCAGCGCAAACGGCCAAGGCACGGCATTTCCACGCCGGATGGGTGACTCCGGCTCAACGCTCGGTACCAGGCAGCGGGTCGCGGGTGGTGACGGCGGAGGGGCCTGACAGGAGGGGCGGCGGCCGGCGCCGCGGACCGGTACCCGGCCGCCGGTGTGGTCCGCCGCTGCCGTCGGCCCAGGTCATCAGTCACGGTCATCGGTCACGCTCATTAGGCGCGCTCGTCCGTCGCACTCGTCAGTCTCCGTCGTCCCTCGTTCCTCGTACCTCATTCCTCGTTGGTCACCGGTCGTTGGTCACCCGTCTCCGCCGTCAGTCGCCGTCGTCGACGACTCCGGCATCGCGGGCGAGCAGGGCGGCTTGGACGCGGTTGCCGACCCCGAGTGCGGTGAGGATCCGGCTGACATGGGCCTTGACCGTGCTCTCGCGCATCCCGAGGACACCGGCGATCTCGGCGTTGGACAGTCCGCGGGCGAGCTCTCGGAGCACGTCCGTCTCCCGCGGGGTGAGCCCGGCGACGCGGCCTCGGGCGGCGACCGAACGCGGGGCGCCGCTGCGGTGGTAGCGGTCGATGAGGCGGCGGGCGGCGGCCGGGTGCAGCATGCCGTGGCCGTCCGCCACGATGTGGACGGCGCGGGCGATCTCGGCGGGCGGAGTGTCCTTGAGCAGGAAGCCGTCGGCGCCGGCGGCGAGCGCCCGGTAGACGTACTCGTCCAGGTCGAAGGTGGTGAGCGCGATGACGCGCGGGCCGTCTGGCAGCTCGCGCAGGCGGCGGGTGGTGGCGATGCCGTCGAGCCGGGGCATCCGGATGTCCATCAGGGCGACGTCGATGCGTTGGCGGCGGGCAAGCTCGACGGCCTGGAGTCCGTCGGCGGCCTCGGCGACGACGGTGAGGGCCGGGTCCTGGATGAGCAGGTCGACGAGGCCGAGGCGGACCAACGCGTCGTCGTCGACCACCATGGTGCGGATCATGTGCCCTCTCCAGGTGGTGTCGGCGAGCAGTCCGGCCGGGCCTGCGGCTGGGTGTGCCGCCCGCTCAGCGGCGCGGTGTGCTGCGCGGTGTGCGGCCGCGGGGCCGGCCGGGCCCGGGGTGGCGGTGTGGGCGGGCGCTCGGGCGACGGGAGGCGGGCCGCGAGGCGGAAGCCGCCGTGGCCGTCGGTGCCGGCATCGAGGTGTCCGCCGAGCGCGCCGACCCGTTCGGCGAGCCCGACCAGCCCGTACCCACCGCCGGCGCAGGCCCCGGACGGTGCCGGCCGCCCCGGGCCGTTGCACACCTCGACGGTGGTCGCCGGGGCGCCGTAGCGGACGCGGACGCGGACGGTGACGGGTGCGGCGTACGCGTACTTGCGGGCGTTGGTCAGCGCCTCCTGCACCAGGCGGTGGACGGCCAGGCGGTGGGTGGTCGGGACGGTCTCCGGGTCACCGTCGAGGGCGAGTTCGACCGTCTGCCCGGCGGCGGCGGCCTCTCCGACGAGTTCGGTGAGGTCCCGCAGGGCGGGCGCGGGAACCGGCGCGGGAACCGGCGCGGGAACCGGCGCGGGAACCGGCGCGGGAACCGGCGCGGGGACCGGCGCGGGCACGGGTGTGAGCTCGGCCTCGGGCACGCGTGCGGAGTGCGACCGGGCTGGTACGGCCTCGGCCGGACGGCGCGGTGCCGGGGCGGCCGAGGTGTGCCGGGGATCGGGCGCGAGCGGCCCGGGTCGGTCGAGTGGCCGGGACCGGCCCGCTGACCGCAGTCCGGCCGCCAAGGTCGGTACGGCGGGCAGACGCGGCTCGTCCGGAGGGTGGGGCGTTTTCGGCGGGTGGCGCTCGTCCGGTGCGTGGGGCGTAGCGGTCGGGTGGGGCGTGGCGGTCGGGAGCCGGGGTTCGGAGCGGAGGACGCCGAGGACGTCGCGCAGGTCGTCGAGGGAGCGGGCGGCCGTCGAGCGGAGAAGTTCGAGCCGGTGGGCGAGCCGGTCGGGGTCGTCGGCGGCGGTGCCCGCGGCGGCCTGGTCGTGCAGCACCCCGGCGTGCAGGACGAGCAGGCTGAGGCGGTGTGCCAGGACGTCGTGCATCTCCCGGGCGATCCGGGCGCGTTCAGCCGAGCGGGCGTGTTCGGCGCGGAGTTCGCGCTCGCGGCGCAGCGCGTCGACCTGGGCGTGCAGGGTGTGGATCAGGACGCGGCGGCCGTGCAGCCAGAGGCCGAGGGAGAGGGCGGCGGCCTCGACGAGCAGTTGTGAGCCGGTGGTTCCGGCCCAGCCGAGGAGCGAGTCGGCGCGGACCGCGCTGAGGACGGCAATGGCGGCTCCGCCGGCCATGGCGGGCCCGGCGCGGCCGGTGGAGGCGAGGTAGTAGACGCTGAACAGGCCGGGGAAGGCGCGGTTGAGCAGGCCTGCGGTGACGACGGGAAGGACGGCGGAGGCGACCGGGTGGCGGCGGGCGAGGACGAGGGAGAGGGCGGCGAGGGCGGCGGCGGCCGTGCGCAGCGGTCGGTAGGGCGCGTCGGTGACGACCCACTGGGTGTACGTCTCCTCGGCCGCGAGGGCGAGGACGGTGAGCAGGAGCAGGGTCTCCGCCCAGCGGCGGCGGTCGGGCGCGTACCAGCCGAGCAGGGCGGTGGCGGGCGGGCGCGGGCCGGGGTGCTGCAGGTGGCTTGAGTAGTCGGGGTGCTGCGGCTGGCCTGAGTGGTCGGGGTGCTGCGGCTGGCTTGAGCGGTCGGGGTGGTGCGGGTGGCGCGGCTGGCCGGGGTGGCCGGTGTCCTGCGGGCGGCCTGTGGTCACGCGGTCTCCTCCCGTCGGCCTGGGCCGATGTTATGGGCCGCCCTGGCCTCTGGTCCCCTGTCCAAAGACCAATGCCACCCTCGACTTTCGTCGGGGGTGGGCGTCTCGGTTCGGCCGATTCGGGCGGCTCCGGGCGGCTCTAGCTTCGGTTTCATGACGACGGATCAGCTCGGCCCACGCCCCTACTCCCCGCCGCGGCCCTCGGGTGAAGGTCCCGGCCGACCGGCCGGTGACCGGCTGTTGTTCCTCGGTGAGGCGCTGCGCACGTTCCACGGTACGGGCGCACTGGCGCCGAGTGGGCCGGACTTGGTGAACGCCCTGGTGGTCCCGGTGACCAGCCGTCCGGACCGGCCGCTGTCGGTGTTGGAGGTCGGCGCCGGGACGGGGGTGGTGACCCGGCGGCTGGCCCAAGTGCTGCGGTCGGGCGACCGGTTGCACGTGGTCGAGGCGAATCCGCGGTTCGCCGACCGGCTGCGGGACGACGCGGAGCTGGCCCGGCGCGGGCCGGAGGTCGGCTTGCGGCTGTCGGTCTGCCGGGTGGAGGAGCTTCCGGAGGGCCGGCCGGAGGGCCGGGCGGAGGCGTGGGACCGGGCCGGGGACGGTGTCGGGCACGCGGGCGCCGGCAACAGCACCACCGGCACCGCTACCGCCACCGGCACAGGAGGTGAGCGGTACGACGTGATCGTCTCCGGCCTGCCGTTCACCAACTTCGAGCCGGCGCACGTGCAGCACATCCTGGACCTCTATCTGCGGCTGCTGGTGCCGGGCGGGGAGCTCACCTACTTCGGGTACCTGGGCACCATGGCCGCCCGGACTCTGGTGTCGGGGACCCGGCACGGGGCGCGGCACCGGGCGGTGGTGCGGCTGCTGCGACGGTTCGAGGCGGCGTACGGGCTGGGGAGCCGGACGGTGTGGCGCAACCTGCCGCCGGCCCGGGTCCACCTGCTGCGCGCGCCGGTCGCCGGGCGGGTGCGGCAGCCGGGCGGCACGGCGCCCTCGGTGACGCCGACCGGGGCGACGGGCGGGTCGACGGGCGGGGCGGTGAGCGGCGCTCGATGATGGACCGGGGCCGGCCCCGGCTCCGCGTCCGGCAGCGAGGAGCCTCCGATGACCGTCACGGTTCGAGACGCCGAAGCCAGCAGCCGCTTCGAGGCCTGGGCGGACGACGCCCTGGCCGGCTTCGCCGAGTACATGCGCAGCGACCACCTGGTGGTGTACCCGCACACGGTGGTGCAGCCGGCCTTCGAGGGGCAGGGGGTCGGCGGCGCGCTGGCCCGGGCGGCCCTGGAGGACGCCCGTGAGCGCGGGCTGCCGGTGCTGGCGACGTGCCCGTTCATCAAGGCGTGGATGCTGCGCCACCCCGAGTACGCGGACCTGGCGTACGAGAACCGCAGCCGGGTGAGCGACTGATGGGCGGCGGGGAGGGCGCCGGGACGGCCGGCGGACCCGGCCGGCCGGGTCCGAAGACGTACGAGCCGTGGGGATCTTGGTGACCTTCGACCCGCAGATCTGCCGGCACGCGGCCTCGTGCGTGGGCGGTGGCGCGGCGGCGAGCGAGGCGGCGGTCTGAGGCAGCGGGCGCGGGCGGAGGGCGGGGGCGGAGGGGGGCGGAGGGGGGAACACGACGGACGGACGGCGTCCCTCGGCGGGCATCCCTCGGTCACCGAGTGACAGATGACAGAAAACAGATAACAGATTACGACTGACAGATTTTGAATTCTGTTAGCCGTCGTGCCATGGTTGGACTCGGCCACCCACCACCCCCGGCCATCGCCGCACCCCGGCCCATCGCCGCACCCCGGCCATGGCGCCCACGCCGACGCCCACGCCGAACCCCTCCCCGTCAGGAGCACCCCGTGTCCACCACTCCCCGGATCCACCGGCGCGCCCTCGGCTCGACCGGCCTCACCACCTCCGCCCTCGGCCTCGGCTGCATGGGCATGTCCGACCTCTACGGCCCGGCCGACGAGGCGGAGAGCATCGCGACCATCCACGCCGCGCTCGACGCCGGCGTCACCCTGCTCGACACCGGCGACTTCTACGGCATGGGCCACAACGAGCTGCTGATCCACGACGCACTGCGCGGCCGCGACCGCGGGAGCGTCCAGATCAGCGTGAAGTTCGGCGCCCAGCGCGACCCCGGCGGCCAGTGGCTCGGCTACGACGCCCGCCCGGCCGCCACCAAGACCGCCCTCGCCTACACGCTGCGCCGCCTGCGCACCGACTACATCGACGTCTACCGCCCGGCCCGCCTCGACCCGGACGTCCCGGTCGAGGAGACCGTCGGCGCGATCGCCGACCTGGTCAAGGCCGGCTACGTCCGCCACATCGGCCTGTCCGAGGTCGGCGCCGACACGCTGCGCCGCGCCGCCACCGTCCACCCGATCAGCGACCTGCAGATCGAGTACTCGCTCATCTCGCGCTCCATGGAGGACGAGATCCTGCCCGCCGCCCGCGAGCTGGGCATCGGCGTCACCGCGTACGGGGTGCTGTCGCGCGGCCTGCTCAGCGGCCACTGGAACAACGACCGCGCCCTGGCCGGCGCCGACTTCCGCGGCCACAGCCCGCGCTTCCAGGGCGACAACCTCACGCACAACCTCAAGCTGGTGGAGGCGCTGCGCGCGGTCGCCGCCGAACGGGGCGCCGGCGTCGCCCAGGTCGCGATCGCCTGGGTCGCCTCGCGTGGCGAGGACATCGTCCCGCTGGTCGGCGCCCGCCGCCGTGACCGGCTGACCGAGGCCCTCGGCGCCCTGGACCTCACGCTCACGGGGGCCGACCTGGCCGCCATCGAGGCCGCCGTCCCTGCCGGGTCCGCCGCCGGGGAGAGGTACGCTGCCGCTCAGATGGCCCACCTCGACAGCGAGCACTGACCGCGGCACCCGCCCCGGCCGACGCAACGCGGCCGGGGGCGGGCCGGGCCGGTACGACAAGCACCCCGACAACTCGCAGCACGCACCGCCACCCGCCACCCGCAGCACCGCCAGCCGCAACACCGTCCGCCAGCCACCGGCGGGCGCACCACCGTAAGGACGTACCTCGCCGTGACCACGGACAGCGCACTCACCCCCGAGCAGATCCTGAGCGCGACCGAGGACGTCCTCAGGCGGTTCGGCCCGGCCAAGGCCACGGTCGTGGACGTCGCCCGCGCCCTCGGTGTCAGCCACAGCAGCGTCTACCGCTTCTTCCCGAGCAAGGCCGCGCTGCGCGAGGCCGTCACCCAGCGCTGGCTCGACCAGGCCCACAGCGACCTGCAGTTCATCGCCACCGAGCCCGGCCCGGCCGTCGAGCGGCTGCACCGCTGGCTGGAGACGCTGTTCGCCGCCAAGCGGAAGAAGGCGCTCGACGACCCGCAGCTGTTCGCCACCTACATGGCGCTGGTCGCCGAGACCAGCAGCACCGTCGAGACGCACCTCGACACGCTGGTCGGCCAGATCGGCCGGATCATCCAGGACGGTGTCGGGACCAAGGAGTTCAGGCTCGCCCACATCGGCTCGACCGCCCGCGCCGTCTTCGAGGCGACCGCCCACTTCCACGACCCCGCGTACGCCTCCGAGTGGGCCGACCCGCACGCCCAGGAGCGTTTCGAGGCCCTCTGGAAGCTCATCCTCGGCGGCCTCCGCACCCCGTAGGACCGTCAAGAAAGGGCAGGACGCCCAGCAGGCCGCCGAGCAAGCCGCCGGACACGACGCCGAACAGGCCGTCCGGCGGGACCTCCCGGCGGAACGCAGGGCCCCGCCCCGGCGCTGCGCCGGGGCGTTGATCCACTCGCCGACCCGCGCCACGGCCCGGCAGACCGGCACGCACAGTTGATCTCACCCGGAGGACGACCAAGCGCGCCACCCGACCCGCCCTGGACAGCCTGCAGGGGCTCGCCCTCGGCGATGCCTTCGGCGACCGCTGGTTCTCCGTCCCGCCCGACGAGGCACCCGCCGCCGTCACCGCCCACCTGGCCGGCCCGCCCCCTGGCACTGGACGGACGACACCGCGATGGCGCTCGTCCTGGTGCGCCACCTCATCCGGAACGGCGAGGTGGTACCGGACGCGCCGGCGCTGGAGTTCACCGAGGAGTACGTCTCCGACTACGGACGCACGTACGGCCCCTCGATGCACGGCGTGCTGCGCGAGATCGACCGCGGCGCCGACTGGCGGACCGTCACCGCGCGGCAGTTCGGCGGCCAGGGCTCGTACGGCAACGGCGCCGCGATGCGGGCCGCGCCGCTCGGCGCCCGGTTCGCGGAGGACCTCGGCACGGCCGCCCGGCAGGCCGAACCGCAGGCGCTCACCACGCACTTCCACCCGGAGGCGGTGACGGGAGCGGTTGCGGTCGCCCTCGCGGCGGCGCTCACCACCCGCAGTCGCGGCCGACAACCGCCTTCCCGCGTTGAGTTGCTGACCGAGGTGGCCGGCCGGCTGCCGGCCAGCGACGTCCGCTCCGGGCTGCGGTCTCGCGGACGTGCCCGCCACCTGGCCGGCCGCCCGCGAAGAACTGCCCGCCTGGGTCGCCGACGTGTGACCCGGCCGGGCCGTCGCCGGCACCGGGCGGGACCGGGCCCGCGGCCTCCGCACCCGGCCCGCGGGCGGCGTCAGCGGCGGGAGTTGCCGAAGAGGATCCGGTACAGGATCAGCAGCACCAGCGCCCCGCCGATCGCCGACGCCCAGGTGGCCAGGTCGAAGAAGTGCGCGGCCACCGGCCGGTGCAGGAAGTGCGAGGAGATCCAGCCGCCGACGAAGGACCCGGCGATGCCGATCAGGGTGGTCACGACCAGGCCTCCCGGGTCCCTCCCCGGCAGCAGCAACTTGGCCAGGGCCCCGGCCACCAGGCCCAGCACGATCCACGCGACGATACCCATGCGTCCTCCCACCCTCCACGGCACCACGACGGCGGTCCCGTCCGGGCCGCTCCTGCCGCGAAGGACGCATCGGTGCGCCCCCGCGGTTCCGGTGCGCCGGGCGTGGCACCCGCCCCCGGGGCGGCCCGGGCCGCGATGCTGCGGCCATGCGCATTCTGATCGCCACCGCCGGCTCCCGGGGCGACGTGGCCCCCTTCCCCGGACTCGGCGCCCGGCTGCACGCGGCCGGCCATCAGGTCGCCGTCGCGACCCACGCCACCTTCGCCGACTCCGTCCGCGCGGCCGGGCTGGAGTTCCGCGCCCTCCCCGTCGACCCGCGCGCCGAACTCGCCTCCACCCGCGGCCAGCGCCTCCTCCAGGCCGGCGCCGGACCGCTCGCCATCCCCCAACTCCTGCGCCCGCTCGGTCGCCGCCACCCTCGCGAGCGAAGACGGCACGGCGAAGGTCCTCGCCGCCGTCGAGCGGCTCGGCGACGTCGCCCGCCGGGCCTCCCACGGACGGCGCCCCACCGAACCGGACGGCACTCCCCGCGCAGGACGCCCCACCGGTGACGCCGCCCGGCGGGCGGCGGCGCCCGTGGTCACGCGCGGGTGCCGCGCCCCGTCGTCACGGTGAGTGCCGTGTAGAGGGCCAGGGACGTGGTGAGACCGACGGCCCAGCCGTAGTCCGCGAGGGGTTCGAGGAACGGGACGAGACCGTCCGCCGGGAAGGGGCCGCCGTGGGAGCCGCCGACGGCGAGGAGGCCGCCGGCCAGCAGGGCGGTGACGGCGCGCCAGTTCCAGCCGGCGGTGTACCAGTAGGCGCCGTGCGGGCGGTAGAGGTCGGCGAGGTGGAGGCGGGTGCGACGCAGGAGCCAGTAGTCGGCGATGAGGACACCGGCGACGGTGCCGAGCAGGCCGCCGACGACGCCGAGCCAGGTGAAGATGTAGACGTGCGGGTCGGAGATCAGCTTCCAGGGGAGGACGGCTATCCCGATGACACCCGTGATCAGCGCCCCGGTGCGGAAGTTGACGAGGCGCGGCATCAGATTGGCGAGGTCGTAGGCGGGTGAGACCACGTTGGCGGCGATGTTGACGGAGAGGGTCGCGACGAGGACGGTCAGCAGGGCGAACAGGATGCCGACCGGGTTCTCCATCCTGGCGGCGAGCGCGATCGGGTCCCAGACGGGTTCGCCGTAGACGGCCTGCGAGCCGGAGGTGACGAGGACGGAGAGCAGCGCGAAGAGGGTCATGGTGGTGGGCAGGCCGAGGGCCTGGCCGCGGATCTGCGCGCGCTGGCTGCCGCCGAAGCGGGTGAAGTCGGGGATGTTGAGGGAGAGGGTCGACCAGAACCCGATCATGCCCATGAGGGCGGGGAAGAAGACCTTCCAGAAGTCGCCGTCCCAGCCGAGCCGGGAGGGCTGGTCGAGCAGCGGGCCGAAGCCGCCCGCCTTGACGGTGATCCAGACGAGCAGGGCGAGGGCCCCGACGATGACGAAGGGCGCGGCCCAGTTCTCGAAGCGGCGCAGGGTCTCCATGCCGCGGGCGATGACGGCCATCTCGACCAGCCAGAACAGCAGGAAGGAGAGCCACTGCGTCCACGGGTAGCCGCCGAACTCGGCGGCGGTGCGCCAGGATTCACCGAAGAGCTTGCCGGCGAGCAGGAAGATTCCCTCGCCGCCGATCCAGGTCTGGATGCCGAACCAGGCGCAGGCGACGGCGGCCCGCAGGAGGGCCGGCAGGTTGGCGCCGCGCAGGCCGAAGGAGGCGCGGGCGAAGACCGGGAAGGGGATGCCGTACTTGGTGCCCGCGTGGCCGGTGAGCAGCATCGGCGCGAGCACGATGAGGTTGGCGAGGGCGATGGTGAGGACGGCCTGTTTCCAGTCCATGCCGAGGGCGACGAGGCCGGAGGCGAGGGTCCAGGACGGGATGTTGTGGGCCATGCCGACCCAGAGGGCGAGGAAGTTGTAGGTGGTCCAGGTGCGGCGGCCGACGGGGACGGGGCGCAGGTCGTCGTTGGTGTAGCCGTTGGCTGGCAGGGCCGGGGCGGCCGGGTCCAACTCGACCCGGCCGTCGGCGTGCTGGAGCTGGCGTGCCGGCTGCGCGGAGCCGCCCCCTATCGCGGCGGTGCCGGTCATTGACGGGTGCCTTCGCGCAACTGGGGGATGACGTCGGTGCCGTAGGCGTCGATGGTGGCTTCGACGGCGTCGTGCATGGCGTAGACGGCGAACTGGTCGACGCCGAGGGCGCGGAGCTGGTGGAGGCGTTCGCGTTGGGCCTCGACCGGGCCGATGAGGCAGAAGCGGTCGACGATCTCGTCGGGGACGAAGGCGGTGTCGGGGTTCCCGGCCCGGCCGTGGTGACTGTAGTCGTAGCCTTGGCGGCCCTTGATGTAGTCGGTGAGGGCGTCGGGGACGAGGGCGGAGTGCTCGCCGTAGTGGGTGACGAGGTCGGCGACGTGGTTGCCGACCATGCCGCCGAACCAGCGGCACTGTTCGCGGGCGTGGGCGAGGGCCTGCGGGGAGTCGTCGGTGGTGACGTAGGCGGGGGCGGCGACGCAGATGGTGACGCCGTCGGGGTCGCGGCCGGCTTCGGCGGCGGCGTTGCGCACGGCCTTGATCATGAACTCGGTGAGGTAGGGGTCGGCGAGTTGGAGGATGAACCCGTCGGCCTGACGCCCAGTCAGGTTGAGCGCCTTCGGTCCGTACGCACCCATCCAGACGGGCAGCCGGGCGCCGGGGCGGACCCAGGGCAGGTGCATGTCGGTGCCGTCGACCTCGACGGTGCGGCCTTCGGCCAGCTCCTTGATGGCGTGCATGGCTTCGGAGAGCCGGGCGAGGGTGGCGGGGCGGCGGCCGGCGACGCGCATGGCGGAGTCGCCGCGGCCGATGCCGCAGACGGTGCGGTTGCCGTACATGTCGTTGAGGGTGGCGAAGAGGGAGGCGGTGACCTCCCAGGTGCGGGTGGAGGGGTTGGTGACCATGGTGCCGACGGTCAGCTTCGTCGTCTCGGCGAGGATGCGGCTGTAGATGACGAAGGGTTCCTGCCACAGGACGCAGGAGTCGAAGGTCCAGCCGTGGGTGAAGCCGGCCCGTTCGGCGCGGATCATGCGGTCGATGAGCAGGCGGGCGGGCGGGTCGGTCTGCAGGACGAGGCCGATGTCCATGAGGGCTCCAGGGGCTTCGGGGGCGGGGAGGTGTGCCCGGGAGGTGCCGGGCTCCGGGCCCGGGCGCGCGTGCGGCCGGGCCAGGTGGGTCTGCCGGGCTCCGGGGCCGGGTGGGCGTCCCGGACCGGGCGGGTGGCCCGGCCCGGCTGGATGTGCCTGACGGGGCGGGTGTGCCGTGCCCGGGGCCGGAGAGCCCGGCCCCGGGCGGCGGCGGAGGTCGGACCGGGGTCAGACCAGGTACTGGCAGGTGTCGCGGCGCAGGAAGGTGCCGTGGCCGGCGCGGCCGAGCCACCGGCCGTCGTCGAGGACGACGGTGCCTCGGGAGATCACCGTCCGGGCGCGGCCGGTGAGCCGACGGCCTTCGTAGGCCGAGTAGTCGACGTTCATGTGGTGGGTGGCGGCGGAGACGGTCTGCACGGCGGTGGGGTCGTAGACGACCAGGTCGGCGTCGGCGCCGGGGGCGATGGTGCCCTTGCGCGGGTGGAGGCCGAACATCCGGGCCGGGGTGGTGCAGGCGATCTCGATCCAGCGGCGCCGGGTGAGGTGTCCGTCGACCACGGCCTGGTGGAGGAGGTCCATGCGGTTCTCCACGCCGGGCAGGCCGTTGGGGATCTTGGAGAAGTCGCCGCGGCCGAGCTCCTTCTGGCCCACGTAGCAGAACGGGCAGTGGTCGGTGGAGACCACCTGGAGGTCGTTGGTACGCAGGCCGCGCCAGAGTGCGGCCTGGTGTTCGCGGGGCCGCAGCGGGGTGCTGCACACGTACTTGGCGCCCTCGAAGCCGTCGGCGCCCTCCTCGGCGAGGTTGTCGGTGGAGAGGAAGAGGTACTGGGGGCAGGTCTCGCCGAAGACGTTGTGGCCGTCGTCGCGGGCGCGGGTGAGTTCGGCGAGCGCGGAGGCGGCGGAGACGTGGACGACGTAGAGGGGGCTGCCGGCGACCTGGGCGAGCTTGATGGCGCGGTGGGTGGCCTCGGCCTCCAGGAGTTCGCGGCGGACTTCTCCGTGGTAGCGGGGAGCGGTCCGGCCGGCGGCGAGGGCCTGTTCGACCAGCACGTCGATGGCGATGCCGTTCTCGGCGTGCATCATGATCAGCCCGCCGTTGGCGGCGCCGCGCTGCATGGCGCGCAGGATGCGCCCGTCGTCGCTGTAGAAGACGCCGGGGTAGGCCATGAAGAGCTTGAAGGAGGTGGACTCGCCGGAGTCGACGAGGGCGTCCATCTCCTTGAGGACGCCGTCGTTGACGTCGGAGACGATGGTGTGGAAGGCGTAGTCGACGGCGCAGTTCCCGTCGGCCTTGGCGTGCCAGGCGTCGAGGCCCTCGCGCAGGGAGCCGCCGACGGGCTGGACGGCGAAGTCGACGATGGTGGTGGTGCCGCCCCAGGCGGCGGCGCGGGTGCCGGTCTCGAAGGTGTCGGAGGCGGCGGTGCCGCCGAAGGGCAGCTCCATGTGGGTGTGGGCGTCGACGCCGCCGGGGATGACGTAGTGGCCGGTGGCGTCGATGACGGTGTCGGCGGTCCAGGCGAGGGCGGCGTCGCTGCCGGTGGCGGCGAGGGCCACGATGCGTTCGCCCTCGACCAGGACGTCGGCGTGGAGTTCGTCGGCGGCGGTGATGACGAGGCCGCCGCGGATGACGGTACGGGTGGTCACGGTGCGGTCCCTCTCACGCCTCGGTCAGGGGTCCGTAGGCCTCGGGGCGGCGGTCGCGGTAGAACGCCCACTGCCGGCGGACCTCTTCGATGAGGTCGAGGTCGAGGTCGCGGACGACGAGCTCCTCCTCCTTGTCGGAGGCGACGTCGCCGACGAACTGGCCGCGCGGGTCGACGAAGTAGGACGTGCCGTAGAAGTCGTTGTCGCCGTACTCCTCGGTGCCGACCCGGTTGATGGCGGCGACGAAGTACTCGTTGGCGACGGCGGCGGCGGGCTGTTCGAGCTGCCAGAGGTAGGCGGAGAGGCCGCGGCTGGTGGCGGAGGGGTTGTAGACGATCTGGGCGCCGGCCAGGCCCAGGGCGCGCCAGCCCTCGGGGAAGTGGCGGTCGTAGCAGATGTAGACCCCGACCTTGCCGACGGCGGTGTCGAAGACGGGCCAGCCGAGGTTGCCGGGCTTGAAGTAGTACTTCTCCCAGAAGCCCTTGACCTGGGGGATGTGGTGCTTGCGGTACTTGCCGAGGTAACGGCCGTCGGCGTCGATCACGGCGGCGGTGTTGTAGTAGACGCCGGGCTGGTCCTCCTCGTAGACGGGGACGACCACGACGAGGCCGAGTTCGCGGGCGAGGTCCTGCATCCGGCGGACGGTGGGGCCGTCGGGCACGGCCTCGGCCCAGCGGTAGTGCTCGGGCTCCTGGACCTGACAGAAGTAGGGGGCGTTGAACACCTCCTGGAATCCGATGATCTTCGCACCCTGGGCGGCGGCCTCGCGGGCGTACCGCTCGTGGAGGGCGATCATCGTCTCCTGATCCCCGGTCCACCGGGTCTGGACGAGGGCGGCGCGGACGATCTGCGACATGGGTACCTCCGCAACTCCGTGGCCCGGCCGGGGGGTCGGGCCTGCGGTCTGAGGGTTGACGGGGCGGTTCTGGCTGCGGGTTCACACGTGTGCCGGCCAACGCATCTACGTGCGTAGAACGTGGTGCGTAGACCGTAGGCCCGGCCTCGGTGGCCTGACAATACGTCGGACGCAACGCGGCTGGGGCGGTCTTCTCACGCGGACACGCAGGGTCGAGTAGATGGGATGAAACGGTCATCTACCCCGCTAGGACTCTCCTTACTCATTCGGGTGAATCCTGTGCGGGGTACTGCGTATCGGGGTAGTACGCGCCATGATGCTGCTCCGGTACGTCACCGGGCAGTGGCCGACAGTGATCCGCGCCGCCCCGGGCGGCCGGGTCCCGGGTGGTGCACGGGGAGGTGGTCGTGGTGGCGGTGTCCGAGGAGCTCTCCGCGTCCGTGCCGCGCCGCCCGGTGCCGCCCTGGGCCGGCCTGCTGCTCGCGCTCGGCGTGCCCGTGCCGCTCGCACTGGGGTGGCTGCTGTACCGCCACTGGGCCCCCGCCGTACGGGGCGTGGCCCTGGAGCTGGCCGGCACCCGGGCGGCCGCCGAGGCCGTGGCCGGCGGGCAGCTCTCGGCGTACCGCTCGGCCCTGGCGGCCGGCTGGTGGCTGCTCGGCGGCTGCACCCTGACACTCGCCGCGGCCGGGCTGCTGGGCCGGTACGTGCTCATCCGGCCGCACTGGCGGCTCACCGCGCTCGCCTGCGGCGGCGCCGGGCTGCTTGCGGGTGCCTGCGGCCTCACCGGGAACGCGCTGCTGGGCGCGGGGCTGGACGGGGTGGACGCGGCCGGCTCCGACGCCCCCTTCGCCGCCGCGTCCGCGCTCGCCGCCGTCAGATGGCTGCTGCTCCTGCCGGCCGCGGCGATCGCCCTGGTCATCGTCGGCGTCACCCTCCACCGTGCACTGCGCGCCCTGCTGCGCCACCCGGCCGAGGCCGCCGCCGATCCCCCCGTGACCCCCGGGGCGCCCGCACTGGTCCCGCCCTGGCCGGTGGCCACCGCCCGCGGCGGGCACTGGCCGCCCGGCCGCCGCGCGAGCCCGCCGCTCGACCACCGCGCCCGCTGGCGCAACGGCGCCGTGGTGCCGCCGGGCCGGGAGCACGCCCGGCTGGGGTTCTGCGTCTCCGGCGGCGGCATCCGCTCCGCCTGCATCACCCTCGGCGCCCTCCAGGAGCTGCGGCCCTGGCTGAAACAGGCCCGCTACCTGGTGTCCGTCTCCGGCGGCGGCTACACCGTCGGCGCGCTGCAACTGGCGCTCAGCGACGCGGCGCCCGGCGGCCCGGTGCACGCCGTCTCCGGCCTGACCGCGGACGACGTCCTGGAGCCCGGCTCCCCGGAGGAGGACCACCTGCGCCGGCACGCCAAGTACCTGGCGGACGGCGCCGGGCAGTGGCTGGTCGCCCTCGGGACACTGCTGCGCGGCCTGGTCGCGGCGCTCACCCTGCTGCTCGCCACCGTCCTGGTGATCGGTCTCGGGCTCAGCCGCTTCTACCACCTCGTACCGCTGGCCGACCTCGACGGCCTGGCCGCCGCCGGCCTGCGCACCGGCGGGGCCGCCGTGCCCGGCCCGCTCACCGTCCGGGCGCCGGCCGTACTGGCGCTGATCGGGCTGCTCGCGGCCGCCGTCGCCTGCTGGCTGCTCTGGCTGCTGGCCTTCTCGCTGCTCGGCTGGAACACCCTGCTGCCGCGCGCGCTGCGCCGGCTCTCCCACGGCGCGCTGGCGCTGGCGGCGCTGCTGGCCGTCGGCGTCCTGATGGTGCCCGGGCTCGCCTGGGGCGCGGTCCGGCTCCAGGCGGCGCTCGCGGTCGGCGCCCGGCAGACCGGCGCGGGCATCAGCCTCACCGTCCTGCTCAGCTACCTCGCGGTGCTGCTCGGCATCCTCTGGCACGGGCGCCGGGCCGTCGAGCAGGGCGCGGCGGCGCTCGGCGGGCTGGTGCACGGCGTCGGCCGCATCGGCGGCGGGATCGGCAGCCGGATCGCCGAGTACCTGCTCGTCTGGTCGGCGCTGGCCGCGCTGTCTGCGGGCGCGCTGCTCGCCCTCGGCTGGGCGGTCGCCACCGGGCACGCCTGGCCGGCCGCCGCCCAGGTGCTGCTGCCGCTCGTGCTCGGATCGGTCGGGCTCAACCTCGACCAGACCTGGATGGGCCTGCACCCGTTCTACCGGCGCCGGCTCGCCTCCGCGTTCGCCGTCCGCCGCTCCACCGAGGACGGCGAGGTGCTGGCCCGGCCGTACCACTTCTTCCGCGAGCAGACCCGGCTCAGCCACTACGGCGCCCGGCACCCCGGCTTCCCGCAGGTGGTGTTCGCGGCGGCGGCCAACCTCTCCGGCAACTCCCGTACGCCGCCGGGGCGCCGGGCCGTCTCGTTCACCTTCTCGTACGACTACGTGGGCGGGCCGGACGTCGGCTACGCCCGGACCGACCTGCTGGAGCGGCGCACCCGGCGGCACATCGCCCGGGACCTCACCGTGCAGTCCGCGATGGCCGTCTCGGGCGCCGCTTTCTCCTCGGCGATGGGGCGTCAGTCCCGCGCCTACCAGGGACTGTTCGCGGTCACCAACGCCCGGCTCGGCAGCTGGCTGCCCAACCCGGCCGTCCTCGGACCGCTCTGGGCGCCCGACCGCGACTGGCGGCGCGCGCCGCAGCCCGCCGTCCGCCGGCTCCCGTACCAACT
This sequence comes from Kitasatospora sp. NPDC032757, assembly GCF_055579305.1. NCBI lineage: Bacteria > Bacillati > Actinomycetota > Actinomycetes > Kitasatosporales > Streptomycetaceae > Kitasatospora > Kitasatospora sp. NPDC032757. The sequence continues at coordinate 147,033 of NZ_JBVINN010000002.1, read as the reverse complement.
GCGCGAGCTGTGCGGGCGGTTCCCGATGGACGGCCGGTTCCTGCTCACCACCGACGGCGGCCACTACGAGAACCTCGGGCTGGTCGAGCTGCTCCGGCACGGCGTCCGCACCGCGGTCTGCATCGACGCCAGCGGGGACACCTCCTACGCGGCCACGCTGGCGGCGGCGATCACGCTCGCCCGCGAGGAGCTGGGCATCACCATCACCCTCCACGAGCCCGAACTGCTGATCCCCGGCAGCGCGGACGGGCAGTCGCTGCACGGTCTGGCGGCACGCCTGGCCGAGCGTCTCTCCGCACGAACGGTGATCACCGGGTCCATCCACTACCCGGACGCGCTCACCGTCCCGGACGAGAACGGCGAGGGCGGTGGGGGCGGCGAAGACGGTGGCGGCGGCAAGGACGGCGACCGCTCCCGCGACGGAGGCGGCGACGGCGGGAACCTCGGCACGCTGATCGTCGTCCAGGCCGTGCTGACCGCCGACATGCCCTACGAGCTGCATTCGTACGCGGTGGCCAACCCGGCCTTCCCCAACGACTCCACCAGCGACCAGTGGTTCGACCACCGGCAGTTCGACGCCTACCAGACGCTGGGCCGCCACCTGGGCGAGCAGGCCGCGCCCGTGATCAAGGCGGCACTGGCCGGCACCGGCCCCGGTGTTCCCTCCCCCGTGCCGCCGCCCCCGGGCGCTGCGGCGCCCACCGTGCAGCCGGGCACCGAGCAGAACGCCCCGCCGAACACCCCCCACACCCGCCCGCACGTCCCGGCACCGGCCCCGCCCGCACCCCGGAGCGCCACGCAGGGGTGACGGGCTCGCTTGACTCGTGCCCTTCCCGTCAGGAAGGATCCGGCGCATGGACTCCGGCACCACTCTGGTCTGCCGCCTGCACGTCGATCTGCGACGCCAGGCGAGTTCCATCTGTGCCTGTTGACCCTGCCTTTCCCCGCCGGTCCCACCCTGTGACGTCCTCCAGGGCCCGCACCGCGCACCCGCACCCGCATTCCTGACGCGCCCCGCCCGGCGCACCCGTGCCCGCCCCGCTCGTCCGCGGACACCTGCATCCGCGCCCGGGCACGGCCACCCGCCCTCCGCTCGCTCCGCCTTCCCCGAGGACGCCCACATGAGCCTGGACCTCGCAGCCGACACCGCAGACACCCCGACGTCCACCACCACCGCGACCTCGGTGGCGGCGCCCGCCGCCGCCGAGGAGACCCGCGCCCCGCTCACGCCCAACGCCCTGCGCACGATCGTCCGCGAGCTGGCCGAGCGGCCCGACCGGTGGATCCAGCACGTCCGGCTCTCCACCGACGAGCGCTGGTACCGGCGGCTGGCGGCCGACGAGGACCACGAGGTCTGGCTGATCAGCTGGCTGCCGGGCCAGTCCACCGGGTTCCACGACCACGGCGGCTCGCGCGGCGCTTTCACCGTCGCGCTCGGCGAGTTGGAGGAGCTCTCGCTCGGCGGGCCCGAGCAGGGCCTGCTGATCCGCCGGGTGCCGGCCGGCACCGCCCGGGCGTTCGGCCCCGAATACGTGCACGACGTCCGCAACACGGCCTCAGGCCCGGCCGTCACCCTGCACGCCTACTCGCCGCCGCTGAGCTCGATGGCGCACTACGACCTGCGGGCCGGCGGCCTGGTCCGCACCTCGCAGGAAGGACCGGAGCAGTGGTGACCACGATTGACGACCTGGTGGAGCGTGCCCGCGAGGGCGTCCACCGGCCCGGGGCCCGGGAGGCCTACCAGGCGCAGCTGGACGGCGCGCTGCTGGTGGACATCCGGCCGGCGGCGCAGCGGGCGGCCGAGGGGGAGATCCCGGGGGCGCTGGTGATCGAGCGCAATGTGCTGGAGTGGCGGCTCGATCCGACCGGCAGCCACCGGATCCCGGAGGCGACGGGGTACGACGTGGAGGTGGTCGTGGTCTGCTCGGAGGGCTACGCCTCCAGTCTGGCCGCCGCCTCGCTGCGCGAGCTGGGGCTGCACCGGGCGACGGACCTGGACGGCGGTTTCGTCGGCTGGGCCGCCGCGGGGCTGCCGACCCGGCCCGGCGGCTGAGGCCGGGCTCCGGCCGGAAGGGGGCCGGGCTCAGCCGGGCTCACACGGCGGGGCCGCCGGCCGGTCGTCCGGCGCCGGGGAGGCCCGCCCGAGTGGTACGCCGGAGACAGGAGATGATCCAGGTCATAGTCTGATCGGAGTTTCCGCCGGTCCGATGCTGGGCAGCCACGCGGGCGGAAGAACGTCCGGGCAGTTGATATGACAGACCGACGGATGCACTACGCACCGTCAAGTGTCGACAAACCGCCACCGACCGACAGACCGCCACCATCGGCGCCGCCACCACGGGGCACCGAGACGAGGAAACTCCCCGTGATCAGATTCGACGGCGCCGGCAAGCGCCACCCCGACGGCACCATCGCCGTCGGGAGCCTGGACCTCGACGTCCCCACCGGCCGGATAACCGTGCTGGTCGGCCCCTCCGGCTGCGGCAAGACGACCCTGCTGCGCATGGTCAACCGGATGGTCGAGCCGACCTCGGGCCGGGTACTGCTCGACGGCACGGACGTCGCCCGGCTGGAGCCCGCCAAGCTGCGCCGCGGCATCGGCTACGTGATCCAGCAGGCCGGGCTCTTCCCGCACCGCAGGGTGATCGACAACATCGCCACCGTCCCCTACCTCCTCGGCTGGGACCGCAAGAAGGCCCGCGCCCGGGCCGCCGAGCTGCTGGAGCTGGTCGGGCTGGCGCCCGAGACCGGCAAGCGGTACCCGTTCCAACTCTCCGGCGGCCAGCAGCAGCGCGTCGGCGTGGCCCGCGCCCTGGCCGCCGACCCGCCGGTCCTGCTGATGGACGAGCCGTTCAGCGCCGTCGACCCGGTGGTCCGCGCCGGGCTCCAGGACGAGTTGCTGCGGCTCCAGTCCGAGCTGCACAAGACGGTGCTGTTCGTGACGCACGACATCGAGGAGGCCGTGCGGCTCGGCGACCAGGTCGTCGTCCTGCGCGAACAGGGCCGGATCGCCCAGCTCGCCGACCCGCACACACTGCTCACCGCGCCCGCCGACGACGGGGTGGCCGCCTTCCTCGGCCGTGACCGCGGCCTGCGCGGCCTCGGGCTGCGCCCCGCCACCGCCGTCACCGTCCGCCCGGTGTCCGACGGGCTGCGCTACGGCGGCTGGGAGTTGGCACTGGACGACGAGCGCCGCCCGATCGGCTGGATCGACCGCGACGCGGCCACCGCCACCCTGCACCCGGCGGCCGGCTACCGGCCCGAGACCGACACCCTGCGCAGCGCGCTCGACGCCACCGTCCTCTCCCCCGCCGGCGTCGCCGTCGCTCTGGACGCCGACGGCCGGGCCACCGGGACGGCGAGCCGCGAGGCCGTCCTCGCCGCGCTGGCGGCAGCGCCCGCCCCCGCGAAGGCGGCCGGACCGAAGGCGGCCCCCCGGCCCCCGGCGGACGGAGCCCCGTCGACCCCATCGGACGGAGCCACCCCGACCCCGGCCGACGGGGCCGCCTCGACCGCGACGGACGGAGTCGGCGGTGGACGATGAACCGCTCGTCCGCTGGTACTGGATCGGCGACCACCTCGGCTACCTCGGCGACCTGCTCGCCGACCACGCGGTGATCGCCCTGCTCCCGGTGCTGATCGGCCTGCTGCTGGCCGTCCCGCTCGGCCTGCTCTGCGCGCGCTTCCCCCGGCTCTACCAGCCGTTCGCCGCCGTCTTCAACGTCGTCTACGCGCTGCCCTCGGTGGCCGTCTTCGTGCTGCTCATCCCCTACACCGGGCTGGCCACCCAGGCGACCGTGATGATCCCGCTCACCTTCTACGCCGTGGCCGTCCTGCTGCCGACGACGGTGGACGGGCTGCGCGCCGTCCCCGAACCGGTCCGGCAGGCGGCGACCGCGATGGGCTACGGGCCGTGGCACCGGCTGGCGGCCGTCGAACTGCCCGCCGCCGTGCCGTACCTGGTGGCGGGGCTGCGGGTGGCCGCGGTCTCCAGCATCTCGCTGGCCAGCGTCGGCGCGCTGATCGGCCGCGGCGGGCTGGGCTACCTGTTCATCGACGGCTTCCAGCGCACCTTCCCGACCCCGATCGTGGCCGGCATCGTGCTGATCGTCCTGCTGGCACTGGCCGTCGACCTGCTGCTGCTGGGCGCCCGGCGGCTGCTCGCGCCGTGGGCCGTCCGGGAGAAGGGGGCCGTCCGGTGAACTGGTTCTCCTGGCTGGGGGACTTCTTCTCCTCCCCGGACCGCCGCAGCGGGCCGGACTCCATCGTGCACCGCGTCACCGAGCACCTGCTGCTCTCCGGCGAGGCGCTGCTCTGGGCGGCCCTGCTCGCCGTCCCGCTCGGCCTGCTGATCGGTTACACCGGGCGCGGCGCGGCCGCCGTGACCTCGCTGGCCGGCGCCGCCCGCGCACTGCCCACGCTCGGGCTGGTGACGCTGGCGGTTCTGCTGGCCGGGGTCGGCGACACCGCCGTCCTGGTGCCGCTGGTCGCGCTCGCCGCGCCGCCGCTGCTGGTGGCCGCCGTCGAGGGGGTCCGCGGCACGGACCCGGACGTCCGGGACGCGGCGCGCGGCGTCGGGCTGACGCACCCGCAGGTGCTCCGGCAGGTCTGCCTGCCCTCCGCGCTGCCCACCCTGCTGGCCGGCTTCCGGACCGCGACCGTCCAGGTGATCGCGACGGCCACGGTCGCCGCGTACGTCGGCCTCGGCGGCCTCGGCCGCTACGTCATCGACGGGCTGGCCACCCGGAACTACGCCGTCACGGCGGGCGGCGCACTGCTGGTGGTGCTGCTCGCGGTCGGCATCCAGCTCTTCTTCGCCCTGCTCGCCCGGTACGCGCTCCCGCCCGGGCTGCGTGCCCAGCGCCGGGCCGGCTGATCCTCGTTCACGCACTCGAAAGGACACACATCACCATGTCGACTTCCGCACCCCGCAGAAGCGGCCGCCGGGCCCTGGCTCTCGCCACCCTCGCCGCGCTCGCCCTCGGCGCCACCGCCTGCTCCTCCTCCGGCGGCGACCCGCTCGGCGGCGGCTCCTCGTCGGCGGCCGCGTCCGGCGCGGGCGGCTCCGGAGGCTCCGGCTCGACCGTGGTGGTCGGCTCGGCGAACTTCCCCGAGAACGTGCTGCTCGGCTCGATCTACTCGCAGGCGCTGAAGGCCAAGGGCGTCAAGGTCGAGGAGAAGTTCAACATCGGCAGCCGCGAGGTGCTCTACGGGCAGCTGCAGAACGGCAGCCTGACGGTGCTGCCCGAGTACAACGGCGCGCTCCTCACCTACCTGGGCGGCACGGCGTCCTCGCCGGCCAAGGAGGACGTCAACGCCGCGCTGGCGAAGACCCTGCCGGCCTCGCTGGGGCTCCTGGAGTCCTCGCCCGCCGAGGACAAGGACACCCTGAGCATCAGCCAGGAGAGCGCCGACAAGTACAACCTGAAGAGCATCACCGACCTGGCCGCCAAGGCGGGCGAGTTCACCATCGGCGGCCCGCCGGAGTTCAAGTCCCGCCAGGAGCAGCCGCTCAAGGACGTCTACGGGCTGAGCTTCAAGGAGTGGAAGCCCACCGGCGAGACCACCGCCAACGCGGTCAAGGACGGCTCGATCCAGGTCGGCAACGTGTTCTCCACCGACCCGAAGATCGCCCAGCTGAAGCTCGTGCCGCTGACCGACCCGAAGGGCCTGTTCGGCGCGCAGAACGTCACGCCGCTGGTCAACAAGGCGGGCGTGGACGCCACCGCGACGGCCGCGCTCAACGCCGTGTCGGCCAAGCTGGACACGGCGGGGCTGCTGTCACTGATGCGGAAGGTCGCCATCGACAAGGAGGACCCGTCGGCGGTGGCCAAGGAGTGGCTGAAGACCAACGGGCTGGGCTGAGCCCGGCCGGGCCGGGCCCGGCAGGTGCGGGCCCGGCAGGTGCGGGCCCGGCAGGTGCGGGGCGGCTCCGGGGGTGATCCCCGGGCCGCCGCGCTCCCGCTTCCGCCGCCCGCGCCGTCGCCCCCGTGCTCCCCGACGCCGTTGCCCGCACCTGCTCCCCGACGCCGCTACCGGCGCCTGCCTCCCGCTCCCGTGGCCCCTGCCTCGTCCGCTCCCGTCCCGCACCTGCTTTCCGGGCCCCTTTCCCACGTCTGAGGATCTTCCCTTGGACGGCGCGAACATGACAGTGTGGCGGAATGCGCACTCGTCTCCTCGCCGCCACCCTCACGGCGTTCGCCGCGGTGAGCCTCGCCGCCTGCTCCAGCTCGGGCTCCGGCACCACCGCGACCGGCGCCTCCGCGAGCGGCACCCCCACCGCCCCTGCCGCCACCACTGCCGCCGCCACCACGCCCGCCACCGGCGCCGCGAGCGCCCCGGCCACCGGCGACACCACCGCGCCGCCCGCCGCGACCACGCCGGCCACCCCCACCCCCGGCGCCCCCGACGGATCGTCGCCCGCAGCGGCCTCGTCGCCCGGCACCCCCGATGCCGCCGGGACCCCGGCGCCGCCCAAGCCCGCCCCGCCGACCGATGCCGGACTGCCCGCCAAGCCAGGCGACGACGTCACCGCCAAGCTGGTCACCGCACTGAACGCGATCGACCCGGCGATCGTCGGCGGCAAGCCCGACCAGGCCGTCGACCGGGCCCGCAACCAGTGCCAGTCGATGTACCAGTTCCCCAAGGACCGCGCCAAGCTGGTCGAGCTGGCCAACCAGCGCTTCACCGCGCCGGACCACCCGCAGGGCTTCGGCGCCGAGAAGGCCGAAAAGATCCTCGACGCCCTGCGCGCCACCCTCTGCCCTCCGGCCTGATCGACCCGGATCCGCACCCCTCGTGCAGCCCGGTGTCCTGAGCGCCGGGCGGGGGGGGGGGGGGGGGGGGGGGGGGGGGGGGGGGGGGGGGGGGAGGGGGGGGGAGGGGGGGGGGGGGGGGGGGGGGGGGGGGGGGGGGGGGGGGGGGGGGGGGGGGGGGGGGGGGGGGAG